>JBGQBP010000173.1:0-8719 GCA_041494945.1 Binatia bacterium | reverse complement strand
GGACCGAGCAAGTTACGTTCGGCAAGCAGCCCCGCCTTACGCTTGCCAAACTGGGGCAACTGCGAGCGATATTTTTGGTAACACTCGTACCAATTGCGCGTGAGCAGCACGTAATAGTCCAATGGCACCGGCGGCTGCTCGGCCTCCTTGCACAGCGCTGTCGACGGCTCGCGCCGCCACTGCTGCGGACGCGGTAGAATCCCGCGCGACATCAGGTATTCGAAGGCGCCGCTGGTCGAATTGACCGCTTCAGCGACGGATTGAAAGCCGTGCGGCCGCGCCATTTCGACTCCAGAGACAAAACTCGGCTGCACGTTCCCCGGACCGAAAACTTCCACCGCGTCGCACATCCAGCGCACCCAGTTGTCCCAGCCGACGCGCTCGGCCTTGCCGGGATTGATCCATTCGAAGAGTCGCTTATCCCACACCTCCATGTTGAAGTGGATGTTGTCGGCGCCGGCGGCTTTGTACCGTTTCACTTCTTCGCGCGGCCGGGCGTTGACCTCGAAGGTGATTCTCGGCTTGGCCGAGCTCGCTTTGATGGCGCGGATGTACTCCTCGTAGAAATCCACTTCGCTTTTACTGTGCAGTGTCTTGGTGATCGAGCCGCCGCTGAGGACGAAGCCGGGCGCGGCTACCCCAAGTCTGCGGGCGTCGCTGGCGACCTCCTCGCAGACTCGCACGACATCTTCCACCGATTTTACCGGCGCCGCCAAAGTGAAGTCGCGCGACAGCTTCATTTGGCGGGCGTTCTCATTGATGTCGCAGAACTTGCACTCTTCCTTCGCCCCCCAGTATTGGCAATTGCGAAAGATCGTGATGAACGCGCCGAAGGCGACGATCTCATGATAGGGCGTCCCGTCCGGCAAACTCTTGGCATAATAGTCAGGGGTTTTCGGGAAGCGGACCTCCGCGAGCACGCGCCCTTCGGTCGTCAGCACGAGCCGGCCGTCGACCACATCGATCAGGTAGGGAGAATGAGGGGAAAGCGAAGTCTGAATCGCCACGGGGCGCATACCGTAGGGCCCGTTAAGGATGACGAAGTGCTCGGGAACGCGCCGATGCTCGCCCCTCTTCAACTCAGACATCGGTACGAGATCGTAAGAAAACAATCGATAGGACTTGACCAGAGCGCCTGTCGTGGCTCGGAGCGCGGCGTCGCTGAACCAATGACCCAGGCTCAGGAGATGTTGCTTGAGAATAGTCTCCTTGGGAACGTCGGGGTATTTTTTGAAATACGCTTCCAACACTTCGGGATTGGATTCGTTCGTCGTCGAGTTGTTACTCATTTCGCGGATCCTTTCGCTCGTATCGTTTTATCTTGGTTACAGCTCCCTCGCGGCGCCTTCGCCGTCGTTGCTACTTCAATAGGGCGTGAGCAACCTTGAGCGCGGGTTCGCGCACCTTATCGATTTTTTCTTCCGACTGATTATCGATCTGCAAAAACTCATTGACCGGCATATGGTCTTTAGCCGGCATCGTGCCGGTTTCTCTCAGAAAGCGGGTATCGACATCGAGGCGCCGGGTCGCTTGACCGAGCGCTCTGGAAACGATCTCCTGTCCCTCGCGACCCAACAGCCAATTGACAAAAACCTTGGTGCTATTCGGGTGCGCCGGCGCTTTGATTACCGCCAGATTACCGCTGCCGCCGGTGCCGTAAGTTCCCTCTTTGAGTGCAGGAAGAGCCTTAATCGGCAACCCCGCTTTGAGAAACGGCAGATAGGAATAATAGGAGAGACCGATTATGACGGCGACGCGTCCTTTGACCAAACTTTCCGCAAGCAAGCGTTGATCACGGCCGAGATATAAATCCTGCGCCACGAGTTTTTTGAGATACTCTTCGCCTTTGATCTGCCACAGGAAAGACCAGCTGGAGTCTCCGGCCCCCGGCGTGCGCGGATCGAGATAGCCGATCTTGCCTTTCCACTTCGGGTTGAGAAAATCGTCGAACGAACGGATCTCGTTCGGTTTGACCAGATCGGTGTTGTACCAAATGATTTCCGGCAGATACGCCTGAGACATGTAAATGAATCGTTTTGCGTTATCGACCCACAAATGACCGCCCCACCACTGTTTCGGATCTTTAACTTCGGGTAGCGCGAGCCACGGTTCGATCGGATCGAGAATGCCCTCGTCCAGCATGCCGGAGACGATCGAAGAAGAACCGCCGATGTGCAAATCGAAATGACGCACGCCGGCTTTGAATTCGTCCGCCATGCGGCGCACCGCCGCGCTGCCGCGCGCCGTGAAAATTTCGACTTCGACGCCGTAGCGTTTTTTGAATTGATCCTCGATCTGTTTTCTCAACTCGGCGCTGGCCGGGATCGATACCGTTACCTTGCCTTCTTTCTTTGCGGCATCAACCGACTTATCCCATTCCGCCGACCCGGCGGCTTTGCTTTGTTGTCCGTAGACCGCGGGCGCGAATATCAGGACCCAAAACAGGCCGACAGACAAAAAATTTCTCGCGATTATGATCTGTGCGGGCAACCTTTTGTCTCCACTACGCCGGCAAAAATTGCGTACCAAGCGAACACCTATTTCGGAGCTTTTCGTGGATGGGTGAATAATCCATTAAAGCGGAACATTTCATATGTCAAGTATTATTAACCAAGTAAATTAAACATCTTGGATCTTGGCGTTGGGCTACTCCGTTTTGTTTCATGCCCATAGACCTGCCGCCAGAAATCGCTAGTTGTTTGAGTCGTGGTAGAAAAGAGGAACAGGAAGGAGGAAAAGTATGCTCGCCCCATGAATCTATGCGTTTATCGTCGCCGCGCTGGCAGCATTGGCCTCTCCGGCGCCAAGCGCCGCAGCGGAATCTCCTTGTCCATCTGTCCTTAATCACGAATTCTCGAATCAGCGGGATGAGACGGTCTCGCTGTGCGAGCTCCGCGGGAAAGTCTAGAATCGAGGCTGACCCCGAAAATTAGAGAAAATTTCGATTTACAAAATCGTGACGACTTGTTACACGACACCGATGGAGAAAGTCGAGGTGTAGAAACATGGTCCGATTAGTACGACCCGAAGAATTGAAAGGCATCATACCGTATAGCGAAGCGATAAAGGCGGTCGAAACGGCATACCGAGAATGGGCAAAAAATCCCGTTCTCAACAATCCACGACAGAGAACACACACGCCGGACGGAGTGCGCGTCAGCATTCACCATGGCGCGGCTCCTTTTCTAGGGATGACCGGATATATGAGTCATTGCGAGCTGCTCAAACAGTTTCCGGAACACCAGAAATCGGTATTCCACGGCCATCCCGTAACCATACTGTACGATTCTTCAACCGCCGAGCTCCGCGCTATACTCGTGGGGAATCCTACCAGCAAAGAGCTGCCCGTTTCTCATGCCGTCACCGAGCTCAGAACTGCCGCAACCAGCGCAATCGGGACTCGAGCGCTGGCCAGGAAGGGCAGCAAAATTTTAGGCTTGTTCGGAGCGGGAAATCAGGCTCGAGCGCACCTGATCGCTCTCTCCACCCTTTATAAGTTCCAAAAGATCAAGGTCTATACACGGACCGCGGCAAACCGTGAAGCGCTCGCCCGGGAGATGGCGGACAACTTCGGGCTTCCGGTAGAGCCGGTAGACGAGCCGCGAAAAGCAGCGACCGGCGTCGATATCATCCTTACCGCCACTAATGCGAGCGTCCCGGTGCTGGACGGTAAATGGCTGGAAGACGGTGTCCACATTACTTCGATCGTTTCGAGCAATATCGGTTTGGTGAAAGGGGGTTTCATCCCAAAAAAAAGGCGCGAGCTGGACGACGAGACGATACGCCGGGCAAATCTGATCGTGGTTTGCTCGAAATCGCAAGCTATTCAGGATGAGCAGGGCGATCTTTTCGATCCTGTGCAGGCCGGTATCACTTCTTGGGCCGAGATTCACGAACTAGGCGATCTACTAAACGGTAAAACTCCAGGCCGCGCCTCGAATAGCGCAATTACAATCTTCAAGAACAATGCCGGGCAGGGCATTGCCGATGTGGCTCTCGGCGCGCTGGCGTTCAGAACAATCCTGGAAAAGGGAGGTGGTCAGGAATTGTCGATTGATGGAGGCTCGCAGTGAGATGAATAACAGGCTCTTCTTCCTGGGCATCTTGGTTTTTTTATTGACGCCGAACGCGACGATCAGCGCGCTGGAAAAGGTCACTGTTAGTCATTCGGTTCGTGGGTCTCTTTCGGTTGGTCCTCTACTCTACGGCATTCACAGAGATTTCTATCGAGAGGAAGGAATAGAACTCCTGTACGTTTCCATTCGCGCCGATCTGGGGATCAAGGCGCTCCTTGCCGGCGAAGTGGATTATATCTACAGCGTTGGGACTGCCATCAGAGGAGCGGTCCAAGGGGTGCCGGTCAAGGCTCTGAGCTTCGACTTTATCAAAGTGTTTCATTCTCTAATGGCACGCCCGGAAATCACTTCCGCCGCAGCGCTCAAGGGCAAGAGAGTAGCTGTCAGTTCATTTGGAGCGAGCACGGATGTGTCTGCTAGAGTCGCGCTCCAGGCCATGGGTTTGGATCCAACCCGGGATGTGACCATCGTCGCCCTCGGGGGAGATACCATCCGTTACGCGGCTTTACAGGCGGGCACAGTTCAAGCTGCGATGATGTCGCTTCCTCTCAATATAAGATTGAAAAAAGAGGGTTATACCGAGCTGTTTTACGCGGGAAAAATTCTTCATGAGCCTCTCACGGGACTGGTCACGAGCACGGAAAAGATAAAAAGAAACCCCGATCAAATTCACAGGATGATGCGCGCGTTCGTTCGCGGAATGCAGGCGTTCAAAGCTGAAAGAGCGGGCTTTGTTTCTTTCGCACAGAAGAAATTCGGGTTAACCAAAGATGTAACGGAAGAAGCCTACGAGTACCTTATCGACAGCCTCTCCCAGGACGGATTTGCGCAACCCGTCGTGATCGAAAGAGCGATAGAAAGCGCGAAAAAATTGGTCAGGTCGGACAAACCGGTAAGCCAGGCCGACGTTGTCGATTATACTTTTCTTCGTGCAGCGCTGAAAAAATAGACCGGCACGAAGAATCGGCGCTCAGACAAGGCCGGCTATGCCCGCCAGCGCGCCGGCCGCGAGCAGCCATAGCGGGCTCCATGACGTGCGCGCGGCCAGCGCTACGGTGGCCAGCGTGAGCAGGTACGCGCGCCAGTCGTGATTCACCGCGCGTATCAGTATGCTCGCGCTCGCGAAACTCAGTCCAATCGTTAACGGCGCCAGGCCGCGGCGGATGGCGCGGCCGATCGCGGCGTTCGGATAGCGCTCGTTGAGGTGCCCGACGAGCAGCGTAAGCGTGGTAGCCGGCACGAGCAGCGGAACCGTGGTCGCGGCTGCGCCCGCCCACCCCGCCAGGTGCCAGCCGAGAAGCGTGACGTACATGGCGTTGGGGCCGGGCGCCACCTGCGCCAACGTGTAGATCTCGGCGAACTGAGCGCTCGTCATCAGGTGGTGCACCTCCACCACATAACGGTGGATGCCGGGCAGGATCGTCGAGGGACCGCCGATGGCCACAAGCCAGAGGGCCAACATATGCAGAAACAGCGCGCCGAGGTCGTGGCGGTCCATCACTCGTTCTCTTTCCAGGCCGCGATGACGGCCCAGGGCGCGAGAGCTCCTATCACCCAAAGGAGCGGCCAGCGCATGACGCCTACGCCGGCAAAGGCCAGAATGCCGAACAGCCACGGCCGCCACCGCCGCGGCAACACCGCCGCCATCTTGACGCCGTTGGCGAGCAGCAGCGCGGCCGCTACGATGGACATGCCGGCGAGCGCCCGCTGCACCTGCGGCTGGGCGCCGTATTCGTGGTACAGCGCGCCCATGCCGACGACCACGAGACACGGCCAGCCCAAGAACCCGGCGACGGCCGCCGCGGCGCCCGTCCAGCCGCCGAAACGATACCCGACCATCACTGTCAGATTGAGCACGTTCGGCCCGGGCAGGAGCTGTCCGAGCGCTAACAGCTCGACAAACTCCCGCTCGGTGAGCCAGCGCTGTTGCTCGACCAGCCTGCGGCGCGTCCAGAACAACGCGCCGCCGAAGCTGGACAGGGTAATCCGGGAAAAAGTGAGAAACAGCGCCAACCGGCTGACGCGCGGTTTGTCGAATTCTGTTTGCGTCATGGTTTCTCGAGTCAAAGCAGTCGTCGAGACGAACCGAAGGCTTCTTATAGCATACCGACAGCGGCGGACTTCAACGGCGCGGCTATCTTTGTTGATTTTGTCGAAGCTTTATTTCGCGTCCTCAATAACGCCGCTCGCTTCGAGGCGTGCTCGGCCGCCATAGACGAAAAAATACTCCGACCCAAAAATTGCGAGTTGAGACGCGATGAAATTACCCGCGAGTTGTTTCGAGAAGAAATGAGTCTCCGGCTTCAGCGATTTCCTATCGGCTCCAACCCGCTATGGGTAATGGCGCGGGCCGCCTCCGGCGAGGCGAGAAATGTGATAATCGCGCGAGCCGCATTCGCATCCCCGGCGCTTAGGGCGACGCCGGCCGAGAACACGGAGACTTTCTGCACTTCCGGCGGCAGCGGCGTCACGTGATCTATGCCGGGCACGGGAAGCAGCTCGCTCAACTGCTGGAAGCCGATTTCCGCCTCTCCCCGCGCGACCACGGCGCCGACGCGCTCGCCGCCTTCGACGCGCCGGCATTTGCTCAGCACCTGGTCGGCTATTCCCAAACGCTGAAGCAGCTCGGTGGAGAGGTAGTCGCCGCTTACACTGGCGGAATACGCGATGGATCTCGCTTGCAGAAGCGTGCGCTTCAGCGCATCGACCGTGCTGATGTCCGGCCTGGGGGCTCCGGCCCGCACCGCCATGCCGATGGCCGAACGTGCGAACGGAGTATAGCTTTCGGCCATGATCAGGCCGTCGTTGATCAATCCGACAAGCACGCCGTCCGCTACAATGACAACGTCGACGGGCTCACCCCGTCGCAGCCGATTCGGGATGGAGGTCTCGCCCGTCCCTATGGACGTTGCGGCGGTGACGAGTTTTTTCTTGGTCAGGAGTTCGAGTCGGGGAATGAGTTCGAGGTAGGCCGCGGTAAACGCGCCTGAGGTCATGACTCGGATGTCATCGGTCATTGTATTCAGAAAGTATCGGGGTCATAGAACTATTTCGGCGTTACCTCGTTGCCTCGTTTGCGTGTACGACCCCTAGCTACCGCAAGCCGAGGAAAATGTCCATCCTGCCTGCGAGCCGGGCTGTCCGTCGCTCAAGCAATGCGGAAAAAGGACGACGACCTAGAATCCTCTAGGAGGACAAGGAGGTTGCCAGCCCGATTCGTTACAAAGCGGCATCACAATAAACTTCCAAAGAAGATAGAAGCCAACCGCCAGTAAGATGAGTACGAGTGCGAATAATAAGTTGAACCATGAGAATTTGCTCCCTACAGCCATTGCGGAGCAACGATAACATCTTTCCGATTTAAGTGACAATTTCAAAGGGCGAGGGTTGTGAGAGCGGCGAGAGGCACACCCAGTCTTGCCGGATGCATGATTGCAAGACCTGAGCCTCAATTCAGTTAGGATCGGAGATTGCGTCGTGACGCAACCGTCCGGTGCGCTGGAAAGCGATGAACGCCAAGATTGAAGATAAGTAAGTCAACCTAGTCAACAACGTCCCCTAAGACCATCCGAAGACAGGTGCAATCCAGGGGTCACGCGCTTATAATCGCCGCGATCGCAGAATTGTCCTCTCTCCAAAGCAAAGCGCGGCGGCGGAATCTCCTTGTCCATCTGTCCTTAATCACGAATTCTCGAATCTGCGGGATGAGGCGGTCTCGCTGTGCGAGTTCCGCGGGAAAGTGCTACTCATAGTCAACACAGCGAGCGAGTGCGGCTACACGCCCCAGTACGAGGGCTTGGAAAAATTATACCGCGACCGGGCGGGGCAGCCGGTAGCCGCGTTCGAAAGCGCCGTCGAGCCCGAGGATACAAGGGTTACTGTGGAGATCGAGAAGCTGCTATTCAAATAGGGAAGGGACGCGTTCAAACGTTGCTCGCCGGGTGAGGACGCGCTATGGTCCAATCAATTTGATTATCGCGAGGTGGACCATGGCCGACCCAAAACCCAACTACTCCACGCCGAGCGCAATTCGCTCGGTTACATCTTATCCAGCCCGCCGCGGCTTCAAGCAGGCCCTCGATCCCTCGCTCGACTACGTCATCGGCGTCGAGAACTCCATCGATATCCACTGCCATGCGCATGAAGGGCAACAGGATGCGCTCGGCGTCGCCAAGCTCGCCTCGAAAAGCGGCATGACGGGCGTGCTCTACAAGACGATCGTCGGACGAAAAGATCCGGCAGCGGCGGTTGACGCCGTGCGCGGCAAGCTGGAATCCTGGTGCGAGGAGAAGCGTTTAACCCCGGTGCATCTCTGGGCCGGCAGCTCGGTCACACAGGGATTTCTCTCGAAGATCGAGCCCGAGTGGTCGGCCAAGATGCTGAGTGCGGGTGTCGTCGCGCTCTGGATGCCCAACAACACCTCGGCCAACACGCTCTCGATCGTCGGCGGCAAGCCCAGCGCTTGGGACAAGACCGCCGATCCGAATGCCCATACCGAACCTCTGTCCTGGTCCGACTCGCTCAAATACGGCCATTACCTTCTCGACGACAAGGGCGGGCTTTTACCGGAGATCGAAGAGATCTTCCGGATGGCCCACGACCGCGACGCGGCGATCTTTTTTGGCCATCCGACCAAGCCGGAG
>JBGQBP010000172.1:0-8745 GCA_041494945.1 Binatia bacterium | reverse complement strand
TGCCACATTTGCGCAGGTGGCTTGCGAATGTCAAGACGCGGGAATCGCAGCCGATTTTTTTTGGGCGTGTGCTATTTGAGGATTGCGAAGACTTGGAAAGGGTAGCTCTTCTGCTACTCTCAGTAGCAAAAATGTTTCACCTGATCCGCGCCTTGGAGGTGAGCACAAGATGGAACGAAGACGAGAAACGTCTTCCGAGTTTATTTCTTAAGTCGAGGTTTATCAGTATCCGCCTGCGCGGCGACTGCGATATCCGAAGCTCCCGATTTTTTGATCACGGAAAGCACCCACACCGCATCGCCTAAAAGAACGTTGCGGTCGCCGCGGAGGATGACGACCTTGTCCGGCCCCGCGCCGAGCGCCGCCCGCAGCGCGGGCTCAAGCTCGTCCTTCGTTACCTTTTTCTGATTGACGTAGATCTCCTGCGCGGGCGTCAGCGTCACGGAAATCCCGCGCGGCGCGGTTTCCGTCTTGGCGGCGGAAGGAAGATTCACCCTGCCGCCGGACTCGATGATGGCGGAGCTGGTGATCATGAAAATAATCAGCAGGACGAGAAAAATGTCCGTCAGCGGCGTGATGTTGATCTCGGCGACGATGTTGTCCGAGTTCGGATCTTGATCCAAAAGACCGAGCGCCATTTCAGACCACCACGCTTTGCAGGAGCCTCATCGCCTGGATGCGCACCAGGCCGGTCAGGTTTCCGACGCGCACCTGGAAATAGTTGTAGAAAATCAAGGCGATGATGGCGATGCCGAGGCCCAGCGCCGTCGCGACGAGCGCTTCCGAAATTCCCGCCGCCACGACCGTGAACCCGCCGGTCCCGACGACCGCCATGTTTTCGAACGCCTTGATGATGCCGATGACCGTGCCCAGCAGACCGATAAACGGCGCGCTGCTCGCGACCGTGCCGAGTATCCAGAGGTTTTTTTTCATCTTCTGCGTCTCTTCGAACATCGCCTCGTTCATGGAAGCGGACAACTTATCCAGGCTCTCGTTCTGCGCGAGCATCGCCAGGAAAACGCGCGCCGCCGCCGACTCGCTGTTCTGTTTGCACAGCGCGAGCGCCAGATCTCTCCTGCCTTGCTTGATCGAATCCAAAATCGAGTTCGCCAGCATCTGCGTCACGGCGCCGGCGTTGCGCAGCGACCAGAAGCGCTCGAGAATCACGGCGACGCTGACGATAGACAAGAGGATCAGCGGGTAAGTGGCGATCGCCCCCCGATGAATCATCTCGAAGAAGTTAAGACCCTGTTGCATGCCTGCTCCCTTCGTTTGAGTACCCAAGATTATCGAGCGGGGAGAAAATCGTCAATAGCTGCGAATGAGAAATGGTTTCGCGTCCGACGAAAAGATCAGGCCGGGACTCCTCCGGAAGCTTGCTCATGGACGAGGATCGCACGGCTAACGTCGCGGATCGTTGCCGTGCCGGTCATGATGAGGACGCGGCGGATTTCCTCCGAGAGTAAATCGATCACGCGCTCGACGCCCTGGACGCCCGCGGCGCCGACGCCCCAGCCGACCGGTCGGCCGACGAGCACCGCTTTCGCGCCGAGCGCGATCGCTTTGACGACGTCGCCGCCGGTTCGGATGCCGCTGTCGAGCAGGACTGAGACTTTTTTCCCCACCGCGTCCACGACTTCAGGAAGAGCTTCGATGGCCGCGCGATTAAAGTCGAGAATTCTTCCGCCGTGATTCGACACGATGAGCGCGTCCGCTCCCGCCTCAACGGCGACGCGCGCGTCGTCCGCGCCCATGATGCCTTTGATCACGACGGGAAGAGAGACCCTCTGCTTGAGCCATTCGATGTCTTTGGGCGAAGCGGTTTGTCCCTTCCTCGGTTTGCCGTCCTTCGTCGAGAGCGGGACCTCGTCGCCGAGCTTGACGGGCTGCACCACGTCCATGGTGATGCCGACGGCGGCGAAGCCCAGCTCTTCCGCTTCTTTCGCCTGCTTCAAGACTTCATCTCTACCCCGGCTCAAGTATCCCATGAAGACCAGCGGGGCCTGGGTCGCCTGCGCCCACTCGCGGCAGGTCGGTTTCGCCGCATGACTCACGAACATCATCACTCCGCTGCGTCCCGCGGCCGCCGCCACTTCTCGCTCGGCGGCGGCGCCGATGAGGCTGAAGCTTCCGACCGGGGCGATCGCCGCCGGCATCGGCAACTTGCGTCCGAAGAGTTCGATGGACGTGTCGGGATCGGCGATGTCGTGGAAAATCTTCTGGCGGAAGAGAAAGCGGCCGAACGCTCTCTGGTTTCGGCGTAGCGTCGCCCCGCTCTCGGCGGCGCCCATGAAATGATGCCAGGCTTCCGCGGGCATTCTTCGCCGCGCGAGCTCGCGGATCTCGCGCAGCCCCATCGCGGCGACCGGTTTTTCCGTCGCGGCAATCAATTGGGCGAGGCTATCTCCCACCAGTTCTTGTCCGGATCGGCGAGCAAAAACGATCCGTTGCCCGCGGGCTCGCGGAGGTCCGTGACTCCCAGCTCTTTGCCGGAAGACGCGAACCCACGGTAGGCTTCATCGACCGCGTCTTTGGATTCGAGAGTGATGGTGAAACGAAAGTTGGGTGAAAAGGCTCTCCAATCGTTCCGGGTGGCGCAGACGATGTAGGGCTTGGTGTTGGAGTGCTTCACGTACACGACATGATCGTTGGCTTGATGAACCTCCAGCCCCAGCGCCTTCTCGAAAAATTCCCAAGCTCTCTTCAAATCCCCGGTGGCGAGAGTCCCATGCGTAAATCCCTGCGGGACGTATCCCCTTCCCGGGAAACGCGACGCCGGCATCGGCTCGTCCCAGTGCGGCGCGCGTACGCCGCCGACCCGCGTTTTCCACACGTCCTTGCGCAGCGCCTCCGCGTAGCATTCGATCTCCCAGCCGTTGGTGCCGGGCTCAAGAAAATAGACGGAATAGGAACCGTGATTGTAAGTCGGCTTGCCGATCTGATCGATCTTGTATTTGTCTTTATTCGCCGTGAGATACTCGTACGCGGCGTCCACCTCCTGGGTCGTGTTGACGCGCACGCCCCAGTGATTGTGCATCTGCTTCGCCGGCGCGTCCGGTATTTCATGGACGGTGAGCAGCCACGCCGTGTTCGGATGCTTCAGCGTCACCTCGCCCGGCCCCTCGCCGACTTTCTCAAACGCGAGCAAATCGGTCAGCACCGGAACGCTGTCCTTCAGATTCCGGCACTCCATGTGCGTCTGAGTCAAACCGATCGAGCGCAGCATCTCTGTCTCCTTTACAATCCATCCTCAGATCTGACTATTCGAAATTTACTGCGACAGGGCCGGGGTGTCAAACAGAGAATTCGTGGCGAGTTCCATAAAAACGGTTGCGCTTAAGCTTTGGCGTTGGAGATGAAATAACTGCGCCAGACGAACCGTGAATGTATCAGTTGTACTCGGCGGCGGGCCAAGAAGCGAGCATAACGAGACGCGAGGACCGAGCCGACTGAGGCGTACTCTGTTGTACGCCGTAGGGAGCGCGAAGGACGATGAAACGAAGTTAGGCGAAGTTTATTGGCCCGCCTGCTAGATCATCACCGTGCCGCAATTCACGTTCACCGCCTGGCCGGTGATGTAGGCCGCGGCGTCGCTTGCGAGAAAGAGAACAGCTCCAACCAAATCCTCGGGCTGCATGACGTGGCTAAGAGGGTTACGCAGAAGCCGCTCTTTCATTTCCTCCGCGCTCCGGTGGCCGCGGGGCAGCGCGGTGTCGATGATGCTCGGACAGATCGCGTTAGCCGTGATGCCGTCCGGGCCGACTTCTCGCGCGAGCGCTTTTATAAAGCCGATGATCCCCGCCTTGGAGGCGGCGTAGTGCGCGCCGCCTACCGCGCCGGTGTGCGCGATGCCGGAGGCGATGCTGATGACGCGGCCGCTCTTGCGCGCGCGCATCGAAGGAACGAATGCGCGGCAGCAAAGAAAATTACCGCCCAGATTGACGTCGATGACGCGGTCCCAATTTTCTTCCGTCATTTTCGCGACGCGCGCCTGCGGAAAGATGCCGGCGTCGTTGACGAGAATATCCACGCGATCAAAGCGGTTGAGCGTTTGCTCGGCGAGGTTCTTGACGGAATCTTCCCTGGAAACATCCGTCTCGACGGCAAGAGACTCTATTCCAGCGGCGCGAGCTTCTTCCACAACAGCCTTCGCCTTGTCCGCTTGAAGGTCCGCGACGACGATGTTCGCTCCTTCGCGCGCCAGTCCCAATGCAATCGCGCGGCCGATGCCCTGCGCGCCGCCGGTAACTACAGCGATCTTTCCTCGAAGTCTCATAAGCAGCCGCGAAAACAGGACTGAGCGATCAGTGCTGAGGACTGAGCCTTCGACAACTCAGTCCTCAGTCCTGAGCAATTCAGCCCTTCGTCCTTCATGGCATTACCAGCCCGCCGTTAACGTGCAACGTCTGACCGGTGATCCAGGCGCTCTCGTCGCTGCAAAGAAACCAGAACGCTTCGGCGAGATCGTCGGGTCTGCCCGTCCGGCCTAGCGGAATTTCCTCTTCCCTTCTTTTTCGCAGCTCCGGCGTCCAATTCGCCATTACGCGCGGCGTGTCGGTCGGGCCCGGCGCAACGACATTCACCCGGACGCCATCCGCCGCAATCTCCAGCGCGAGCGATTTGCTGAAACCGATAATTCCGGCCTTCGCCGCCGAATACGGCGTGCGCAGCGCCGAGCCGGTGACGCCGTAGTTGGAAGCTGTGTTAATGATCCGTCCCCTCTTCCGGCGGATCATGATGGGCGCCGCCTCGCGGCAGAAAAGAAACGTTCCCTTGAGATTGATATCGAGGACCTCTTTCCACTCGCTCCAACTCAGCTCTTCGATGCGCTTGCGATGAATGCTGCCGCCGGCAATGTTGATCAGGACATCGATCCGGCCGTGACGTTGAAGAACTCCGGCAACGACTTCTTTGACATCCTCGGCCCGCCTGACGTCCACAC
Organism: Binatia bacterium; assembly: GCA_041494945.1. Taxonomy (GTDB): domain Bacteria; phylum Desulfobacterota; class Binatia; order UBA9968; family UBA9968; genus JAJPJQ01. Next base: position 3,803 of record JBGQBP010000172.1, on the reverse strand, counting down.
GAAACGCCTCCGCTTTTCCACCCTGAGAAAGAATCGCCGCCCGCGTCTCTTCCGCTGCTTTCTCCTTCCAATCGGCGATCACAACGGCGATCCCCTGAGAAGCCAGCTTCAGCGAGACTGCGCGGCCGATTCCATTTGCGCCGCCGGTGACGATCGCTACGTCAGCCATGATTCCCTCACTCGCCGTAGATCTGCCGGATCTCTTTCTTGTAAAGTTCTGCGACCGCTTTGCGGTCCACTTTGATTTTCTGAAAAGCGGTCACGCCTCTCACCCGCTCGGGGAAGTCGTCGCTAAGAAGCACGATCTTGCGGATCTGCTCGTATTCTTCGAGGCGCTCGTTGACGCGCTCGACGCGCGCCCAGATCATCTCGCGGATTTTCTCCGGGCTTGAATTCTTCTCCAGCTCCGCCGTAATGCGCCCGGTTTCGGGCACGATCAGCGCCGCGATGAAGGCCCGGCGATCGCCGACCAGAACCGCCTGGCGGATCATCGGATCGTTTTCCAGCCAGAGCTCGATGTAGGCGGGATAAATGTTGGAACCTTCCGCGCAGTAGAAGACATCTTTCTTGCGTCCGACGATGCGCAGGGAACCGTCCGGCTCGATCGCGCCCAAGTCTCCCGTATGAAACCAACCGTCGGCATCGAGCACCTCGCGCGTCAACTCGGGGTTTTGAAAATATCCCGGCGTTACGGTCGGTCCGCGCACGAGAATCTCGCCGTCGGCGGCGATGCGGATTTCGACGTTGGGGAAAGGTTTGCCAAGATTTCCCGGACGGTTCTCGCCGATGCCCGAGAGCGTCACGCCGCCGCACTCCGTCGAGCCGTACGAGCCCAGCAGCGGAATTCCGATCAACTGGAAGAATCTCATGATTCTCGGCCGCATCGCAGCGCCGCTGTAGGTGACGTATTTGATTCTGCCTCCGAGAGAATGTTTGACAAATTCTTTAAGAAGACTTTTAAGCTTGTCCACCCGCTCGCTCTCGGCAGGCGCAAGCGGGCCGTTCTCTAAAGAGCGCTGATCCAACCTCTCCAGCTCCTCCCAGTGGCGCCGATTATCTCCGTCGGCTAGGATAGCCACCCAGATCTTCTCCATCACCCTCGGCACCAACGACATCGAAGTCGGAGCGAGCGCCCGAATGCTTTTGAGATCGACTTCCAATTCCGTCGCCTGCATCACCGCGGTCGTGCGTCCGGTCGCGGCGCTCTTTTGAAAAGCGTACCGGCCCAGAAGGTGGTTCATGCTCAAGACCAGAGCGACCAGCTCGTCGGGTTTGCTCAGCGCGATCTCTCCGCCCGAGGCGATGTTGGAGAGAATATTCCGCTGCGTCTTCATGACGCCCTTGGGCTCGCCGGTCGAGCCCGAGGTGTACATGATCGTCGCGAGATCGTCCTCGTGTACCGACTCGATAACGCGATCAAGAGTTGCTTCGGGGACCACCCTGCCCAGTGAAAGCAGTTTTTCAAAAGACAGCGTATGGGGAAGCTCCGATTCCGCGCGCTCGAAGACGACGATGTGCGCGAGCGAGGGAAGCCGGCCTTTTAAGTTTAAAATCCTGCCGACGCCGGTCTCGTCTTCGACAAAAACCGCGCGCGTTCCGGAATGGGCCAGGAGCCTCAGGATCATCGATTGGGAAAGCCGGGGAGAAATCACGACGTTCGGCAGGCCCGCGGCCAAAGTCGCCATATCGGCGCACAACCATTCCACGCTGTTCTCGCCGATGATCGCGACCCTGTCTCCGGATCTGAGACCGAGAGCGTGAAGCCCCACAATAGTTTCCTGAACTTTGGCGCCGAAATCTTTCCAGGATATTTCTTCCAATCGGTCGCCGCGTTGAAGCTTGATAAAAGTCCGTTGTCCAAGTTGCGCGACGCGCTGGAAGAACAGCGCGCCCAGGTGGCGGGGTTTGTTCGCGGATAGATGTATGCCGGCGCTCATCGTCCTGCCGGAGCAAAGAGTGGCGGATCGTACTTCGAGCGTCCGGGCTTTTCGAGCCGTTCGAGACCGCGGATCTCGTCTCGATGCGCATAGGCGTACAACACCGCCTCGGCGACGTCGTCCATGTGGCCGTCGAGATATCTGCGCGCGGGCACCGCGAGGCGCAGCAGCTCGACGCCGCGCGCGATCTGATTTTTCGTGAGCGGCGGCCCTTTGGTCGCGCGGATGCCGGAAGCGGCATAAATAAAAGCCGCCAGTGCTTCGGCCCGGTGGCGCTCCGGCAGCATGGCCGGAAGAAAACTTTTCGCATCGATGAACACGCCGTGCCCGGCCGCCGGGCGGAGGACCGGAACGGCGCCGCTCAATTGGCGCCAGAGATGATTCACTTGTTCGACGCGGCTGCGCACGTATGTCGGCGAGGAAAAGATTTCTCCGAGCGAGAGGCTGAGACTCGCGAGCGCGCCGGCGGGCGGCTGCCCCCCGTCGAGAAATTGCTGAAAAGAAGCCTTTTGATAGCTTTTCTCATCTCGAATCCCGATGAAGCCGCCGATCGTCACCAAGAGGTCTTTCAGCGCGCTCATGGTCAAGCCGTCCGCAAGGGAACAGGTCTCGCGCACGATCTCTGCGATGGAGAGCTTTTGCCGGCCCGGCTCCCGCTGCTGGATGAAATAACTGTTCTCCAGAATTCTGCAGGCGTCGAGGAACAGCGGAATTTTTTTTGCTTGAGCGAACGAGCGCACTTCTCCCAGGTTCGCCAGAGAAACGGGATGGCCGCCGCACGAGTTGACGGCAAGCTCGACGTAGATGCAAGATACTTTTTCCGCCCCATGCTCCTGCACCGACTTTTCAAGTTTCGCGAGATCCAGATCGCCCTTGAAAGGCTCGTCGGAAAAAAGATCGTAGGCGTTCTCCGAGATGACATCGACCACTTTTGCCCGGTTCGATTCGATATGATAGCGCGTGGAAGGAAAAAGCATGTTTCCCGGGACGACGGTCCCTTCCCTGACGTTGAGCTTGGCCCAGATGCGCTCCGCAGCCCGGCCCTGCATGCACGGAATGACAAACGGAAAGCCGAATATTTCCTGAAAGCGTTGCGTGAGAGGCGTAACGCTCGCGCGGTCTCCGGCCGCGTCGGGGGCCGCGCCGCCGATCAGCGCCGCGACTTGAGAGGCGCTCGGCGCGCTGATCGCGCTGTCGGTCTGCAAATCGACATAAACCAGCTCCTGGGGAATCAACTCGGTGTTGTAGCAGGCTTGTTCCAAAGCCGCCTCTCTTTCCTGCCGGGACGTCCGTCTGAGAGTGCGCGCGACGGCGATGTCGTACGGAACCGAGAAGCCGATATCCTTATCTCCGTCTTTCATACCGTTTTCGTCTTTGCTTATAGCTGCCGGATGATCGACCCGACCGTCAATCGCGGCCGGCTTGACCCAACTGCGGCGGCGATTTCTTTTCAATGCGGCCGCCCAGTAGAGCCTCGGCCTTCTTTACCATCTCGCGCTCTGTGGGGTAATGCATTTGTCCAATCGCCTCGGCCATGGGAAACCAGCGGGCTTCCTCGACCTCGTCGTCATGCTGCGACACATCCCCCTTGAGCCAGCGGATCAAATAAAAATAGACGCGCTTGAAAATCCTGGTCGGCTCGCCTTCTTTGGGCTTGTTCGTGAACCAATAGGTGATATCGCCCAGCTTTTCAACTATTTTTCCTTCCAGGCCGGTTTCTTCGCGGACCTCTCGCAGTGCCGTCTCTTCGAGTCCCTCGCCCTCTTCCACCTGTCCTTTGGGCAGGCTCCACCGGTCGCGCACGCGAATAAGGGCGATCTCGACCGTGCCTTTGTGTCTTCGGTATACGACTCCACCGGATGAAAT
>JBGQBP010000171.1:0-8758 GCA_041494945.1 Binatia bacterium | reverse complement strand
TTGGGATTGACATGGCGCTTTCCGGCGTGTTAGTCGCGGGGTAGGAGGAGATCTCATGGGACGAATTCTCATCAAGAACGGCACCGTGATCACGATGGACCCGCGCCGGCGGATTATTGCAGACGGCGCGGTCGCGATCGAGAACGACCGGATCGTGGATATTGGAAAAGCGGAAGCGCTCAAGGATTTTCAGGCCGATACGGTCTTCGACGCGAGCGATCGGATCGTCATGCCCGGTCTCATCGACGCGCACTGCCACAACGTGCAGATGCTCGCGCGCGGCCTCGGCGACGACGTCGATCTCATCGCCTGGTGCTATGACCGGATCTTTCCTTATGAAACTTTGCTCACCGACGAGGCCACGTATTTGAGCGCGCTGCTCTGCTCGGTCGAGATGATCCGCACCGGCACCACCTGCGTCTGCGATCCCGGCGGTTATCGCATGGACAACGTCGGGCGCGCGCTCGCCGAGACCGGCATGCGCGGCATCATCGCCTGGGCCGGCATGGACCAGTGGAGCGAGGACCGCGCTCTGCCGGATAAGATGCCGGGCAAGCTCAGCACCGAAGAGACGCTCAAGGTCGAAGAAAAATTGGTCAAGGACTGGAACGGCAGAGAAGGCGGGCGGATTCGCGCGTGCTACGGGCTTCGCGTCGAGCCCAACGTCAGCGACAATCTTTATCGCGGCATCAATCAGCTCGCCAAGCGCGACGGCGTGATGGTGGAGATGCACGCCGCCGTGAACAAAGACCAGGTGGAATGGGTGAAGAAGCGCACCGGACACACCGTGATCGAGCACATGAACTCGCTCGGCATCCTGGGCGACCACTGGTATCTGATCCACATGGCGGTCTTGACCGACGAAGAGTTGAAGATGTTGAAAGATAATGATTGCCGCGTCATCCACGTCCCCGGCGCGACGCTGCACGGCGCCTACGGCTCGGCCACGGTCGGAAAATTTCCCGAGCTGATCGACATGGGAGTCACCGTGGCCCTCGGCTGCGACTCGAGCGCGGCGAACAACAGCCTCGATATGTTCCGCGCGATGTACGAGGCCGCGACCGTGCACAAAGAGGCGCGCATCATCCCGGACCTGATCGCGCCGGAGAAGGCACTGGAGATGGCGACGATCGACGGCGCGCGCGCCATGCACTGGGACAACGAGATCGGCTCGTTGGAAAAAGGCAAGAAGGCCGACGTGATCATCGTCGACTGCAAGCGCTCCAACTGGATCCCGCTGCACGATTTCTCGCTTGTGCCGACGCTGGTCTATTCCGGCGAGGGCGCGGACGTGGAAACCGTCATCATCGACGGCCGCGTGGTGATGGAGAAGCGGAAGATCAAGACGGTGAACGTGAAAACGATTCTGCGCCGCGCCCAGCGCGCGACCGAGAAGCTGGTGAAGAAGCTCCCGTACAAGCTCAAGCCGAAATGGCCGTTCGAGTAGGCGCGCGAAGAAGCGGCACCAGCGTTCGTCACTTGACTCCCAGCTCCCGATTGACTTCCCGCTGGAGAGAAAAATCGAAAATCTTTGCCGGCGCCATCGGTTCGGGAAGTCCCAGGATCTGGGCGTCCATCTTGAGGTATTCGCGGATCTCGTCGTCGGTGGGAATGCCGTCGGTCGTAAACGCCGCGCGCGAGATGTGATAGGTTTCCAGCGCGGTCGGCATGTCCACGCTGAGAACTTTAGCCAGCACCTCGGCCGCGCCGCGCTCGTTCTGCTGAAAATAGCGCCCGCCTTTGGCGCGCGCGCGGAGAATCCGCTTGACGAAGTCTCGGCGCTCCTTCAACGTCTTGTCTTGAACCGCCAGGCCGTTTTGCAGGCTCGTGAACTCTTCCATCGCGTTGGCGAGCACGTTCATCTTATATTTATCGCGCGCGAGGATGACCGTTGGCGGCGAGAGGATGCCGATCTGGATCGAGCCGGAGACCAGCGCCTGCAGTTGCGTGGGAACGTCGCCCGCCAGAACCACGGTCACGTCTTTGTCCGGATCGAGCCCGGCGCGGCGCAGCATACGAATACCGGCGGTGTGCTGGCTGCCTCCGAGCGTCGTCGTGCCGATGACTTTCCCCTTGAGATCGCGAAAAGATTTCAACTCCGGCCGGCTCACGAGCCAGAACAGCGGGCGCCTAAGACTCACGGCGAGCGTCTTGACCGGCGCGCCGCGCTGGATCGCGCGAATCGCGCTGCCGACCGAGCCCAGAGCGTCGACGTCGCCGGAGACGATGGCCGCGATCGCGGCGGTGGCTCTTACCTGCACGAGCTGCGGCTCGAGGCCTTCCTCGCGGAAGAAGCCGCGCTCCTGCGCGATGAAAAGATCGACGGAGGCGATGCTGCGGCTCGAATACGTGATTACGACTTTCTGCGGTGTCTGAGCGCGCGCCTCGGATGGAAAGATGAGAGCTGCGATGAAGGCCAGAATGAAAATCGTCACGTTTATTTCTCTCTTACTTGCAGTGCTCAAGGGGAAAACCAGGAGGATAATCTTCCGACGTACTTTAGAGCAAAAAACACCCTCGCTCTGCTTAGGCCGCTTCCGCGTGATCGTCTGTTTGGCAACGCGGCGTCCAATGAACCTGCCGAGCGTTGTCTACTGTGCTGAGCACCGCGTGCTTGACCTGGTGACCGATGGCCTCCGCTTCCCGCAGAGACACATCGTCTTCAAGCGTTCCTTCGATTTCAACGATCAGCGAACGGCCCATCCACCTAGCGCGGGCCGCAACTTCTCGCACACCCGGTACCGCAGCCGCAGCAGACTCGGCCGCTATAAGATCCTCGGGCGCCACGCCGTCCATCAAGTGGTCGATGATTTCCATCGTCACCTCATAGCCGACGTGGACGATGAACAGGGTGACGGCAAAGCCGGCAATTGGATCTCCCCAGCGGTAGCCTGCCGCTACCACTCCCAGACCCACAAGCGCGCCGAGCGAGGAAAGCGCATCGAGCCACGAGTGCTTGGCGTCGGCGATGAGGGTGACCGAATGGATACGTTCGCCCACCTTCTTCTTGTACCGGGCGACAACCTGGTTGCCAACGATGCCCAGTACGGCTCCGGCCATCCCCAGCCATACCTGCGTTGTCGGCGCGTTCCCGATCAGCTTCCGGTAGCTCTCGTACCCGGCGAATAGGGCGCTGGCCCAGATAACCAACGCTACGCCGAGGCCGGCTAGGTCCTCTGCACGTTCGAGACCGTAGGGATGCTTGCGACTTGGCGGCCGCTCGGAAACTTTGAAACCAAGGAATACGACCGCCGAGGTGGACACATCCGAAAGGTTGTGGAGCGCATCGCCGAGCAGGGCGACCGAGCCGGTGAGCAGCGCGAGAAACAGCTCGACGCCACCCGCTAATCCGAGGCCAACCGCGGATACGGCTAGCGCTCTATTGGCCTGGCTGCGGTGCCGGCGCTCCGTGCTGCCGGCGTCGTTGTTGGTGTTGCACGACATGGGTTTATCGTCCTCTTGAGCGTAGGAAATGCAAATGGCTTCTGAGTTCTAGAGTTGCGCTAAAGCTCTGACTCAATTACCACCCAGTTCTACTTCGAGTCAAGGATGTGTACGGCTTCGTCACTGGTCACAAGATTGACCGTCCGTCGCCAATTTCGTATGTTGTTCATCGATGGCGATGACACAAAACACCGAGGCCGCGGTTTTCGGCGGCGGCTGTTTCTGGTGCACCGAGGCGGTGTTCGACGAACTCAGCGGCGTCGTTTCCGTCATGCCGGGCTATGCCGGCGGAAGCGTGAAGAATCCCACCTATGAGCAGGTCTGCGGCGGAGGGACCGGCCACGCGGAGGTGATCCGCATCGAGTTCGACCCGAGCGAGATCGGCTTCAAAGATCTGCTTACCGTGTTCTTCGCCACGCACGACCCGACGACGCCGAACCGCCAGGGCAACGACGTCGGCACGCAGTACCGCTCGGTTGTCCTCTATGTCGACGAGGCGCAGCGGAAAGAAGCGGAAAGTTTCATCAAAGAGCTGAACGACACGAAGGCCTTCGGCAAGCCGGTCGTTACCACGCTCGAGCCGATCGGCGACTTCTACGATGCCGAAGACTACCACCAGAAATACTTCGCTAAGAATCCGTACCAGCCCTATTGCCAGGTGATGATCCCGCCGAAACTGAAGAAACTCCACAAGCAGTTCGCCGATCTGCTCAAATCCCACGCGAAAGCGAAATAGGGATTAGGAATTGGGAATTGGCTGATTCCTAACTCCTAATTCACTCGCACGTCTTGATACTTGAAATTTTTTCCCTGATAATTATCCGTATCGCGCGCGAGGTCCTCCGAGAGCAAAAGCGCCATGTACAATAGTTTTTTTGGCTTCCGGGAGCCGCCGTTCAACGTCACTCCCGATCCCGACTTCCTCTGGATGAATGCCACCTACATGGAGGCCTATGCCGCGCTGCAATACGGCATCGAGGAGAAAAAAGGCTTCATCGTAGTCACCGGCGAGGTCGGGACAGGAAAGACGACGCTGCTGCGCAAACTCATGCGCACCATGGGCTCTACCATTCACCCCGTTTTTATTTTCAATACCTACCTCACGTTCACCGAGCTGCTGCGGCTCACGCTCCGCGACCTGGGTTTGCCGATACCGAGCGAGGACCGGCTGACGATGATCGAGACGATCAACGGCTACTTGATCGAGCAGCTCAAAAACCGCCACGTCGTCTGCCTGTTGATCGACGAGGCGCAAAACCTGAGCGACGACGCGCTCGAAGGCGTAAGACTCCTGTCGAATTTGGAGACCGATAAGGAAAAATTGATCCAGATCGTTCTCATGGGCCAACCCGAACTGAAAGATAGACTCGATCGGCCGCAGCTCCGCCAGTTGAAGCAGCGCGTGGTGCTCGAATGCCGGCTGGTTCCGCTCGAGAAGGACGACGTGCGTTCCTATATCGATTTCAGGCTGAAAACGGCCGGCTACGAAGGGCCGGGACTGTTTCAAGCCGGCGCCATCGACAGGATTACTTTTTTCTCGAAAGGCATTCCGCGGCTCATCAACGTGATCTGCGACAACGCCCTGCTCGGCGCTTACACCGGCGCGCAAAAATCAGTTACGCCGCAAATGATCGAAGATGCGGCTAACGATCTGCGGCTGGGCAAGCGCGACTATGCCGGAAGAGCGGCGGCTGCCGCGAATTTTGGCATGGCCGACAGAGAAGCGGCGTTCCAGGTAGGGCAAGACGACGCGCCGGCGGACAGGAAGTGGGAAACCGGCGCGACCGAGAGCTATCCGCCGCACGAGCGGCGGCTTGTCCGGCATCGCAAGAGGGGATGGGCGCGTGCCGGGACCGGCCTATTGCTGGCGCTGATCGTGCTCGGGCTCGCCAGCTCGTTTTTCTATCCTAAAGATGCGGAAGATTTTCTCTCGTATTTGACCGGGACCGTGGAAGACCTCCTCGGCGCCGGCGGTGAGAGCAGGGCGCTGGTCCGGCATGGCGTCACGGGACGCAATACGGATAGCAATGAAAACGCCGCGCCCCTTGTGGAAACGGAGAGGCCCGATCGCGCGGTATCCTTGCCGCCCGACGGAGAGCTGCGCGCGCGCGGAGAGAAAACCGCGGACGGCAGCGCAAAGAGCGCGAGGCGCCAGGCTCCAAGCCGGGCTTCCAATGATGCTGAGAGCCGAAGAAATAAAATCGAGCTTCAGATTGCCAAGGCGATTCAAAATCGGGCGATCGCGGGCGTTCAGGTTTCCGTGATCGACAGCACGGCTTTTCTTGACGGCCGCGTCGCGACCGAGAGACAAAAATCCGCCGCCGAGCAAGCCACGCGCAGCGTCCCCGACGTTAGGCAGGTCCGCAATCGGATCGTGGTCAATTCTACTCTCGAGCCGGAAAGATAGGACGGAACCCGCCGGATAGAAATCAGTAGCCGCTCTCGTGAATTCGCATGATCATCGCATCGTCGATGATCTCTTTAGGCTTGATCTTCTGGAGATTGGGGTTGGCCTTCGAGAGAATTTTGTAAATCTTGTTGACGCCCTCGGCGTTCGGCCGCAGATCGGCGACATACGTCGTTACCAGCGAATGGTAACCTGATTCCGCCTCTTCGATGCGGCTCAGGCGCAGGCGGCGCATCAACGTCTTCACCACCACCGTCCGGTTCACCGGATTGAGCACAAAGCGCACCGCGTCCAGAGTTCCCTTGATGACGTCTTCGACGGCATTCGGATTCAGGCGCACGTTGAGCCTCCGGGTCACGAGCGAAGTCCCCAGGTACGGAATCGGCGCCCGGCCCAGATCCACCAGCACGGTATAGCCTTTCTTCTTGAGCACGTCGCTGAACGTATATCCGAGCCAGGCGGCCTGGACTCTTCCCATCTCCAGCGCCTGGACGCGCGAAGCCTGATCGGGAAAGATCAAAAACTGAATTCGGTCCCGCTCCGGATCGAGATTGAGATAATCCAGCGCGAGCATGTTGTTGGCCCAGCCGCCGCCGCCGACGCTCTGGATCGCGACGAATTTCCCCTTGAGATCTTCCGGCTTCTGAATCTCCGGCCGGGCGACGAACGCGCCCTCTGCTTTGGGTATGACCGTCGCGACCACGGCGACATCCAATCCGGCGGCCGCTCCGTTGAGCACGTTGTTCGCGCTGGTGAAGATCATCTGCACGTCGCCCGAGGCCAGCGCCGACATCGCGAGAGGCCCGCTGCGCATGTAAAGCACTTCGACGTTGAGGCCGTGCTTGCGGTAAAAGCCTTGCTCGACACCGATCCATAACGCGGTCGGATTCTCTCCCGTGGTGCCGTAGGCGATGCGATAGAGCGGAAGGTTTTGCGCGTGAGCGTTCGAGAGAAAAAGTGCGCCGCAGAAAATCAAAAATAGCAGGCGCATTGTCCCGCCTACCACTCGAGCTTGATGCAGATTTCCTCCCCGCGCACTTCGACCGGAAGCGTGGTGAGTGGGGGCCCGCCCTGCGGGACGAGGCACTCGCCGCTCGTGAGATCGAAGCAATAGCCGTGATTCATGCAGCGGACTTGAGATTTCTCGAGCGCGCCGGTTTGCAAATCCGCCGCTTCATGCGGGCACTCGCGGGCGAAGACGAAATAGCGGCCGTCGAGGTGCGCCAATAAAAGTTGCCGCCCGCCGAGCTCGATCGGCTTCATCTTTCCCAGAGGAAGCTCGCCCACGCGCGCGACCGGAACGTAGCTCAAGCCCATTGCGCTTCAGGCCGCGGCGGCCTGGCGGCCGCGATGCGCCGAGCCGCGCAAAAGTTTACCCGGGAGGTCGCCCGTCAGCCGGCCGTCCTCGTAGATGGGCCGGCCGTTCACGATGGTGTAATGAATTCCCTCCGACCGCTGGATCAGCCGCTTGGTCTTGCCGGGATAGTCTTCGGCCCACTCGGGCTCGTGCGAATCGACGATTTTCGGATCGAAGATCACGAGATCCGCGGCGTATCCGGGCCTGAGCAGTCCTCTGCCTTCGAGACCGAAAATCGAAGCGATGTGGAACGTCAGCTTGTGGATCGCGTGCTCCAGCGTCAGCAGTTGCCGCTCGCGCACCCAGAGGCCCAGCAGCGTCGTGCCGTAGCCGAAGTCCGCGCCGAACTGGACGTGGGCGCCGGCGTCCGAGGTGCCCATCAACACGTACGGGCTGCGCAGGATCTCGCCCATGGCGGCAGAGTCGCCGCCGTTGTTGGCGTTGCAGAAGACGGTGTCGAGATTCTCCTCGAGAGCGAGATCGAGAAGCGCGTCGAGCGGGTCCTGCCCGCGCATCGAAGCCGCCTCCGCCACGCTTTTGCCGGCGAATTTCCGGTTTTCCGGCTTGACGCATTTTTCCACCTGCACCACGTCCCAGCGCCGGTGAAAGTTCGTCCGTCTCGGTTCTGCAAAATCGGCGCGCATCTTTTTCCGCGTCTCGGGATCTTTGAACGCTTCTCTGCGCGCCTCCACCGGCAAAAACATCAGCGCCTTCCAGGTCGGAAACTCGTCAAAGACCTGGCAGTTCTTGAGCGTGAAGTGACGCACCAGCGGCACCGTGTGCGAGAGGCCGTAAGCCTGATAGCCGTCCTCGAAGATCGGCGCGACGGCATCCAACTGCTCGCGCCAGAGATTGGGCTCGGCCCAGCGGTGCTGCAGGCTCTGCCAGAGGACGGGCCGTCCCGTGACGCGCGCGAGCCGGTCGTAGAACTTGAAGTGCTCGATCTTGTTAAGCCCGAGGATCGTCTCGATGACTCCGGAATTCAGCTCGCTCAGCACCTGGCACAAGCCGAAAAACTCCTCGTCGGTCGCGAGCCTGCTGCCGACCGGTTTGCCGTCTTCGCGCATGTGGCGCTCGTTACGGTTAGTGGAAAATCCCAGCGCGCCGCTCTCCATCGCCTCGAAGACGAGCCGCTTCATCTGCTCGATTTCTTTCGGCGTCGCGGCCCGCTCCACCGACTCCTCGCCCATGACGTACTGGCGCACCGCGATGTGGCCGACCAGGCCGCCGACGTTGACGCCGATTTTTCCGTCTAGCGTATCCAAATATTCCCCGAAGCTCTCCCAGCCCCAGGGAACTCCCATTTCGAGAACGCTGCGCGGCATTGCCTCGACGCGGACGAAACTTTTCACCAGCGCGTCGTGGTCGCCGGGCTTTGCCGGCGCGAGCGTGAGGCCGCAGTTGCCCATTACAATGGAGGTCACGCCGTGCTGCGGCTCGGAAGTGGCGTAGGGGTCCCAGAAGATCTGCGCGTCCATGTGGGTGTGGTGGTCGATGAAGCCGGGCGCGACGGCCAGACCGCCGGCGTCGATCGTGCGCTCGGCGCCGTT
>JBGQBP010000170.1:0-8767 GCA_041494945.1 Binatia bacterium | reverse complement strand
CCGACGGACGAAACAAAATCGCAGGAGAGGAAGACGGCGTAATTTTTGTGGGTGAGCGGGCGAAAAACGCGAAGCAGTTGATGTTCCTCCCGGGGCGTTGCTCGATGCAGGAATTTTATACCGTGTGATCGCTCTCGGTTACAACCGTTCAGCAAAGTCCGTCAATCAGGCGGGTCAAAAAGGTCCCAGCGAAGTAGATGGGCCTTTGTGGCCGGCCTGCGGGGCTTGACAGAAATTGGACGTGGGGAATAGAAGATAAATGCCATCGCGTCTTACGAAAGCGGCAGCGTAGAGCCGCTCCATTTAGAAGGAGGCTGAGATGAACCGGCGACAAAAACTTTTGCTCGCGGGACTGACGGCGCTACTGCTGATAACTGCGCAGGCGCGGCCTGCCGAAGCGCAGACGCGCGTTTCCATCGGCGTCACCGAAACGATGGAAACCTACAATCCGTACGGCGACAGCGTCTCGCTGCTCTACGGCATCTGGTGCCAGGTCATGGGGTGTCTCGGCACCTACGATTTCGACAAGGGCGATTACGTCGGGATGCTGGCCGAGCGTTGGGAGGTCAAAGACCCGAACACCTGGATTTTTTACCTGCGCAAAGATATCCGCTGGCACGACGGCTCGCCTTTCACGGCCGACGACGTGGTTCACTCTTTCAATCGCGCCAGAAACGATCCACAGAGCAAGCAGACGCAGAACATCGCTCCGATCGCCTCGGCCGCGGCGGTGGACAAATATACCGTCCGCTTCACGACCAAGCAGCCCACCGCTCCCCTGCTCGAATATCTCTTCGACCGCCTGATCATCACGAACAAGGCGGTGTACGAAAAATACGGCACAGAGGCCGACCGGAAATATCCCATCGGCGCCGGTCCCTATAAATTCAAGGAGCTCGTGCCCGGCCAGCGTTTCGTGATTGCGAAAAATCCCGACTATCCGGGAATGAAGCAGCTGACGCAGGCGCCGGATGAGCTCATCTTTCGGGTCATGCGCGAGGATGAGCAGAGGGTCACCGCGCTGTTGAACGGCGAAATCCAGATCGCCCAGTTCATTCCTCCGCACCTGCGCAAGCGCGTCGAGAGCGATCCCAACGCCAAAGCCACGACCGTGGATTCCGTCGAGATCATGTTCCTGGCGATGCAGCCCAAGCCGCCCTTCGACAAGAAGGAAGTGCGCCAGGCGGTTTGCCACGCGATCGACCGGGATCGGATCATTACAACGCTGCTTCAAGGCCTCGCCGCGCGCCTCGACGGCCCGATCGGTCCGGGGCAGTACGGGTATGACCCGAATCTGAAGCCCAAGTACGATTACAGCCCGGACAAGGCGCGCAAGCTCCTGGCCCAGGCCGGCTACCCCAATGGCGTCGACGTGGAGCTTCAGACGACGGTCGGGCGCTACACGCTGGACAAACAACTCAACGAGGCGATCGTACAGATGCTCAACGGCGCGGGCTTTCGCGCCAAGCTCCTTACGCCGGAATGGGCGACGCTGTGGTCGAACGTCCAGGCCGGGAAGACGCCCTTCTATTATATGGGCCGAGGATCAATCGTCGATCCCAGCGTGGCGCTGTCCCAATATTTCGAGACCGGAGGCTCGCCGCGCATCGGCTACTCGAACCCAAAGTTCGACAAGCTGCTCGCCACCGAGCGGCAGACCTTCGAGCCCGCGAAGCGGCGCAAGGTACTCGCCGAAGCGATGAGTCTCCTCACCGACGACGCGCCCGCCTGCTTCCTGTGGCGCCATAAGATGATCTACGGCATGGCAAAAAATATCGACTACAAGCCGACGCCGAGCGGCCGCATCTTCGGCGAAGATATCCGAGTGCTGAGATAGAGCGGAATCTCGCACACACCGCGTGCAACGTCGGCGCGGGACGAAAGGAGACATCATCGCCGTCTATCTGCTGCAACGGTTGTTCGGCACGGTGCCGGTGCTGCTCTTGATCGCCCTACTCGTCTTCGTCTTGCTCCATGCCGCGCCCGGCGACCCGACGACGATGCTCCTCGGCCAGGAAACCACGGCGGCCGACCTTGCCGAAGCGAAGCGGCGCTGGGGACTGGATCAGCCGGTTCACGTCCAATACGTCAAATTCGTCCTTGCCGCGGCTACCGGCGATCTCGGCAGGTCTTTTCGCTTCTCGGCCCCGGTCAAAGAGGTCATCGCGGAGCGATTGCCGGCGACCATCGAGCTTGCGGCGTTTTCGATTCTGATCGCCGTCCTCTGCGCCATCCCGCTCGGCGTTTGCGCCGGCGCGCGGCCCAACTCGTGGATAGACAACGTCGGGACAAGCTTCGGGCTCTTCGGCATCAGTATGCCGAACTTCTGGCTCGGCATCATGCTGATTCTTCTGTTTGCAGGGACCTTTCACGTGGCTCCATCCGCCGGGCGCAGCACCTACGGCATCGCCGGGCCTTCACAAACCGGTTTTTACTTTCTCGACAGCGTCATGCAGCGAAACTGGGCCGCTCTCAAAGACGCGTTTCTGCACGTGCTGATGCCCGCGCTCGCGCTCGGGGTCAACATGATCGGAATCCTGATGCGAGTCACGCGCTCATCGGTCCTGGAAACGGCGACCGAAGAATACGTCGTCACGGCCCGCGCCAAGGGGCTGGCGGAACGGATCGTTCTTTGGCGTCATATACTCAGCAACGCGCTGATCCCGATCATCACGGTCGTCGGTCTGGAGCTCGGGACTCTTCTCAGCGGCTCGATCATCGTGGAGACGGTGTTTGCCTGGCCGGGAGTCGGCAGCTTGCTGATCACCGGCGTCACGTCGCGGGATTACCCATTGGTCACGGGTCTCGTGCTCATGTATACAGTCGCTTTTGTCACGATCAATCTCATTATCGACGCCCTCTATGCTTTCATCGATCCCAGAATCCGCTACTAGCGCCGCGACCCGCGCCGTTCCGAAAAGCAACGAGCGCTCGCGGGCTTGGCGGCGTCCGTGGATGCAGCCGAAATTCGTCGTCGGCGCATCGATCGTTTGCGTCCTGACGGTCGTCGGCGTTCTAAGCCCGTGGCTCGCGCCGTACGATCCGGGCAAGCAAACGCTCGAAGCCGCGCTCAAAGCGCCGCAATGGTTCGGCGGCGCGCATTTCCTCGGAACCGATAGCCTCGGCCGCGACATCTTGAGCCGCGTCATCTACGGCGCGCGCGTCTCTCTGCTCGTCGCCTTCGCGGTCGTGCTCATCTCCGGCTTCGTCGGAATATCTCTGGGCGCGGTCTCGGGTTATTTCGGCGGGAGGGTCGATTTTACCATTCAGAAGCTCGTCGAAGTCGTCTGGGCCTTTCCAGCGCTTTTGCTTGCGATCACCATCCTCGCGTTTCTCGGTCAGGGCCTATTCAATTTAATTATGGCGCTGGTGGCCCAGCGATGGATTCAGTACTGCCGCGTCGTGCGGGGCCAGGCGCTGGCGCTTAGAGGCCGCGACTTCGTGACGGCAACCCGCGCGCTCGGCGCGAGCGATCAGCGGATCATCCGGCGCCATATTCTGCCGAATCTGATCCAGATCTCGCTCGTGATCGGAACCTTCTCGATGGCCTCCGCCATCATCTCCGAGGCGAGCCTCAGCTTCCTCGGCCTCGGCGTCCCGCCGGAGATTCCCACCTGGGGAACGATGCTCGCCGACAGCCGCAGCTACATCAGCACCGCCTGGTGGCTCGCGCTGTTCCCCGGCCTGTGCATCTTCCTGACCGTTCTCGGCATCAACCTGCTCGGCGACGCCATAAGAGATCTGTTGGACCCGCGGCTCAAACGGACGGTCAAGGGTTAAGAACCGCTTCACTTTTCCGTTTTCATTCTTTCAGCGCTCATGTAAATTGGACTTCATGCGCCGAACAAAAATCGTCTGCACGATCGGACCCGCGAGCCAATCCGAAAGAATTTTAACCGGGTTGATTCAAGCCGGGATGGACGTCGCCCGGCTGAACTTCAGCCACGGCGACTACGGCTTTCACGAAAGAACCATCCAGAGAATTCGCCGCATCGCCCGGCGGCTCGGGAAACCGGTCGCCATCCTGCAGGACCTCCAGGGACCGAAGATCCGCATCGGCGCGATCGCAGGAGACCAGGCCAGACTGCAAACCGGCCGGCGTTTTGTGCTCACGACACGAAAGATTTTGGGCGACAGCCGGATCGTCTCGGTCAATTTCAGGCGGCTCCATCGGGTGATCAAAAAAGGCGACCGCATCCTGCTGGGCGACGGCGAGATCGAGCTGGCGGCCGTGAGCGTCAAGCCGGAGGAAGTCGTTTGCAAGATCATCGTCGGCGGCGTTCTTACCTCGCACAAGGGCATCCACTTTCCCCAGGGCAGCCTGCGCCTCCCGTCGCTCACGCCGAAAGACCGGCGCGATCTGGCGTTCGGCGTCGCGCACGGCGTGGACCTCATCGCTCTTTCTTTTGTGCGGCGGCCGAGCGATATCGTCGTCGCGCGCCGCGAGATCCAAAAAAGAGGCGCGCGCATTCCGATCGTCGCCAAGATCGAGAAGCACGAGGCGCTGGAGCACATCGACTCGATCCTCGAAAAAGTGGACGCGATCATGGTGGCGCGCGGGGACCTGGGGCTGGAAACCGCGCTCGAAAAAATCCCGGCGCTGCAAAAAATGATGATCCGCAAGGCGAACCGGCTGGGCAAGCCGGTCATCACCGCGACCCAGATGCTGCGCTCGATGGTGCAGAATCCACGCCCGAGCCGGGCGGAAGTCGCGGACATCGCCAACGCGGTCCTCGACGGCACCGACGCGCTGATGCTCTCGGAAGAGTCGGCCGTCGGCAATTATCCCGTTCAATCCGTGAAGACGATGGCGCAAGTCGCGGTGGAAACCGAAAAGATCCTGGAGCCGAGATTTCAGTTCGACGGCTTGAAGAAGAGCATTCCGGAGGCGATCAGCCACGCCGCGGTATCGCTGGCGCGCGACCTGCAAGTCAAAGCTTTTCTGATTCCCACGACGTCCGGGAGCACCGTGCGGATGATCGCGCGCTACCGCCCGACCCAGCCGCTGATCGCGATCACACCCGAGCCCGGCACCGTCAAAGCGCTTTGCCTCGTCTGGGGCGTCTATCCCATTTTGATTCCTTCGTACCGCAGCACCGACGCGATGGTGCGCCTGGCGCAGAAAAAAGCGCTGGCCTCGGGATACGTCAAAAGAGGCGACCTCGTCGCCATCACCGCCGGCCTGCCGCTCCATATCGCGGGCACGACGAACCTCATCACGGTGCAGACGATAGAATAGATGGACCGATTTCATGCTGTGGGAGAAAAGCCTCTTCGAACAAAAACAAGCTGAAAGGAAAATCACATGGAGACGAAATTCGCAGGCCTGCTCGCGGTCGTGACTGTTTTCTTATGGCTTGCAGGAACGGCCGATGCGCAGGAAAAACAGCCGCGCAAGATCGAGCTGAATGTCTTTAGGCTCGACGCCGCAATGGTCGCGGCCCGTGCACGCGGATTTTTTGCCAAAGAAGGAATAGAGGTTAACGCGACCGTCACGGCCAATTCCGACGAGCAGATGCGTGGCCTCGGCAAAGGTCTCTACAATGCGGTTACGGGTGCTTTTGACAATGTCCTGGCCTGGTCGGGCAAGGAAGGAGCGGAAATTATAGCGGTGGCCCAGAGTCGGGACGATCCGGACCTGTCGGTATTTGCGCGGCCCGAAATCCGCAATTGGAGTGAGCTGAAAGGCAAAAGGCTGGCCGTCGACGCGGTAGACACGGCCTATGCCCTGGTGCTGCGCCGCATTCTGCTTGCCCATGGCTTAGACTTCAACCGCCGCGACTATGAATTGGTTCCTGTCGGAGCCGCGCGCATCCGCGTCGAATCGTTGATCCGCGGAGAAATCTCCGCGACTATCCTGAATCCTCCCTTTGACGCTCAGGCGAAGACCGCCGGAATGGTTCGACTTGGAGACTATCGCGAGGTCCTTCCCGACTATCCAGGATCGAATTACGCCGTCGATCGTGCCTGGGCTCAAAGACAAAAGGACGACCTGGTGAGATTCTTGCGCGGTTGGCTGGCCGGGATTCGCTGGGTCAAAAACCCCGCCAATCGGGAGGACGCCATCGCGCTCATCGCCAAAGACCTCAAGCTCGCCCCCAAGGCGGCGGGCGGCGTGATCGATGAGCAATCCGCATCCGGCGCTCCGAGCATAACCGGCCTTCAGAGCATTCTCGACTTGAGAGTCCAGTTCGGCTTCAAACTGCCGATGGGCGATTCTCTGGACCGGTACTACGATCTCGGCTATTTTCGCGAAGCGGCGGGAAAGTAAAAGACCGGAGTGTTGGAGTATCGGAGTACTGGAGTATTGGTTTCCGGAGTTTGGAACATTACTCCGGCACTCCATTATTCCATTCTTACACGCCTTTTCTCTTTTTGATTTCTTCGATGAGCTGAGGCACGACTTTGAAGACGTCGCCGACGATGCCGAGGTCGGCAAACTGAAAGATCGGCGCCTCGGGATCTTTGTTGATCGCGATGATCGTCTTGGAAGTCTTCATTCCCGACAAATGCTGCACGGCGCCGGAAATGCCGCAAGCGATATATAGGTCCGGCTTCACCGTTTTACCCGTTTGTCCCACTTGCATGGAATAGGGCACCCAACCCGCATCGACCGCGGCACGCGTCGCGCCGACCGCGCCGCCGAGCAAATCGGCCAGATCCTTCAACATCGAGAAATTTTCCTCGCCTTTGAGCCCGCGTCCGCCGGAGACAATCGCTTTTGCGCCTTCGAGTTGCGGCCCTTCTTGCTTCACGGTCACGCGCTCTTTCATGTGGACTTTGCAGAGCGCTTCGCCGGAAGCCGCGGGCACCTCTTCGACCGACAGCGATTGTTCATTGGCTTTCGGCTCGAAAGACTTCGGCCTGACCAACAAGAGCTTGGTACCCTGACTGACCAGCGTGCTGGTATTCTGGTAGCTCGCGCCTAACGCGGGAATGGTCGCTTCCACGCTGCCGTCTTTCAAGACGAAATCACCGACATCCGCGATGGCGCCCGAGTCCAATCTGGCGCTGAGCGCCGCAGCCAGGTCGCGCCCCGCGAAGCTCGATGCGAAGAGCATCACAGGAGGATTGTATTTCTGAATCAGCCCCGCGACGGTCTCTGCGGCCGGTAGAGTCAAATATTCTCCGTAGACCGGATCCGCCGACCGGTAGACTTTACTTGCGCCGTAATGGGCCAGCGTCTGCGCGGCATCGTCCTGCGCGGGGCCGAGGAGCACCGCCTCCGCCTTACTCACTTCTGCCGCCTTGGTCAGCATCTCCAACGTGGTTGGAGTGATTTTACCATCGACGACTTCGGCGTATACCCAAATTAAATCGGCCATAAACTAAATAATTTTTAATTCAGCGAGGAAGTCGGCGATCTGTTTTCCGCCCTGCCCTTCGTCGGTAATGAGTTGACCCCCCTGCCGCTTCGGCGGCCGGCCCACGGTCAGAACTTTTTCCTTGGCGCCGGACTCGCCGATCTGATCCGGCCCGAGCCCGAGGTCCGCTGCCGTGTAGATTTTGATCTCCTTTTTCTTCGCCGACATGATCCCTTTGAGCTGAGGATAGCGCGGCTCGTTGATTCCGCTCGTCGTGGTCACGAGCGCGGGCAACGTCGCCTCCACCACGTCGTAGCCGCTCTCACTTTGCCGCTTGATGGTAAGCTTGTTGCCGTCGACGGCGACCTCCGTGGCGAAGGTCACGGCGGGAACCCCGAGGAAGTGGGCCACTTGACCCGGCACGATGCCGGAATAGCTGTCGCTGCTCTCAGTGCCGCAGATCACGAGATCGAACGGCTGTTTTTTGATGGCCGCCGCCAACACCTTGGCGGTTCCGAGAGTATCCGAGCCGGCAACGGCGTCGTCGAGGATGTGCACTGCGGAGGCGGCGCCCATGGCCAGCGCGCTGCGAATGCCGATCGTCGCATCGCCGATGCCCATCGTAACGAGGGTCACCGTGCCGCCGTGCTTCTCGGTCAGGCGTAAGCCTTCTTCGACGGCGCTTGCTGCCGCAGGATCGAGCTCGTGCGGCACTCCCTTGCGCACCATGCGCTTGGTCGATGGATCGATTTCGATCGTCACCGAGCTGGCGGGAATGACCTTGCCGCAAACGACGATGTTCAAGTATCTTTCTCCCTTGAATCGAGACTAGCCGGTTACCGATAAGACGAAGGCGCCCGAGGATCAAGGCGCCTTCTATAAAAGACTAACGGACCGGCTGGAATGCGCAGAGCAGCAGCTTACGAAAGCCAATCCTTGACGTCGCCTTCCATCACCTCACCGAGAATTTCTTTGCAGTCCGCGATCGCCTTATCGACGACTTTGGGATCGTCTTTCAGATGCGGAAGGGCGGAGCTCACGGCTCCCTTCAGGGCTTGGATAAATTCTTTGAACTGCTGATCTAAAGCGTCCGTGTTGGGTGCTGGTTGCATGATCATTCTCCTGATTAGGTATAGAGACGGCCCTTGATGGGATCGGGGAGCGTAAGACCCATTTTCAAAATCAGGGCATCGATCTCATCCTTATATTGCTGGCGCGCCACCGCATTCTGCCGCCGCTTCAAGCCCCAGTGCATATAGCGCTCGGAACGGTAAGATTTCGAATTGCCGAACATATCGAGGCCTTTGACGTACCAGAAATCGACCGCCCTTTGAATCCGTTCTTTGTACTCGCCGCCTTTTGCCGCAAACTCCGCCGACAGGTTGGTGCCGAAGTCGACGTGCCCTTCTTCTTCCCGGATAATGTCGGGGTCCTCGACGACGCGGGCGAGCGGCAGGTAGGTG
>JBGQBP010000169.1:0-8771 GCA_041494945.1 Binatia bacterium | reverse complement strand
TCTTCGAGGACACATTCACGTTCCCGCGCGTGCAGCACTACTCGATGGAGCCGCACGCGATCATCGCTCACGTCGAGAGCGACGGGATCACGCTATGGGCTTCCTCTCAGGACCCGTTTACGCTGCGCGAGCATATCGCGGAGATTTTTCGCATGCCGCTCAACCGCGTGCGCGTCATCGTACCTTACGTCGGCGGCGGCTTCGGCGGCAAGCTGTCGGTCAAGACCGAGCCGCTGGCCGCGGCGCTCTCGTGGAAGGCGCGCCGGCCGGTCAAGATCGTCCTGTCGGTGGAAGAGAGCTTCAAAACGGTCACGCGCCATCCGGCGCGCTTTCGCATCAAGACCGGCGTCAGCCGGGACGGTCTTTTGATTGCCCGCGAGTGCGAGATTTACATGGAGACCGGCGCGTATGCCGACGCCGGCCCGCGCGTCACGCAAAAGGCCGGCTACCGGGCGTTCGGCCCTTACCGCATTCCCCACGTCAAGTCCGACGCCTACACGGTCTACACCAACACCGCGCCGGCGGGCGCGTTCCGCGGCTTCGGCACGCTGCAAGTCACCTGGGCCTACGAGTCGCAGATGGACATCATCGCTGAAAAGCTTGGGCTAGACGCGCTCGATTTTCGCCTGAAGAACCTGCTCAAAAAAGGCGACCTCTATACGCCGGGAGATACGCCGGTGGATTGCGATCTCAAAGATGGGCTGGTCCGCGTCGCGCGCGCGATCGGCTGGAAGAAAAAAAACGTCGGCGGCAACACGGGGAAAGGGCTTAGCTGCTGCATGAAAGACGGCGGAGGAACTTACAAATTCGCTTCGGCGTCGGCCAAGATGATCTCCGACGGCAGCGTGGTTTTGTTGACCGGCACAGTCGAGCTCGGGCAAGGTTCTCGCACGGCGCTGAGCCAGGTCGTGGCGGAGGAGCTTGGTCTCACTCTGGACCGGGTCGTCGTCGCGCAGCTCGACACGGAGACGACCCCGTACGATCCGGGAACCAACGCGAGCAGCTCGATGGTCGTCATGGGTCTCTGCGTGCAGCGCGCCGCGCGCGATCTCAAGCACCAGCTTTTGAAGACGGCCGCCAAAGCGTTGAACGAGAAAGTCGCCAACTTATTTCTCAAGGACGGCCACGTTCACAGCCGCAGGGGCAAGAAAATCTCCTATAGCGCGGTCATCGCCAAATACTTCGGCGCCAACGCCGGAGAGATTATTGGAAAGGGATCGTATCAGGATCACAAGAGCGCGAAGGCGGCGCTCGGCGCGCCCACGACTTTTTGGGAAATCGGCTGGGGCGGCGCGGAAGTCAAAGTGGACCGCGATACGGGGAAGATCGAACTTCTGAAATATGTCTCCATCGCGGACGTGGGACGGGCGATCCATCCGGTTCAATGCGAGGGCCAGGACGAAGGCGCGGTGATGTTCGCCGTTGGCCACACGCTCTGCGAGGAAATGATTTACCGGGACGGCCAGCTCTTAAACCCCAATCTCATCGACTACCGTGTGCCGAATTTCCTCGACGTTCCCAAAGAATTCGAAACCATCCTGCTGGAAAATCAAAACGGCCCAGGTCCGTTCGGCTCGAAGGGGATGGGCGAAGGAGGGCTCCTTCCCGTAGCGCCGGCCGTGGGCAACGCGGTCTACAACGCCGTCGGAGTGAGGCTCTATGACTTGCCGCTTACACCGGAGCGGGTGTGGAGAGGGCTCAAGAAACTGGAGTAATGGAGTAGTGGGTAACGGAGGAATGAACATTCCAATACTCCAGTACTTCAACACTCCAATCTTCCCGTTCCTGGCTCAGTTCAGAAAAGGAATCCGTATGACGGGATCGGGAAACGGGACGCTGAGGCCGTAGTCGAACACCCCGTAGAAAAAACCCCAGGCGACCAACGTCAGAATGATCGTAATGGGCCATTTTTCCCGACCTTCGACTTTCAGGTAGAGAAACATGGTCACTGGAATCGCCAAAGCAAACCCGAGCAGCCATATCGCCAAATAGAAGGCGAAAATCCACGCAATGATTCTTGCTGTTCGACGGCGCACAACTTCCGTGGGTATATCGGCGCCGATGTCCGCCGCGCCTATGCCGCTGAAACGAGTTTTGCCGGTCAATTCCATGCCCAGTTGAACGATGGCGAGAGCTAGAACCGGAAATCCGATCGCCCAGGGAAAAAGCCCGGCGCGGTAGCCGAAATCCATGCTCCGCCACAGGGCCCAAGCGAGAATGACCACGAGCGAAAGACTGAAAAAAACCGCCGGTATCGACCGGCCTTGCGCTTGCTCTTTAGCCGCCGGGCTGGAAGTCTCGGGCTGGGATTCGGCCTGGCTCTTTTTCTCCCGGATCTTTTTGAGCATGGGGTAAAAGAGTCCCGTCAGAGTAATAGCGAAGAAAATCAAAACGCCGGGACGCCAGAGCCAATGAATCCCGTAATTGTCCGTCGAGAGAAAAAGCCTGTTCTCCATCACCGGTCCGAGAACCAGACCGAGGATGAGAGGAGGCCGCTGCCAGTCGAGCTTCACCATGACCCAGCCGAGAGCGCCGAAGATCAGGAAGACGCCGAGATCCTCGAAGGCGTTCTTTTCAGCGAAGGTTCCGAGATAAACCAACAGCAGGATGAAGGGCATCAGGAGGTTCGCTCTGATATTGGTGATTTTCGCGAGCTGGTTGAGAAAGAGAAAACAGATCGCCACGGTGATCACATTGGAAACGATATTGATCCAGACCAGAGAAAAAGTGAGCGACAAGTGGCCTCTCGGCTCTGGAATCAGCATGTCCGGCCCGGGGACGATTCCTTGGATGATGAAGGCGCCGAGTAGGATCGCCGTGCTGACGCTGCCGGGCACGCCGAAAGCCACGGTGGGAATCAGCGCGCCTCCTAAGGTAGAGTTGTTGGCCGCTCCCGGTCCTAAGACTCCTTCCACCGCGCCCTTGCCGAAACGCTCCTTGTTCGGAGAGCTTTGGACGGCGTGAGCATAGGCGATCCACTGGCTCACGGCGCCGCCCATCCCCGGAATCAGACCGATGTAAGTCCCAAGCGCGCTGCACCGGATGACCAACCAGAAATGGCGAAACGTATCCTTCACACCCTCCATGACGCCGCCTAACTTGCCGACGTTCTGCTTGGAAATGCTCGTCCCCTGAACCGCGAGGTCAATGACTTCAGGGATGGCAAAAAGTCCGATGGTCACGGGCACCAAGCCGATCCCATCCCAGAGAAAGAGCTTGCCGAAAGTATAGCGTTGAATGCCGGAGATCGGATCGAGTCCGATCGTGGCCAGGAGGTATCCGAGGCCGCCCGCGATCAGCCCCTTGAGCAGGTTATCTCCGCTGAGAGAAGCGACGAACACGACGCCAAGCAGCGCGAGCATGAAAAATTCCGGCGAGCCAAAGGTAAGAACCAGGGGCCGGACGATAGGAACGGCAAGAGCAAGCGCCAACGCGCCAAAGACGGCGCCGATTAGAGAACTCATCAACGCAGCTCCCAATGCCCGACCGGCCTCTCCTTTTTTGGCCATCGGGTGGCCGTCAACGATCGTTGCGGCAGTCGTGGGTTCGCCGGGGACGCCGAAAAGGATGGAGGTAATATCTCCGGTTGTGTTGGTCACAGCAGCCATCCCCAGGAGGAAGGCAAACGCCTGTATGGCGTTCATCTTGAATATGAACGGGAGCATCAGCGCCAGCGTTGTCGGCCCGCCCAAGCCCGGCAGGATGCCGACGACGAATCCGACGGCGATGCCGATGAGCATCAGAAGAAACGTCGTCCCAGAAAAAAGCTGTGTGAGACCCGTGACAAACGCACTTGCCATGTCGAGCATGAGTCGCTCCTTTACCGCTGGGCGCCGAGAACGACGCTTTTTATGCCGGACCGACGAGCTCGCATGACAACCTCCAAAGGGAAGACAAATAAGATGCCGTCATATATTTCATTAAGGTCGATTGTGTCAAAGCCGGCGCCGCTCGCGGCAAGAGGGAAAAATCGCCGATGGCGGGGCTATGCTTCTCCGGCGTCTTTGCGGCTCAGCGGGAAGCTGACGCTAAACGTCGAGCCGTTTCCTAATTCGCTGTCGATCTTAATGTCGCCGTCCAACAACTCGACCAGGCGCTTGACGATGCTCAAACCGAGACCCGTCCCCGGATATTTCCGCCGGTCCACTCCGTCGGCCATGAAAAAGGGCTCGAAGAGACGCGGCAGGTCCGGCTCGCCGATTCCTATTCCCGTATCGCGCACGGACCATAAGATGCGGCGGTCTCGAGGGCTGCTGTTGGAATTTTGTAAAGAGACCCGCAGCTCGATTTCCCCTTTCTCGGTGTATTTCAAGGCATTGGCGAGGAGGTTTTGAAGAATCTCCCTGACCTTGGAGCGGTCGCTGGTGAGGGGCGGGATGCCGGCGCCGATGTCGAACTTGAGCTCGAGCCCTTTTTCCCGCGCCAGCGGAGCGAAGGAGAGTTCCAGATCGTCGGTGATTTCGCGGACGGAGAATTCCGATTCGTGCACCGGAACTTTTCTCGCGTCCAGCCGCACCAGGTCGAGGATTTCGTTGATCAGGCTGAGCAGGTCCTGGGCGTAGCGGCCGATGCGCTCGAGGGCCTTGCTTTGCTCGCCGCTCACATTTCCGTAAGAGCCGTCGACAAGAAGCTGCTGGGTTCCGATCACGACATTGAGAGGCGTTCTCAGCTCGTGGGCCATGGTATTGAGAAAATCGGTTTTGGTTCGGAAGGCGTCTTCCATCTCGCCGGATTTAAGCTGCACTTCTTCGAACAACCTGGCGTTTTCGACCGCGATCGCCGTCTGGTCGGCGAAGGCGGTGATCATTTGAATCTCATCGGGACGAAACTCTCTTTCCTGCTTGGAATAGAGGTTGATCGTGCCGATCACGCGCTGTCCGAGCCGCAGCGGAACTCCCAGGAACGAGCAATAGCCGGATTGGCTGAGTATCTTGCGGTGCTTTTCTACCATCACGGAATCGTCGCGCACGTTCTTGACGGCGATGACCCGATTCTCGCGGACGATCTTTCCCGTGATGCTTTCGCCCAAAGGCATGACCGGAGTGAGCGCCAACAGGTCTTCGTCTCCGGCATAACCGGCTCTGACCAGGAGGTCTCCTTCGATCAAGCGGAAGCTGGCGCCGTCGACGTTAAGAAACCTTCGCGCTTCGTTCGCGATGCTCGGCAGCAGGAGTTCTTTCTTGAGCAGCGAGGCGACCTCCCGGTTGACCATGATGAGGGCCTCTAGGTACTGTGATTTTTGTCGCACCTCCTCAAATAGCCTCGCATTCTCGATGGCGATCGTCACGCCGTTGGCCAGCTGCTGAAGAAGATCGACTTCTTCCTGGATAAATACTCTCGGTTGATAAGTCAGTGCCCGGAGCACGCCCGCGATCTCACCGCTTCTCGAGACCAAGGGAACTCCCAGATAACCCCGCAGGCCAAGGCGCGGGAGATTCGCTCCGCTCGTGAACTCTGAACGTTGGGTGATGTCGGGAATCAAGAGCGGCGTTCGATTTTCAATGATCCATCTGGATCGACCCGGACCGGGCTCAGGATTTCCTGACCACAGATGCCCCGGCTCTACGCCAGAGGCCGCCAAAACCCGCCAAGCCGAATTCTCCAATACCCTGACATCGCAAACATCGACTCTAAAAACCTCACGAACCATGTCCGTGAGCTTTCTAAGTAGGCTGTCAACGTCCAGAGTGGTGATGTCTTGGTTGAGTTCCTTGAGAAGCCTCTGTGTCTCTTCCCGTCTCTGGGCCTGTTCATAGAGGTTTGAGTTTTCCACTGCCAGAGAAAGAATCTCGGCAATTGGAGAGAGGATCTCGACCTCTTTTTTCCCATAGCAGCGAGGCTTTAGGCTTGCCAGGTTCAATGCTCCTATAGCCTTTCCCTCGGCCATTAGGGGAAGTATTACGTAAGAGCGCAGTCCTACATCCTTGTATCTTTTGTGAGTCAGGGGGAAGCGGGAATCCCGGAGAACGTCGCGGCATATAAGGGGCTCGTGATTGTCGAGGACCCAGCCGGTGGCGGTTCCCTCTCGCACCGAGAGGCCCTCAGGGATAGCGGACGCAGGTAGTCGGGATTCTTCGGCATAGATACGAACGTAGTTCGCGTCAGTTTGCACGAGGTTGATCGCTAGTCGTTCGTAGGGTGCGAGCTTGTGAATCTCCCGACTCAGGTTAAGACAGATTTCTTTCAAGTTCATAAAGCGCCCCCAAGATAATCAACTTCTTGAGGCAAAAAGATTGCCGGAAGAGGCGGGATTACGCCCAGCGAGGCGGATATGCCGATGAGAAGGGCGGCGCGACTGTTCCTCTCTCGGTCGGCGGCAAGCGGTAAAGGGGCCGCGCTTGATTCGCTTTTAGGCTGCATAGGTCTCCCGGCCGTGGACCAGGGACAATACGATGCATTGTTCGAGCCGGGATGATTGTTTTTATCACGCCACCTTACTAAAATAGACGCCGTGGGTGCAAACTCGTCGAGCTAAAACTTTATGGCAGAGATATACCGCAATTACATCAATGGCAGGTGGATTGACGCGAAGTCAGGGGGGAACTTTGAGAACCGCAACCCGGCCGACCGTCGCGACCTTGTCGGCCTGTTCCCCGATTCCGACCTCGAAGATATCGACGCAGCGGTAAGCGCCGCCGGGAAAGCTCTGGCGCATTGGCGCCTGGTTCCTGCGCCCAAGCGCGGAGAGATTCTCTACCGGGTCGGAGAGATCTTGCGGCGGCGCAAGGAGGAGATCGCGCGCGCGATGACGCGCGAAATGGGAAAAATTTTAAAGGAAGCCCGCGGCGACGTCCAGGAAGGGATCGACACGGCCTACTATGCCGCGGGCGAAGGGAGAAGACTCTTCGGCGAGACGACGCCGTCCGAGCTGCCGGATAAGTTTGCGATGTCGATCCGCGCACCGGTCGGCGTCTGCGGACTGATCACCCCGTGGAATTTTCCCATGGCGATCCCGACCTGGAAGATATTTCCGGCGCTCGTCTGCGGCAACACGGTCGTGCTCAAGCCGGCGGAAGACACGCCGCACACCGCTGTAAAACTTTTTGAGATTATCGAGGAAGCCGGAGTGCCGCCGGGCGTCGCCAATCTGGTCCACGGCCGGGGCGAGCAAGCGGGCGCGGCGCTCGTGCGCCATCCCGGCGTGCGACTCGTTTCTTTTACCGGCTCCTCGGCCGTCGGACGGGAGATCGCGGCGTCCTGCGGGCGAGATCTAAAGCGTGTCTCGTTGGAAATGGGCGGCAAGAACGCGCAGGTCGTCATGGAGGACGCGGATTTGAATTTGGCCCTGGATGGCGCGTTGTGGGGCGCCTTCGGAACCACGGGACAGCGCTGCACCGCCACCAGCCGTGTGATTCTGCACCGCGATATAAAAAAACAATTCACCGAGGCGCTCGTCGAGCGGGCAAAAAAGATCAAGATCGGCGACGGTCTCGAAGAAGCCGTGGAAATGGGGCCGCTCGTCAACGCAGCTGCGCGCGAGAAGGTCCATCGCTACGTCCAGATCGGAAAAGACGAAGGGGCGCGGCTTTTGACGGGCGGCGCGATTTACGAAGAGGGGAAGTGGATCAATGGGTATTTCTACCGTCCGACGATCTTCGATCAGGTCGCGCCTTCGATGCGCATCGCGCAGGAAGAGATTTTCGGCCCGGTGCTCTCGATCATCGAAGCCGGCAGCTTCGAAGAGGCGACAGAAATTCTGAACGGCACGCCTTACGGTCTATCCAGTTCCATTTACACGAGCGACGTCGCGCGCGCGTTTCGCGCCGTGAGGGACTTCGAAGCCGGCATCACGTACATCAACGGCCCCACGATCGGCGCCGAAGTGCATCTCCCGTTCGGCGGCGTCAAAGAAACCGGCAACGGCCACCGCGAAGCGGGCACGACGGTTTACGACATTTACAGCGAGTGGAAGTCGGTCTACGTGGATTTTTCGGGTAAATTGCAAAAAGCGCAGATCGACAACGCCGAATAAAAAACAATGTTGAATTTTCAATTTTGAGTTTTGAATTTAGAATTCAAAATTCATCATTCAAAATTTTGATGAAAGTCCCATCCATCAAGGTAAAGCCTCCAGGCCCAAAGGCGCAGGCAATCATCGAGCAGGACGAGCGCTACACCGCTCCGGCCTACGGCCGGGTGTATCCGTTGGTCGTGAAGCAGGGAAAGGGGATCGCGATCGAAGACGTCGATGGAAATATCTTTCTCGATTTCATGGCCGGTATCGCCGTCGCATCGACCGGCCACGCCCATCCTCAGGTCGTCAAGGCGATCCAGGAGCAGGCGTCGAAGTTTCTCCATTTCTGCGGCAGCGATTTCTATTACGAGCCGATGGCGCTGCTTTGCGAAAAGCTCAGCCGGCTGGCGCCGGGTTCTTCCGCTAAAAAAGTCTTTTTGACCAACTCCGGCACGGAAGCGGTCGAGGCCGCCATCAAGCTCGCGCGCTACTCCACCAAGAGAACGCATCTCATCGCCTTCCTGGGCTCGTTCCACGGCAGAACCCTGGGCGCGTTGTCTTTGACCGCCAGCCGCTCGTCCCATCGGGCCCATTTCGGCCCGCTCCTCCCGGACGTTCATCATGTTCCTTACGGCATGGAAGGTCTCGACGCGTTGGAAAACAAAATATTCCGCCACGAGGCCGCGCCCGACGAAGTTGCGGCCGTCTTCGTCGAGCCCATTCAGGGCGAAGGCGGGTACGTTGTCCCGCCTCCGGACTTTCTCCGCAGGTTGGCGGAGATTTGCCGGCGCCATGGAATCCTCCTCGTCGCCGACGA
>JBGQBP010000168.1:0-8795 GCA_041494945.1 Binatia bacterium | reverse complement strand
GGACATCGGAACGGAGAGGAAGGAACTTCCAAAGGCACATTGCCCAGTCAGTCGATGTGGCGCACTGCTTTTGAGGCGACCTACGGGTTGACAGATCGGATCGAGGCGGCGGCGTATTTAAACCTCGCCAAGCCCAGAGGAAACAACCTCCAGTACGCAGGCTCTAAGTTCCGTCTGCGGGGCAGTCTGTTCGATCAGGGACAGCTCCCGATCGATCTCGGCTGGTATATAGAACTGGAGTACAACCGCGTACCAAAGTTTGATGATCAGAAACTGGAACTGGAATTGCGGCCGATTATTCAAAGAGACTTCGGAGATTTTTCCCTGATGCTGAACCCGATCTTCGAGAAAATCCTGGTCGGTTCCGAAGCAAAGGAGGGATTCGAGTTTGGTTACGCCCACGGCATCTACTATCGCTGGATGCGGGCGCTGACGCCGGGCATCGAGTTTTACGGCGGCATCGGTATGATCAAACATCCGGATCCGTCCAAGGAACAGCAGCATTACATTTTCCCCGTGGTCCGGGGGGAGTCGCATGGAATCGAGTACAGCGTCGGGCCCGGCTTCGGCCTCACTCGCGGCTCCGACCGCGTGATCGTGAGGTTCAATTTAGGACTTGAGAAATTCATCGGCGCGCTTTTCGGTCCGTCCTCCGGCTGGCTCTTCTAGATACCGAACAGATCGCCGGCGTTGCGGCTCGTGGCTTCGGCAATTTCCTGTAGAGGTAAACCTTTTACGCTTGCTATCGTCTCGGCGACGTGGAGGACAAAAGCCGGCTCGTTGCGCTTTCCGCGATGCGGCACCGGCGCGAGGTAAGGGGAATCGGTTTCGACGAGCATTCGGTCCAACGGCAGCTCTCGCACGACTTCTCTGAGCGCTTCGGCGTTTTTAAAAGTCACGATGCCGCTAAATGAAAGGTAAAATCCGAGATCGAGAAATTCCTTGGCGGCCGGATAATCTCCGGTGAAGCAATGGATAACGCCCCGGAGATTCTCTGCTCCTTCGGACTTTAGCAGCTCGGCGATATCTCGGTGGGCGTCTCGGTCGTGGACGATGAGAGGCAATTCAAGCGCGCGCGCCATGTGGATGAAGCGCGTGAAAACTTTCACCTGCAAGTCGCGGGGAGAGTGATCGTAGTAAAAGTCGAGGCCGGTTTCGCCCACGGCGACTACTTTCGGATCGGCGGCGAGATGCTCGAGTCGCTCGAAATCCTGCTCGCTTACGTCTTTCGTGTCGTGCGGATGCATCCCCACCGTCGCGAAGAGCCCGGTAAATGAGTTGGCGACCGCAACCGCGGCATCGTTGCTCGAAAGCTCTCCCGTCCCGCCGACGACGAGGATCTTTTCTACGCCTACCGCGTGAGCGCGATCGATCACGCCATTCAGATCGGCGGCGAACTCCGGACCTTGAATGTGAGCGTGGCTGTCGATCAGTCGAAGTGAATCCGGTGACGACATTTACGTTTTGGGAGTCGATTCGATGCGGGGAAACAAAACCTTCGGCGGGAGGACCCTGTGGCCGGGAGCGAAAAAACTTCCCCAGGGCTTCTGAGAATCGAGTGCGTTTTCAGAAGTCGCAAGCAAAGTTTGAAGCTCTTTGGCCGTATCGGGAAGAAAAGGAGCGATGAGTCGTCCGGCCGTCCTGATAACCTCCAACAGATGGTGCAGTATCTCTCCGACTCTGGGGCGCTTCTCCGGATCTTTAAATAAAACGAAGGGCGAAGTTTGAACCGTGTAGCGGTTGGCGTGGTCGAGGGCAACCCATACCGACTCGAGAGCGCGATGGAATTGGAGGCTTTCCATGTGGCGCTTCATCTCAACTTCCGCCTGGCGAAATTTATCGCGAAGCTCCGCGTCTTCCTTCGACCACTCGCCGCTTAGCGGCTGGACGGCGCCAGCAAAATATTTCTCCTGCATGGCGAGCACGCGGCTGACAAAGTTGCCGAGATTATTCGCCAAATCTGCGTTCACACGGTTTATCAACGCGTCCAAAGAAAATGTCGCGTCTTGGCCGAAGGCCATTTCGCGCAGCAGGAAGTAGCGGAAGGCGTCCATGCCGTAACGCTCCTTCATCTCCAACGGGCGCACGACGTTGCCGAGGCTCTTGGACATTTTTCCGGAGTCCATTACCCAATAACCGTGAACGTTCAAATGCTTGTAAAGCGGCAGACCGGCGGCCATCAACATCGTGGGCCAGTAAATCGCGTGGGGCTTCAAAATGTCTTTGGCGATCAGGTGATTGGCCGTGGGCCAGTATGCGTTGAAAACATCCTCGCCGAGAAATTTGAGCGCGCTGACATAGTTGATGAGCGCGTCGAACCAAACATAGGTGACGTGATCCGAGTCGAACGGGAGCGGGATACCCCATTCGAGCCGGCTCTTCGGGCGCGAAATGGATAGATCCTCCAGAGGCTCGCGCAAAAACGCAAGCACTTCGCTCCGATATCGCTCCGGACGGATCAGATCCGGGTGCGCCTGGATAGTGTCGATGAGCCGCTGCTGGTATTTTCCCATGCGGAAAAAATAGTTTTTTTCCTGAATATAAGCGGGCTCTTTTTGATGATCGGGACATTTTCCTCCGACCAGCTCTTTTTCCGTGTAAAAACGTTCGCAGCCGTAGCAGTAAAAGCCTCCGTACTCGCCGAAATAGATATCGCCGCTGTCGTAGATTTTTTGTAGAACCTGCTGGACGAACTTCTTGTGGTAGTCGTCCGTGGTGCGGATAAAATGATCGTAAGCGATCCCGCACGCGTCCCACGTCGAGCGGAAGATTGCGCTGATCTTATCCGCGTATGCTTTCGGTTCCATGCCGCTTGCCTTGGCGGCCTGCGCGATTTTGTCGCCGTGCTCGTCGGTACCGGTGAGAAGAAATGCATTCAGTCCTTGTTGCCGGCAATAGCGCTTCACCGTGTCGGCGACGATGGTCGTGTAGGTGTGTCCCAGATGCGGCTCGGCGTTGACGTAATAAAGAGGAGTGGTGATATAGATATGGTCCATCGATCTCACTTCGGCAGCCCGGCCATATCGATAAAGAGATTCTCCAGGGCCATCCGGCGATTCACGTTTCTTTTGATGCGCGCGGCCGCGAGGAGAGCCTGGGAGCGAAGAAAAAGAGCGCGCTCCGGACTGCTGCTCGACGCTTCGGCTCTAACCCTTTCGATAAGGTCGAGGTTGCAAATTTCCCCAACGTTATGGGTAGCCCGATAAATCAGAATATCGCGATACCATCCCGCCAGCCAGTCGAGAAATCTGAGCGCCTCTTCACGATCTTTAGACAGCTTCTCGGCCAAAGCCGTCCAATTGGTACGCTCCACCTGGGTCAAAGACGCTATCCCCTCCAGCCACTCTGCTCTATCGCGCGCAAGCTCTTCCGAATCCGAATTCAGCGCCCGGCCCAGGCTTCTCAAGGAAACTGCGGCCAGCATCTCCGCCTGCTCTCGTTTCAATCCTTTCCGTGAGATCAAGCAATCGACAACCTCACTCGCCTGAAGAGGCGCAAAGGAAAGCCGTAGACAGCGGGACAACAAAGTGGGAAGAAGCCCGCCTGCGCTGGTAGAGATTAGAATCAGAACGGAACCCGCCGGAGGTTCTTCAAGGGTCTTTAATAGCGCGTTCTGAGCGGAAAAATTCATCAGCGAGGCAGGGTCGATCACGGCGATCTTTTTCCGGCTCGAAAAAGCGCGGTAGTTCAATTCTCTCTCCAACGCTCGAACTTGCTCGATGCTGATATCCTTCTTTCCAGAAAAAGGCCCGACCAGCCGGACATCGGGATGGTTGTGGTTTTCAATCCTGACGCAACTCGCGCAGCGACCGCAGAAGTCACGCGTCATCTCCTGGCAGTGAACCGCCTTTGCCATGGAGATCGCAACCGTTTTTTTCCCCACCCCCTCCGGGCCGAGGAAAACGTACGCATGGTGGAGGCGGTCCTGTTCCAAAGCCTGCCTCAGAGTGGCCAGTTGCCGGCCGTGCCCGACAATATCGGAATTAAAAGGCATCGGTTAATGTCCGGTAAGTTTGCGCTCGACGATTTCTTTGATCTGCTCGTGCACATCACGGATCGAGCGCGAAGCGTCGAGAACATGGATGCGCTCGGGCTCGGCTCGAGCCAGCTCCTGGAATCCCTGTCGCACCCGTTCGTGAAATTCGACTTGCTCGCGCTCGAACCTGTCTTCCCGGCTCTGCATGGCTCGCTGTTCTTCCATTCTTTGCGCCGTCCGTGAGAGACCGAGTTCCACCGGACAATTCAACAGCAGAGTTAAATCTGGAACTATCCCGCCGCTCGCGATGAGATTCATCTGACGCAGCACGCGAAGATCAGCCCCCCGGCCGTAACCCTGATACGCCAGGGTGGAGTCGGTGAATCGATCGCACAAAACGATTTTGCCGCTGGCCAATGCCGGTTGAATGATCTGCTGGACATGCTGCGCCCGATCGGCAAGATAAAGAAAGATCTCCGTCTGCGAGGAAATCTTTTCATCCCCGACTTCGAGAAGCACTTTGCGAATCAATTTGCCGAGATTGGTTCCCCCTGGCTCGCGAGTGCACACACACGCGCGTCCCCGGCTCGACAGATAATCCGCAAGCAGCTTCTGCTGCGTGCTTTTACCCGACCCGTCACCGCCTTCGAAGGAAATCAAGCGACTCATGGAACGAAACTACGAGGAGAGGAAAGGAAGAAACGAAGAAGATAAACGCCCGGATGCTTTAGTTCGCAATGCGCGTCAGCTTATCGATACCCCTTTTAGGGTTTTGCTTCTCCCAAGAGGAGATTGATGCCGTTGATCAGTTGCGTGCTGGTAAACGGTTTGGTGATATAGTAGTCGGCTCCGAGCTTGTAGCCTCCCAAAACATCTTCATATTGAACTTTCGCGGTCAGCAGGATCACCGGAATCGAGGAAGTCTCGGAAGCGCCTTTGAGTCGTGTCAGCACTTCAAGTCCATCCATTTGAGGCATCATGATATCGAGTACGACCAGATCGGGTTTCTGTTGTTCGAGACTGGTGAACAGTTCCGCGCCGCTAAAGGCGGACAATACATTATAGCCCTTGCCTTCTAGAATGGTCCGCACAATGGTGATGATGTCCGGGTTGTCGTCAACCACCATGATGGTTTTCTTTGTGTCCATTCCTTTTCCTCTTACGCTACTGGTCTGTCGATTTCCAGTCCTAACCAGTGGAACTATAGCATCTCCCTACCGCCATGTAAAACCATCTTTTGCTTCCCCAATAAGGGACGATATCGCGATATTTTTCAAGCTTTTTCGACAAAAAATCGTGTCGGAGAGAAAAAAGCGACTACAAAAGTTCCGCCTAAAACTTTTGTTTCCACCCAACAACAGCAACAAGAGGCCAGGGACAGCCTGGCCCGAGACAGCCGAACTGACAGGAGTAATCAACGGTCGGGTTGCCGGAGATTTCGTTCAGAGCGACCCCGGCGCTGCTATCCGTAAATGGATCTCCCGCCCATGCGGGTTGACCATCTCCCGCGATCACAAACCCGGCAATCTGTGGATTTTTGGTGATCTTCATTTGCTGGTGAACCAGGATCGCCCCGGGGGTATAACTCGCTGTCATGTTGCCGGTGATCTCCAAATCGTTGCCTGTAACTAGCAGATGATTTTGAAGCGGCAAGGACGCGGTGGGATATGGACGCAGGTATGCATCCCCCGATATGCGAATGCTGTCGCGGGCGATGACGGATGCCTGCCAGGGGAGGTTTGCGCTACCGATGTTTCCTGAGATGTCGACTTTCGTCTCTGAGTAATACACCCCGTCCGCTGCTGTGGCCCCGTCAACCCGCCAGCTTCCTCCTGAAAATGACCAGCCCTGTGGTAAGGGCACGAGATTCCCTCCGCTGCAGAGTCCATCGTTGTCACAACTGATTCGCGGTCCTGTCGTGACCGTGCCGTCCCCATGCAAGATGTATCCTTTTCCCTCTTCCCCCAGGCTTGCAATGAGGGGCGCATAATCAGCGGGATTGATCCGCGGCATGTCATAGGATTGCACGCTGCCATGACTCGCCTCGTACGCGGCTCCTTTCTCGCCCGAATCAAGCCTGTTCGCCTCCGGTTGCTGATCGTTGGAGTTGGCGCAGAGCGCGTTACCCACGCAGGGCGTACCCGCAATGTTCATTCCTTCCGGTATGAGACCTACCGCAACGTTCACATTTGCCGCCGTGAGGCCGTCTGCCATCTGGACGGCGGGATTGCCCGACACCTGCATGTCGTCGTTGGAATGGGCTCCGCCGCAGGCGCCGATCAGTTTGGGACTGCCGCTTATCTTTAGATCGCCGCTGGTAACGATCGCTTTGGGAGGTCGGCCGGGGTCTTTTCTGAACCATGCTTCAACTTCACTCACGGAATTACCGGAAGCCGTTGCCGTCGATACGACTCTGATCCAGCTCGAATTCGTAGGCCAAGCCAGTCGCGTGACCCTGTAGGTTCCACCATTAAAGTTAGAGTTAGATACAATGACGGTTCCCGCGTTCGTTTGTAGAGCGCGGTCAAAATTCATCGCTCCGCTCCTGCTCTGCAACTCCCCGCGTGCATGATTGATTCCGGCTTCGGCGACATAAAAGGCCCGATTTCCTCCGTTCAGGTTCGCAGTGGTTCTGAGATCGGACTGCACCGCTACGATTGCGGCAGCTCCTGCGCCGATCAAGAGAGCTATGAGGAGAAGCGACGTTACGAGGACAACGCCTTGGTCGCCGGCCAAACTTGATCCACTGTTGAAACGTATTGCCACTATGAGTTCCTGAATTCTACACTCGACGAGAGAGTTGACTTGATTGTTTTTCCCAAACTCTTGCCCTGAGGAGTCGGATCAGGAACTTCCACCGAGAATCTGATTCTGATCCGCTTGACAGCATCGAGGGGCGGATTTCCACCGAGCTGCACGTCGTTAAGATCGAAATAGGTGAAGAGTGGTTCTTTGGAAGAGACCACGACGTTGGCCACCAGACAATTGCCGTTGCGCTTGATCGTCATAGGGCCAGGACAGGCATCAGTTCCGCTACCAATAGCGTAAGTGACTCTTTCACCCGTCTCCGTGCATGCTCCGTCCGGACCGTTGCCAGTAGTTGGCTCAGTATCCGCCTGGATTTGAATCGAAGTGGAACTCGCTGAAACCACGCGAAGCGGATTGCCGGAAGCGTCTTTGAGACAGGTCGCATCGGCGCCCTTTGGAAATGATCCGGCATTTCTCAACTCCCGCACCATGATGTCGAGCGCCCCGCGCGCGTCTTCCAGGGTTGCCGTTTTGGTTTCTTGCAACAGCAAGCTGAAAAGCTGCTCTCTATAAAAACCGTACAGAGCCGATAAAACTATGGCGCCACAAAGCGCCGCCCCGAGAAATTCCACCGTCGTGAACCCGCGGTGATTCGAAAAACTTTTTTTCATGATCCTGCTGGCTTGATAAAAACCAAAGTTGAGAGAGTAACGACACGCGGCTCGGAGCCTTTCCAATGCACGGAAACGCTGATTTCTTTGAGACCGTATCCCAAGAACGAATCTTTGATCGTCCAGCAACGATCATAAATTCCTCCGGCAGCGCCGCCGGCGGAAAGGCCGTGTTCACCGGAATCGGGACAGAAATCGACGTTTTTGAGGGCAACGATTGCGCTCAACTGCTCCAGCTTGTCCTGCGCTAGATTATTGGCAACGGTATAGCTCGTACTGTTGAGATTGCTTCGAATCACGCTGACCGTATTGACTGAAAATCCGAAGACTGCAATGGAGATAACCGCAATGGAAACAAGGACCTCGGTATAACTCAGGCCGTCCTGGCGATGGATTGAAGCCCGTTTCATTTAGCACCGCTCGCTGACCACACGAATTCTCCCCGTGCCGCCAAACACAATCACGCTTTTTCCCTCGCGCCGGCTATTGCAGAGTCTTATGGTATCGCTCGTCGAGGTGCCTCTCGGGGTAAAGCTGATGTCCTTAGCGCTCGAATTGCCATAGACGATACTTTCGGGCAATAGTTTTATTTCACCGGTAGCCGCATAAGTGGTCGCGCCGATTTTTCTCTCGATTCGGTAAGAAGAAGGCGGCAAAAACACCGCGCGATGCTCGGTGTTCTGCGCCACCGCCTGGGACTTGATTCTATGAAGCTCGGATTGGACCTGGCTCGCGGCTGTATTCAAACGGTACGTGGGCAACTGGCCGGCCAAATTGGGGATGGCGATAGCCGCTAGAATGCCCGACAGCGCTAGGGCAGTAATCATGTCTAACAAGGTAAAAGCAGACTCTCGTGAGCGGATGAATTGTGTCGCCCGTTGAATCACGCGGCGGACAATACTCTGGCACGCGAGAGCTTGTCAAGCGGAATTATGAACAATCAATTTTGGGAATTATGCGAGCGGAAAGCTAATGCGCTTTAGATCAAGAAGGAAAGTTGGATTCTATCGCCCCCGAAGCAGCCAGACATAGTCGGGTTCGTTGCGAAGACTATTCAGAGCTGAATCTACTTTGAGGTAACCGATATCGTTGAAGCCGAGCTTCAGTGCTTTCTCTAGCCAGCCGATGGCTTGGTCTTTCTTCCCGTAGGCCGCATAGAGTCGAGCCAACTTGTAGGAGATATTCGGGTTTTCAGGCTGAGCCTCTGCATTCTTTAACGCCTCGGCAATTTGTTTCTCGCGCTCCTGGATCAGGGACTGATTTTTTTTTGCCGTCTCCAGGTTTTTGGGGCCGGTTGCGCTCTTTGGATCGATTTTTAGGACAGCCTCGAACTCACCGATGGCCTCGTCGTAAAGGCCCTTCTTATCGTAGAGGACTCCCAGGTTGTTGCGTGCGACCGC
>JBGQBP010000167.1:0-8886 GCA_041494945.1 Binatia bacterium | reverse complement strand
TGAAAGAATTCCCGAGCCGCAGAGATCGGCTCTCTTATTCGAGCGCGTCCAAGGCTTCGACATCCCGGTAGTGACCGGAGCGCTCGGCGCGTCGCGCGCGACCTACTGTCTCGCTCTCGACTGCGAGCTCGGCGACGTGCAAAGAAAATGGGCCGAGGCAGAGCTCCATCCCATCCGGCCGAGACCGGTCGCAAGCGGTCCCGCGCAGGAAAACGTTTGGATGGGAGACAAAGCCGACCTCACACGCTTCCCCATTCCAACCTGGACCGTGGGACAGGACCCCGCGCCGTATATCACCTCCGGTTACGTCGTCACGGCGGATCCCCAATCCGGTATCAGAAACGTGGGGACCTACCGGGTGCAGCTCAAGGGTCCGCGAAAACTGGGATTGTTCATCAACTACCTCCAGGGAGGCAGAGTACACGTCGAAAAAAACAACCAGCTCAACCGGCCCACACCGGTGGCGATCGTGATCGGCGCGGACCCGGTGATCGGTCTGGTATCGGTATCCCGCCTGCCGCAGGACATGGACGAGCTGGCAGTCGCCGGCGCGCTCAGGGGAGAGGCGGTGGACGTCGTCCGCTGCCGCACCGTCGATCTCGAAGTGCCGGCCACTTCTGAAATCGTCATCGAGGGAACGATCCGGGCGAACCAGCTTGAGAGCGAAGGCCCTTTCGGCGAATATACGGGCTACATGGGTCCCAAGGCGATGTCTTACGTCGTGGACGTGAGCTCGATCACGCACCGGAACCAGCCGATCTTCCAGGCCTTCATCAGCCAGATGCCGCCCAGCGAATCGAGCTGCATCCGCTCGATCGGCAGAGAAGCCACTCTTCAGAAACATTTGACGGAGGCGCTCGGTCTTCCCGTGCGCGATGTTCATCTTCTCGAAGCCAGCGGCGGCGCCGCCTGGCTGGTCATTTCACTCAAAAAAAATCATCCCGTCCAGCCGCGCACCGCCATGTGCGGCGCCTGGAGCTACGCGCCGCAGTTCGGCAAGATTACCGTCGTCGTCGACGACGACATCGACATCCGCGATATCAACGCCGTGCTGTGGGCCGTTTCTTTCCGCGTTCAGCCTGAAAGAGACGTCGTCGTCATGCCCGGCATGGCCGCCGTCCAACTCGACCCTTCCCAAGCGCCCGCGGAGGTGCCGCAGGAGGACATTTCTCGGCGCGTCTCGTCGAAGCTCGGCATCGACGCCACGCGCAAGCACGCCTTTCCCGAAATCGCGGCGCCTCCGAAGGAGCATCTCGAGTCGGTGCGCAAAAACTGGCAAAGCTATGGCTTCTAAGGCGACGCTTCGATGAAGTGCTGCACGGACGTCGGCGGAACCTTTACCGACTGCCTGGTTCAGGACGATCGCGGCGAGGTCCACGCGTTCAAGTCGCCGACGACGCCGCGCGATCCCACGCTTGGCCTGACCAACGCGCTCAACAAGGCGGCGCGCTTCTTTCGCATGGAGCTGCCCCAGTTCATGTCCAACGTTCATCTACTCATCGCTCACGGCACCACGCTGTCCACCAACGCGCTGCTCACCGGAAAAATCGCCAAGGTCGGGATGCTGACGACCGAAGGATTCCGCGACACGATCGAAATTCGCCGCGGCTACAAGAACATCAGAACCTCGCGCTTCAACGTTTTCGTCCCGCCCTACACGCCTTTGGTGCCGCGCACGCTGCGCATGCCCGTCGAGGGGCGGATGCTCTACACCGGCGAGGAGTTGACGCCGCTCAAAGAAGAAGACATCCACAACGGAATCCGGAAATTCAAAGAGGAGAAAGTAGAGGCGGTGGCGATCTGTTTTCTCCACAGCTACATCAACCCAACGCACGAAAAACGCGCCCTGGAGATCTGCCGCGCGGAGATGAACGGCGCCTATATCACGGCATCTCACGAGGTGCTGCCGGTTTATCGCGAGTACGAGCGTTTCAGCACGACGGTCGTGAGCGCGGCCGTCGGGCCGATCACGGCACATTATCTGGCCGCGCTGAGGGAAAAGCTGAGAGAGATCGGATTTCAAGGAACCCTCTACATGGTCCAGGGCGGCGGGCTGGTTCAATCGGTCGAAGAATCGTCGCGCCGAGCGGTGACTCTTATCGGCTCGGGACCGGCCGCGGCGCCCGCGGGAGCGATTCGGCTCGGCGAGTGTATCGGCAGCAACAATCTCTTTTCCATCGACATGGGCGGCACCAGCCTGGATGTCTGCTTGATCCGGCAGGGAGAGATCCCGACCACGGATTACAATTGGGTCGGAGACGAGCGGGTGGCGATGAAAATGGTCGATGTGCCGAGCGTTGGCGCCGGCGGCGGAAGCATCGCCTGGATCGATTCTCTCGGCCTTCTCAGAGTCGGGCCGCAGAGCGCGGGCGCCGATCCCGGTCCCGCGTGCTACGGCAAGGGAGGCTCCGAACCCGCGGTCACGGACGCGGATTTGATTTTAGGTTATGTCCCGGCGGACTATTTTCTTGGCGGGGAAATCGTTCTCCGCCGCGACCTGGCGGAAAAGGCAATCGACTCCGTGGCGGCGCCGCTGGGTCTCGATCTGCCGGCGGCGGCCAAGGCGATCTTTGCCACGGTCAATTCGCTGATGGCCGACAAGATGACGGAGATCTCGACCAAACGAGGTTACGACGTGCGCGATTTCGCGCTCGTCGTCGGCGGCGGCGCGGGACCGGTCCACGGCGCCTATCTGGCGGATCTCCTGGAAATCCCGACGATCATCGTCCCGCGCTACGCGGCGACCTACAGCGCCTTCGGCATGTTGAACATGGAAGTCGGGAAAGATTTCGCCCGCTCGCTCATCTCGCGTAAGAGCTTGCTCGATTTGAAGCGCGTCAACGAGCTCTACGCCGAGATGGAGACCGAAGCGCGCGAAGTTCTGGCGGAGATCGGCATCGCTCCGCGCGACACGGTGTTCCGGCGCTCGATGGAAATGCGCTACGTCGGCCAGTTTCATGAGATGGAAGTATTCGACGTGCCGCCTGGAGAGATTGGCGCCAAGGATCTCGATGAGACCACAGAGGCATTTCACAAACGGCACAAAGATCTCTTTACGTTTAACATGCCCGGTCGCGAAGTCGAGTTTCTCAATGTTCGCCTCAAAGCGACGGCGCGCCAGGAGCGATTGAAGCTGGCGGAGATTCCGCGCGCCGCCGGCGGCGCGGCCGAGGCGCTGAAGCGCCGCCGCCCGATTCTATGGGACCTCGCCAAAGGATACGAGGAGACGCCGGTTTACGACGGAACCAAACTCGCCTGCGGCCACAAAATCCCCGGCCCGGCGGTGATCGAGGAACCCGCGACCACGGTGGTCATTCCCGGCTCGTATGTCTGCGCGGTGGACGGCGTGAAAAACTACATTCTCTCGCGGAGGTAAAAGATGGCTTCGGGCCGCGTCGATCCCATGACTCTCTCTACCGTGTGGCACTCCCTTCAGAGTATCTGCAAGGAGATGCGCCACGTCATCGACCGCACCTCGCAAAACTACCTGATCGCGCAGCTCCATGACGTCTCGGTGGGCATCTGGGACGGCACCGGGCGCACGGTGGCGATTCCGATCGGCCTCTCGGTGCAGTATCTCGGCGGCAAGCTCTCGGTCGAATACGTGCTGAACAAGTTCAAAGGAAATTTAAACCCCGGCGACGTGATCCTGGTGAACGACCCCTATCACGGCTACTGCTGCCACCTGCCGGACTGGGGCTTTTACCGGCCGATCTTCTATCGCGGCGAGCTTCTCTTCTTCACGCTCTGCCGCGCCCATCAGATGGACACCGGCGGCGCCTATCCCGGCGGCTATTTTCCCAACGCCTACGACATCCACGCCGAGGGGCTGGCGATTCCCGGCATCAAGGTGATGGAAGGCGACAAAGAGCGCGAGGACGTGATGGAGCTGATCTTGAACAACGTGCGCTGGCCGCAGGGCACGCGCATCGACAACTACGCCCAGATCGCCGCGACGCGGGTGTGCGAGGAGCGGATCGGTGCGCTGCTCGACAAGTACGGCAAGGAGACCGTGCTGGCCTGCGTCGAGGAAATGATGGATCGCACGGAGCGGGCCGTGCGCGCCGCGATCGAAAAGATGCCCGACGGCACTTACTACGGGGAGTCGGCGACCGACGACGACGGCACCGAGCTGGACGTGCCGGTCTGGGTGCGCTGCGAGATTACGGTGAAAGGCGACACGCTCAGCGTCGATTTCTCCAAGAGCGACAAGCAGCGCAAAGGCTTCGTGAACTGCGTGTTCAATTCTACCTACAGCAACTCGCTCTCGGCGCTCTTTATGTTTTTGGATC
The DNA here is from genome assembly GCA_041494945.1 of Binatia bacterium. Lineage (GTDB taxonomy): Bacteria > Desulfobacterota > Binatia > UBA9968 > UBA9968 > JAJPJQ01. Next base: position 4,594 of record JBGQBP010000167.1, on the reverse strand, counting down.
CCGCCCTCGGCGAGTATCACAACGAGGGCAGCCTCAGGCCGATCACCGTCTACGCGCCGCCGGGCTCGGTGTTGAACGCCCAGTACCCGGCGACCGTCGGGGCATCGCCCGTCAGCATGGGCCACCAGATTATCGAGTCGGTCGTGAGCGCGATGTCCACAGCGATTCCCGAGCGGGCCATCGCCTGCTGGGGCAAGCGCTACGGCCACTACATCTTCGGCCTCGATCCGCGCACGAATGAGAAATACGTCGTGACCACTTTCGATATGGACGGCGGCGCCGGCGCCGCCAGAGGATTCGACGGCTACGAAGGCGCGACCTCCATCGGCGCGCTGGGCGAAGTCAATAAGGGAAACGTCGAAGAGGTGGAGATGCGCTTCCCCTGGCGGACGCGGCGCTGGGAGTTTGCCCAGGACACTTCAGGCGCGGGCAAGTGGCGCGGCGCCTCGGGCATCCACTGGGAAGTGGAAAATGTCGGCGGCGACGCCGGCATCGCCACCGGCAGCTCGGACGGCGAGATCGTGCGCGCGCCCGGCGCCTTGGGAGGAGAGCCGACGCCCAACTCTCGCTCCTATCTCACGCGCGACGGCAAGACCGAAAAAATTCGCGGGCACCGCCTCTACGATCTCAAGCCGGGCGATATTCTACTCAAGGTGAGCGGCGGCGGCGCAGGTGTCGGCAATCCCACGGAGCGCGATCCAGAGAAGGTTCGGATGGACGTGGTCAAGGAATTTATTTCGATTGAGAAGGCGCGCGACGCATACAAAGTAGTGATCGACCCGGTGACTCTGGAGATCGATACGGAGAAAACCGCTTTGCTTCGCACTCAGAAAAACCGCGAGGGGTAAGGCGTGAGGATTGAAGCGTAAAGGGTAAGGCAACCCCTAACCCCTGACGCCTAATTCCTTACGGCTAGCCCCTTACGTTTCTTTTAGCTTGTGTTTAAGAAACTGAAGTATCCCGACGTGCTTTTGCGAGTCGTCGATCATGCACTTGAGCAGCAGGCCGAAGAGGCCTTTATAATATCGCCGGCTCACTTTCGTCAGGTTCTTACACTCCAGGATTCCGTCCTTTTCAGTTCGGATGAACTCCTTGGTGACCGCAAGCAGCTTTTTTCTTTCCTCGCCGATCTCGTAGAGGCCGCGAATGGCGTCGTCGGGCTTGGTCCAATTGAGGTCGCCCTGGAGCGTAGAGACCATCGCGTGCGTGACCGCGTGGTGTTTCTCCTCGTCCGAGATAATGAGTTGAAGCAGGAACTTGATCAGAGGCGCCTGAACGGTGGCGGCGACTTCTTTGTACTGCCGCAGAAAATCCCTCTCCTGCGTTTCGTGACTCTCGAATTCATTCAGCAGCCGTTCGACCTCGGGGATCTCCGACTCCGGCGAAGACACCGTTTCCGGTTGGATATAAAACTCGGTCACGGGCATTTTATGCATGACTTTTCTCCTTTCATCGGTAAGCCGGTGTCGGAGCCGTCAACCATTTCTGTATTGTTTGGTGAGCAATCGATATGCCACCGGAAAGATACGTCCCTACTTGAGATAACCGAAGCACAGCGAGCAAACGTCCAAGAATTGAGAATATCCCATCCGCTTCTTCCTAGATTTAAGAAGTCTCTTTGGCCAAACGCGTGTGACACGCTGATTCAAAGGCAAAAATTCCTTGGCATGTCGCTTGCTCAAGTTCTGTGAGCACGGGACATCGTAACGAATGACCGTTCAAAGAGAGAGGCGCTATGGCGATCGATAAATTAATAGCCGAGTACAAAGAGATTTTGGACGAGTCGCCGCTCGAACCGGCCGCCAAGTGGAAGGCGAATCATCCCGGATCCAAGGTGGTCGGCTGCTATCCGGTTTATACCCCGGTCGAGTTGATCCATGCAGTTGGAATGTTACCGATTGGAATCATCGGCGGCGGCAACAGGATCGAGATCGCCCACGCCGATTCGCGCTTTCAATCCTTTATCTGCTCGATCGTGAAGAGCACGCTCGAGCTGGGGCTGACCGGCAAGCTCAATTTCGTCGATGGGATGGTCTTTCATTCGATCTGCGATCCGGCGCGCAACCTCGGCAGCGTTTTCAAACGAAATTTCCCTCAGATGATGATCGAGTACATCCACTTTCCGCAAAACATGAAATCGCGCTCTACCCCGGACTACCTCACCGCGGAATACAACCGACTCAAGAAGTCCTACGAAACTCTCAGCGGAAAGACCGCCACCGACGAAGATCTCAGGCGGAGCATTCTCCTCTACAACGAGCAGAGAAAATTGCTCCGTGAGCTTTACCACATCCGTAAAGAAACGCCGCAGAATCTTTCGACGGCCGAGAGTTATGTCCTGATGCGCATAGGAACCCTGATCCCGGTGGAGGAGCATATCGCCATTCTGAAAGAGGCGCTCGTAGAGTTGCGCAAGCGAGACGAAAAGCCCAAGGACCGCATCAAGGTCATTCTCGAGGGCTCGTTCTGCGAGCAGCCGCCGCTGGAACTGATCGAGGGGTTGGAGGCGGCGGGCTGTTACATCCTGGACGACGATTTCCTGATCGGCTGGCGCTGGTTTGTCGAGGATATTCCGACGGACGGCGATCCGGTCCGGAACCTGGCGCGCGCGTACATCGATCAAAGCGTCTACTCGGGCGTCAAGCACGACAGCCGGCAGCCCAAATCCAAACATCTCGTCGATAGAGTCCGCGAGACGGGCGCGAGCGCGGTGCTCTTCCTTGCGGCCAAGTTCTGCGAGCCCGCGCTTTTCGACTACGCGCTCTACCGCCAGGCTTTGGAAAAAGAAGCGATCCCGCATCTTGCGCTCGAATTCGAGGAGAAGATGTGGATCTTCGACAAATCGCGCTCGGAAGTCGAGACCTTCGTCGAGTCCATGTTGTTCGATTGAAAAGGAGCCCTCCATGGCACAAGCAGCCGAAGTAGTGAAGACGACCTACCAGGGGCAGATGCATCTCCTGCAAAAGGACATCATGGGCCGCTACTACGAGCGCCTCACGCGCTGCGCCGAGCAAGGAGACGGCAAGGCCGTTTACATGATGATCAGCGGCAACCCGGTCGAGCTGGCGCTCGCGTTCGACCTGATCCCCGTCTATCCGGAGATCAACGCGCTGCAGCTCGCGGTCAAAAAAGTCTGCTTGCCTTTCATCCAGAAGGCGGAAGAGATGGGCTACTCGATGGACAACTGCGCCTATGTCAAGGCGGACGTGGGCATGTTCCATTCCGGCCGCAAAACTCCCTTTGCCACGATCCCCCTTCCCTCACTGATCCTGTGCAATTACGTCGGGTGCAATGTCTACCTCCAGTGGTTTGAGCACCTGGCCGAATACTCGCAAGGAAACCTCTACAACCTCGATATCCCGTTTCTGCACGGGGAATTCGACGAACCGTCGGCGGCGGATATCACTTACGTTGTCCGGCAGCTCGAGGAGGTCATCGAAGCGATGGAGCGGCTCACGGGAAAAAAACTCGATTGGGCCAAGTTCAAAAGGATCGTCGCGATCTCCGGCGAGACCGGCGAGCTGTGGGCGAAGATCAAGGCGCTCACACAGAAGACCCCGTCGCCGTTCGATGCCTACTTCGATTCGGTGACGATGATGGCGCCGCTTTACTGTCTCAGAGGCACCGAAGAGGGGCTCAAGTTTTTCGAGACGGCGCTGAAAGAAATGGAAGAAAAGGTCGAGCTCGGAATGGGCCCGCTCCCCGAGGAGCGCTTCCGCTTCGTGATCGAAGGGCCGCCTCCGTGGCCCTACCTGCGCCAATTTCGCGATCTGTTCTCCAAGTGGGGCGCCGTGGCGGTGGCCTCGACCTATTCGACCGTGGGCGGTCTCTGGGAATTCGGCTTCAAGCACGATCCCAACCATCCGCTCGAGTCGATCGCCGCGCACATGCTCAAATGGAATCTCACCAACCGGAGTTTCCTCCAGAGATATGAGCAGATCCACCGCTATATCAAGGAATGGCACGCCGACGCGCTGGTGATCCATTCGGTCAAGAGCTGCCGGCTTTTCTCCGCCGGGCAAGGAGACATGCGCGAGCATTTCACCAAGGATCTGGGGATTCCCACGCTGCTCGTCGAATCCGACATCGAAGACCCGCGCTACTTCTCCGAGGCGCAGATGAAGAACCGGATCGACGCCTTTTTCGAATCGCTCGAGCACCAGAAGATGCTGCGCGAGAGCGCGCCCAAAGGAGACGCAAGATGATCTATGCCGCAGGCGTGGACGTCGGTTCCACACAGACCAAGGCCATCATCATCAACGAGAAGCGCGAGATCGTCGCAAGAGCATTGACCGACACGGGCGCCAACGTCACGCGCGCGGCCAACAAGGGCTTCGCGGAGGCGCTGCTCGCCGCCGGGTTGAAGCGCGAAGATGTCGCGTACGTCGTCGGCACCGGCTACGGACGGTACAAGGTCACGTTCGGCGACGCGCAAATCACCGAGATCAGTTGCCATGCGCGCGGCGCGAGCCTGCTCTTTCCCAACACCCGCACCGTCATCGACATGGGCGGGCAGGACGCGAAGGGAATCCACATCGGCCCGGATGGGGACGTGAAAGATTTCGTTATGAACGACAAGTGCGCCGCCGGCACC
>JBGQBP010000166.1:0-9022 GCA_041494945.1 Binatia bacterium | reverse complement strand
TCTTCGATCAGCATTTTGCCGCCGATTCCGGTCTTTTGGCAGTACTCGATCACGCGCTCCACCAGCGGATCGACCCCGACCCTGCCGTCGCCGCCGTGCTCGAGCTCGAGGTGCGTGCTGGCGACTCTCCAGCCGTTGTTCTCGCCGCCGACCAGGTACCTCGCCGGCACGCGCACGTCGTCGAAGAAGACCGCGTTCTTGATGCCCATCATCAGATGCATGTGTTGGATGGTGATGCCGGGAAGGGTCGCCGGGATGTGCAGCCAGCCGAGGTTTTCGTGCCGCTTTCCCGCCGGGTTCGTGCAGACCAGCGTCCAAAGATAATCCGGCGGCAGGTGGTGGCCCACCATAACTTTTTGGCCGTTGACGACGTAATGATCGCCGTCCCGGATCGCCCTGGTCGCGCAGTTGGCGACGTCACTGCCACCTTGGGGCTCGGTGAGCACCTGCCACACGGCGATCTCCCCGCGCGTCATCGGCGGGAGGAACTCCCGCTTCTGTTCTTCCGTGCCCCACTTGAGGACGACCGGGGCGACGATGCGCGCCAGAGTGTAGAAAACGTGGGACAGGTTGAGGCCGTACTTGATGAGCTCTGTCTCCAGCACCATCTGGTGGTGGATGGTCAGTCCAGCGCCGCCGTACTCCGCGGAAAACATGGGAAAGAGCCAGCCCTTTTGGCCGAGCTTGTTGGCAAGATTACGGCGGAACCGGTACTCCTCTTCGTTTTCCCTCGTGGACCACGAGGCCGACCACCTCAAGTGCTCGGAGCCGCGCATGTTCTCCTGAAGCCATTTCCGTACTTCCTTTCTGAACGCTGCGATCTCCGGCGAATCTGTTTGTAAACTAAAATCCATAGGTCACCCCTCTTTTCAACAATTCCACCAACGCGGCGGTGAATCTCATGACCCCGTTTCCGGCTCGTGAATGCCAAAACTTATTTACTCCAGTTGCGATCGGGTTGTCCATCCCTGTGCGGCAGCGGTCTAGGTTGACACAGCGCCTCCTTGTCGGATAGTGGCAAACGCAGGGGGAGAGCCATGAAGAGTCCGTTAGCTGGAGTCAGAGTGCTGGACCTAGGCAATTTTATCGCCGGGCCGTTTGGGGCGATGTTCCTCGCGGACCTGGGCGCCGAAGTCATCAAAGTGGAAAATCCCAAAGGCGGCGACCCGTTCCGCGCCTGGGATCTGGGAGGAGACCGGCCGAATTTTTGGGCCTACAACAGAGGCAAGAAGAGCGTCACCTTGAATCTTCAGACCTCCGAAGGCCGCGAGATGTTCTACAAGCTCTGCCGCGCGGCCGACGTGGTCATGGAAAACTATCGGCCCGGCGTCACGAAAACGTTGGCCATCGATTACCAAACGCTGCGGCCGATGAACGAAAGGCTGATCTACTGCTCCATCACCGGCATGGGTTCCACCGGTCCTTACTCCCACAAGCCCGCTTACGACACCGTGGGACAGGGACTCGGCGGCATGATGAGCCTCTTGATAGACCGCGACAACCCGCGGCCCATCGGCCCCGCCTACGCCGACTGCCTGGGCGGAATGTTCGGCGCCATCGCCGTGTTGGGCGCGCTCCACGCGCGGGCTGAGACCGGCCGCGGCCAGTACGTTGAGACCTCCATGGTCGGCGCGATCATGGGCTTTCTCAACGCGCCGGCGACCGAATACCTCGCCTCCGGCGAAGTGCCGGGGCCGACCAGCCGTCCACAATCTTCTCAGACCTACGCGTGCGCTTGCTCGGATGAACTTCTGCTGGCCATCCACCTCTCATCGCCGCCGAAATTCTGGGAGGGACTGTGCAGGGCAATGGGCCGTCCGGAGCTCATCAACGACCCCCGCTTCAAGACTCGGACCGACCGCCGGCGCAACTACAACGAATTGCAGCGGACTCTCAACGCCGTCATAAAGGAAAAGCCCCGCGCCTATTGGCTCGAGCGGCTCGAAGCCGAGGACGTGCCCCACACGCCGGTGTACAACATGGCCGAGTTGTTCCAGGATCCCCACATCAAGCACATGGGCATGGAGATCGAAATCGCCCGGGAGAAGAAACCGCCCATTCGCACCGTACGCTTCCCGGTCGAATACAGCGAGACCAAGATTCCGCATCCAGCTCCCCCGCCGGAGTTGGGCGAGCACAACATCGAGCTTTTTAAGCCCCTCGGCTGGGACGAGAAAGCGCTCGCCGACTTGAAGGATAAAGGAGTGATTTGACGCTCGGAGAGATGTCGACGCCCCGGGATGAGTCTTACATCGACCGGCCCTGAGCCTAAGAGACGATCAGACCTACAAGCCAAAAATCTTTCTGAACTCCTCGGCGTAACGATCGATGTTCGCCATCACCTCGCCGGTCACCAGCTTCAAGCGCAGCTTGGACTGGTCCATCTTCACGGCGAGCGGCTTCACGTCGCTCCGCGACGGGATGCGCCGCATGTCGCGGATCATCTCCTGGCCTTTCTTCGAAAGAATAAAATCGATGAAGAGCTTGCCTGCGTTCGGAGCGCTCGCCTTCGCCGAGAGCCCGACGCCGTTGATCGTCGTCACAATCGGGTTGAAGCTCGCCACCCACTCGACCGGCGCGCCTTCGGTCTTCATTCGCTCGACGCGGAAATTGTACGCCCAGCCGAGCGGGACTTCGCCCGCCGCGATCAACTGCGCGACGAGCCCATGGCCCCGCCGCCACGCGGGGGCCTGTTGCGCCAGACGCTCCATGTAGCGCGCGGCTGCCTCCCTTCCCCACACCACGGCCAGCGTGCCGTACCAATCGTAGTCGGTCGAATCCATGAGCATCTTGCCTTTCCACTTCGGGTCCAGCAGATCGAGGTAATCTCTAGGGGCCTCCTTCTCCGACAACATCTTTGTGTTGTAGACCGGCACGAGATTGTTGTTGTAGACGGCCGTCCAGCGGCCCTGAGGATCTTTAAGCTCCGCAACGTAGGCGGTGGATTCGGCGGAGGCGTAGGGAGACAAAAAATTTCTCGACGCCAGGACCTGAATCGCGCTGGAGGAAACCACGTCGAAGAACCATTTTCCCGCCCGCGCCTCGGTCAGAATGCGATTCAAGAGCTGCTCCTCTCCGGCCCGCACCAGTTCCGCCTGGATAAAAGGATACTGCTTCAAGAAAACGTCGAGCAAAGGCTTCGACGTATCGATCGCCATCGACGTGTACCAGACGAGCTTGCTTTCCTTCTTCGCCGCCTGCAGCAGTTCCGGCGACGGTTGGGCCCAGGCGCTTTGCACGGTAACGAGCGAGAAAATCAGCAATGCTAAAAAACCATCTCTATTCATGGACGGTCTCCAAAACTTCAACTCCCCAAGGTTCACCTGCTTCCAAGTTCTTTCAGCGCCTCTCGCAAGTAGCTCTGATCCACGTATTTCGCCGGGGTTGGAAGCGGCCCCTTCAACTGCATCCGCTCGGCGTAAATCTGAATGACCACCTTCACGCCTTCGATGTTGAGGTCGGCGTTGGGGTCCCAAATGCGATTCTCCGTGTAGTATTCCCAACCTTTGCGGGCTTGATCCGGCCTTAAATTCATTTCTTTGCCCAGAAACGCGATCGCCGCTTCCTTGCTGTCGTATAGCCAGCGCATCGATTGCGCCATGGCTTTCATGAATCGGACGAGCAGCGGCCGGTTCTTTTCCGCCCACGAGCGCTTCGACGATATCTCGGTCAGTTGATAGTTGGGAATGACGTCGACCACGCGGCCGATAACGTTGAAACCCATGTCCGCGGCGTCGAAGCTGAGAGGCACCGCGATGATGGCGGCATCGACCTTCCCCGCCGTCAGCGCTATAAAGGACTGCGCCGAGCCGCCCACGTTGATGAGCTTGTAGTCGCGCGGATATTCCAGTCCTTTGGCCTGCAAGACTTTTCTAAGGACGAAAGCGGTGCCCGAAGTAAGTCCGGAAGAACCGATCGTCGCGCCGCGCAGGTCCTCGTAGGTGCGGAATTTCTTCGCCCCCATGATCATATGCGTCAGCCCGTTGATGACGCCGCCGATCGAAACGAGGTCCGCTCCCTGCTCCGCGGCGGCGATGCCCGCGTCTATCGCCCCGCTCGATACGTACACGGAGCCGCCGAGGAGCGCCATCATCGACTTCTCGGCGCCCGAGATCAGAACGAGTTGAACGTCCAGCCCGTTACGGTTGAAGAAGCCCTGCTTCAGCGCCACCCACATCGGACTGTAGCCGAGCGTCTTAGACGACGCGCTGACCGGAAATTTGACTTTCTCCTGGGCGAACGCAACGCTACATAGCGCGAACACGAGAAGAAGCGACAACGATATTTTAAACTGTTTCACTGCTCTCCCTCATGGGCCTTTGTGGCCGGTCTGCTACTTCTCCTCCGGCTTATACGCGCCGAGTCCCGGCTGATACTTCTTTTCCTTGAACTGCCTGATGCCCGGCCGCCCGCCGTGCTGCCGCGTCACGCGCTCGGAAATAAGACCTGAAATTTCGTACGCCGCGTCCGGCGGAGAATAGAACGTATGATACCAGGCCTCTTTGACGGCCTTCAACGCCACCGGATCTTTTTCAAGCAGATTCCGGGCGATCGCCATCGTCTCTTTCTCCAGGTCGGCGCGGGGAACCGCCTTGGTGATGAGCCCGATGCGCTCGGCTTCCTTGGCGTTGAAGGTCTTGCCCGTCAGCGCATAGAACAGCGCGTGCTTGGGCTGGAGGTGCTCGGTCAGCACGATCGTGACTTCTCCGCCGGGAAAGTGGCCGAAATTGATCTCGGATAAACCAAAGGTCGCGTCTTCGGCGGCGATGGCGATGTCGGCCGCCGTCACGATCGTGAAACCGCCGCCGAAAACCCAGCCGTTGATCATGGCGATTACCGGCTGCGGCATCGTGCGGATCAGCTCGTTGCGCCAGCGCCGCGACAGGTGGCGAATCTCATCGCGCACGCTCTGCGGCTGCGAATCCATCTCTAAAAAGTACTGCTTCAGATCCTGTCCGGCGCAAAAGCTCGGACCGGCGCCGGTCAAAATGACGACCCGCGTCTCTTTGTCGTAGCGCAGCTCGTTCAGCGCCGCATACATGTCGCGGTGAAGCTGCGGGCTCATCGCGTTGCGCTGCTCGGGCCGGTTGAATGTGACCGTCGTAACCCCGTCCTTTTTGTCCACCAGGATGGTCTTGTATTCCGTCATCTTTTTTAACTCCCTTCGCTTTTTTATCTAAACCTTTTCCTTAACAGATCTTTGGCCACCTTGCCCAGCTCCGTGTGCGGCAGCGAGTCGACGATCTCAACGGATTTAGGAACCTTATATGGAGCCAGCCGCTCTTTGCAAAACCGAATCAGATCTTCGCCTGGCACGGCGGCCCCCTCTTTCATGACCAAAACGGCCTTTATAGCTTCCCCCCATTGGGCATCCGGCACGCCGATCACTGCCGCCTCGAGGACGTCGGGATGGTGATAGAGGACGCTCTCTATCTCCAGGGGATAAATGCTGATGCCGCCGCTCTTGACCATGTCCTTCTTTCGCCCCGCCACGTAGAGGTAGCCGTCCTCGTCGAAGTAACCCAGGTCGCCGGTATAAAACCATCCGTCGCGAAACGAAGCGAGCGTGGCCTCGGGATTTTTGTAATAACCCTCGGTCGACAGCGGGCTGCGGCAGACGATCTCCCCCGGTTGGTTCACGGCGGCCGGACTTCCCGCATCGTCCAGAATGCGCAGCTCCACGCACCAGACCGGACGTCCCGCCGAAAGGGGTTTTGTGTCCATGTCTCGCGGCTTGGAAATCGCCATCTGCCCGGAGTCCGTCGAGGCGTAGGTCCGGTAGATATTCGGCGTGATATATTTTTTCAGTTCCTCCAGCACCGGCCCATGGACCTTGCCTCCGGTAATCGCCAAGCAGCGCAGCGAGCTCGTGTCATATCGCTCCACGTTCGGGACTTGAAGCAGCCGCTCGCACATCGTCGGAACGGCGCCGAGGTAGGTCACCTTTTCTCTCTCTATCGTGCGCAAAACTTCCAGCGGATCGAAATGGTCGTGCAAGATCATCGTGCCGCCGAAGTACAATATTCCCAGCGTGAAAGACCTCCCGGCATTGAAGTAAATCGGCGAGGCAAGAAGCCCCGTGTCGTGGACTCCGAGTCCCTTCTCGATCGCATTGTTGATGCAGTGAAAGACAAACGTCCGGTGGCTCGCCACACAGCCCTTGGGAAGGCCGGTGGTCCCGGAAGTGATCAGCACGGCGAACGGATCGTCTTCGGCGACCTCCACTTCCGGCTCCCGCTCGTCCAATCGATCGACCAGCCCTCCGTAGGTCGGCTCGGAGACGGATATGGTTTTTAGCGAACGGAGATCCTTCTCGTCTCTTGCCTTGGCGAACTCGCCCGCCGAGCCCGGCTCGAGGAACAACGCCACGGGACCGAGCGAAGAAAGGACGGCGCCCATCTCCAGCGCGCGCCACTTCACGTCGAGCGGAATCGCCAAGGCGCCGATCTTCGCCAGCGCAAAAACGATTTCGAGATGTTCGATGCGATTGCCCACCAGGAGCGCCACGGCGTCCGCTTTTCCGACGCCCATGTCCAATAGAGACCGCGCCAGCCGATTGACCCGGCCGTTGAGCTCCCGGTAAGTGACCCGGCGCCGGGGATCTTTAATCGCGACTTTCGCGGAGTACTTGTAAGCGTTCCGCCGAAGCGCGTCACCGATCAACATAAAATTCGACATGATGCGAGTTTGTTAATTTTGAATTTTGAGTTTTGAATGTTGAATTTCGGAATTGGAATTCAAAATTCAGCATTCAACATTTAAAATTATTTCCCCTTCCATATCGGCTCGCGCTTCTCCGCGAACGCGCGCGGGCCCTCTTTACAATCCTCGGTCGTCGCGATGAGCGCGGAGAGATCCGCCTCCAGACGCAATCCCTGATCGAGCGGAAGCTCAATGCCTTTAGAGATCGCTTCCTTTATAAAGCGCAGTGAAATCGGCGCGCCTTTCAGGATCGCCCCGGCGAGGTCCTCGGCGCTTGCGAGCAACTGTTCGCGCGGCACGACCCGATTGACCAGGCCGGCGCTCAACGCTTCTTCCGCCTCCACCAACCGGCCGGAGAGACAGATCTCCAGAGCTTTGGCGACGCCGACGATGCGCGCCAGCCGCTGGGTTCCACCGGAGCCGGGCAACATGCCGCGGCGCACTTCCGTGAGACCGAGCTTGCAGTCTTTCGCGGCGATGCGCATATCGCAGGCGAGCGCCAGCTCGAGTCCGCCGCCGATCGCATACCCGTTGATCGCGGCGATCGTCGGCTTGGTGATCGCCGCGGCCGCTTGAGTCGGAAAGTGGATCGCTCCCGGAGTGATTTTCAACTGTCTCCTCTCGATCGGCGAGAATGTCCTCTCAGCCCGCTCTTTCAGGTCCATGCCCGCGGAGAACGCCTTTTCGCCCGCGCCCTTGAAAATCACTACGCGGACGCTCTCGTCCTGCTCGGCCCGGCGGCAAGCGTTCACGATCTCGCCGGCCATTTCCTGATTGAACGCGTTCATCGCCTCCGGCCGGTTGAGCGTGATCCAGCCGATCTGTTCTTTGCTTTCGTAGATGACGTGCCGGTATTCCATGTTCCGCCTTCCTAGCGCGCTGGAGGTTTTCTTTCTTTCTCCAGCCTCTGAAGAAACGATAGATCGAGAATCTCGGCCGGATTGAGCGACAGCCCGGCGAGGTCCTTGTCGTTCTTGATCACGTTTTCAATCGACTTCACCGTAATGACCGGCAGGCCGGGAGTGACCTGGCTGTAAGCCCGGCGCGTCTCGTCCAACTCTTCCACCGCGTTCGATCGGTAATATTCGCCGAGAAACTTGATGACTCTTTCGCGATTTTTTTCATCGCGGTAAAAATTCATTCCGTCCGCCAGGCCGCGCATAAAATTCATCACCGTCTCGGGCTCGGCGCGGATGAAAGAACGGGTGGTGATAACGGCCGAAATCGGGTATTCAAAATCCTGCTTGGAAATATCGATGATCGTCGGATAGCCGGACTTGCGCGCCAGCAGAGTATAGGGCGGCTGCGCCACCGTGGCGTCGATGTGCCCGCCGGTCAGGGCCGCCCAACGCTGCCCCATGCCGCCGACCGCCAGGATCGTCACGTCCCGATCGGGATTCAGACCCAACTGCTGCACGGCGTAGCGGGCGATGAAGTCCGAGCTCGCCCCGATCTGGCTGACGCCGATCTTCTTGCCTTTGAGATCTTCAGGTTTTCGGATCGACGGCGACGCCACGAGAATATAATCGAGCTTGTTTCCCACCGCTCCGATCAGCGTAATTTCCTTGGCCCCGCGCGCCCAGGCCCTGACGCCGGCGGGGCCGGCTTCCATCTGGATCGACAGTTCCCTCGCGAGGAGCGATTGGATCGCGGTCACGCTGCCGCGAATGTATACGGGATTCAACTTCAGCCCATTTCTTTCAAACGCGCCGGAGCGGTACGACACCCAAAAGAAACTGGTCGATCCGCCTAGAGGATACGAGGTGTTGATTTCTCTCAGCCCTTTAGTCTGGGCAAGGAGAACAGAAGGAAACAGGAACAGAATGTGGAATAAAAGCGACAAGAGTCCTTTACGTGCTTTCATTTTTCCCTCCACTGGCGCCCTTCTCTTACGCTCCGGTCTTTTCTCTCCTCAAACCAAAATCGAAAATCCAAAATCCAAAATTACTTGATCACCCTGCGCGCCCGCGCGAGCACGCCGGGCGGCGCCGTGAGACCGAGTTGTTTCGCCGTCTTGAGATTGAAAACGAGCTCGAACTTGGTTTCTTCGATCGGCAGGTCCCCCGGCTTGGCGCCTTTCAGAATTTTATCGACGTAGACGGCCGCGCGCCTGAAATTCTCCGTGTAGTCCGACGAATAGTCCATGAGCCCGCCGGCCTCGGCGTACCCGCTCCGCTCCGACATGGAAGGCAGCCGGTTTTTTACCGCAAGCTCGGCGATCTGCTTGGGATAGCGGGCGAGAGCCGCGTTGCTGACCGTGATGAGAGCGCCGGCTTTCCCTTTGACCGCGGTCTGAAATGCGCCTTCCAGATCCGCCGCC
>JBGQBP010000165.1:0-9091 GCA_041494945.1 Binatia bacterium | reverse complement strand
GTGATCTGGTGCCCGCCGGGTGAGAAGCATTGGCACGGCGCCACGCCGACAACGGCGCATATCGCAGTTCAGGAACAGCTCGACGGCAAGGCCGTCGAGTGGATGGAGAAGGTGAGCGACGAACAGTACCAGGCGTCGGGGTGAAGATTACAACGAGGAAATCAGATGCAGTCTTGAATCTTGAATTTTCCTTTCTCGCTTTGGCACCGCGGCCCTAAAAAAATTATCCGTGGCCATTTGCGCCCCAGATCTTTCCGTCGATCCATAGCCGCGCCAGCGGTACGGCGGCTCGATGGCGGGTCGAAAGCGTTTGCCGGCCATTTTTGCTTCCTGCTGCCGGATCTCTTCCATGTCGTCGAGGAATTTGAGGAACATGATCCACGTCAGCATCGGCAATCGGTCGAGGTCGCCATTGAGCCCCTTGTCCTTCCGCATGATATCGCGGCAGGATTTGACGATGGAAGAAAGCCGCTGCGCCGTTGTCAGCGGTTGAGAGTTAGTGTTTTGCTTGCCTCGTGCCATGGCCTATATTCCTTTTTCGAGAAATTGCTTTGCGGCGCTTAGAAATTCACGCGCTTGACCGATCACGAGACTCGCATCTTCGGCCGTAAGGTCCGACTCTATGCCATAATCTCCCGTGATCCTCTTGCTGAATACCTCCAGAAGCCAGCGATGATACTTTCGGTCGAATAGTCCGGTCTTGACGAAGTGCTGGGCAAAAGCGCCATGAACGCCCCCGTGCTTTCGAAAACGTTGTCCTTTCTCGTTGAGAAGAGCTTCGGTCGCGTAGAACATAGCGTAGTAAGCGCGGCCTACGGCAAACTCCGCGTCCTCGGCTTTCAAGCGCTCGGCAACGCCGAGTGCGCGCGCCGCTTTGGCAAGTAGCTTTTCCGAGGCTTCCTTCACGCCGGGATAGCCTCTTCGCGCACGTTCAACAGGAACGGAGTATCTTCACGGAGCCATTCAAGTTCACGCATGAATACCAGGCTAACGGTCACGCCGTACTTCAGAGAGAGATCGGCAGCGAGCGCCCCTGTTCGGTCGACTTCGCGCGCATAGCGTTCGAAAGTCCGGAGTACTACAAGAATGTCCAGATCGGACTCCCGGTCGGCTTCCCCTCGCGCATATGATCCGAAAAAGTAAACTCCCTTCACCCGCTCGCCGTAGATCAACCGAAGCCCTGACTTAAGCTCCTGAAGCAGCTCTTGGATATCTCGTTTGTTTCGATTCCAATGCCCGGGAACCTCTTTAACCTGAGGCGCCGCCGTAGGGACCAAACGACGCTCGTATCCGGCTCGACTTCCTTCTGAAATGGCAATGTCCAGAATCGCTCGAGTGGAACGATCTATTTTTTCGGACAACTTCAATGATAGCGTCATCATCTCCTTTCTTTGGACCAATCCTTTTCGAATAGCATCCTTCACAACGGCTGATAATCTTTCGGGATCAAGGTGTGACAACGTGAGATCCGCTATTGTTCGCAAGGGCTTGGTCAGAGGAAATCCCTCGCGCATCTCAAGATCGGAGGCGGTAAGTTTTGCCTTGTGCAAAGTTACACCCTTGGGCAGTCGCTTGCGAAAACCCGGCGGTACGGTCAGGTGGACCTTTGCAGGGAGAATGTCCCCTAGATCATGCACGGCCGCCGCCGTATCGTGGGACAGTGCGCCCTTTTTTCTCGTCCAAAGCCACCACCGAATTAGATCTTCGTATCTTGCAGCTGGGAATTTTTTCAGACGATAGATGCCGTGCTCTACGCGAATCCAGTTTCCCTGCTTGATGTGAAAGTGTTGATGCGGATAGTCATATCCGAGAGCTTTGGCGTCCGATGATGTGAAATAGCCCTGCTGACTCTCCGCTACCTGGTAGAGTTGGTCGGCGCGCTCTGTCCGGCTTTCCATACAAAAACCTTACATTAACTTTAAGGTTTTTGCAATTAATTTGTTTCTCTGGCAATAACCTTAAAGAAACTTTAAGGATTTTACATCCTACGCCGCATACAACATGGTCTGTAACTGGTAGACCGCCTCCTCTTTCAGCTACAGGTATCGGCTTCGGTAATCACGACGGCATACCGGTAAGATCTGGTCCGAGTCTTTATTTGATGGCTGTATTCTATTTTTCCCAAATTGCCTCACAAGCAATTACGTAACAATAGAGTACACTTCATCGATCTCGGCTGCACACCTTTGGTTGACCGCTCCGACTCGCATCTGTATCTTGAGGCGTGGTTTTTCGAGATAAAGGTTTTTCGGTGACGGGGAAAAATCCGCTTCCACGCTCACGCGGCGAGTACGTTCCTTCCTGTCCTCATTATCCCGAGGGCTGCGTCGGCTGTCCGTTCATCAATTTGCCGTATCCGGAGCAGTTAAAAAGAAAACAAGAAATCGTCGCGCAGACGATGACCGGTTATCCGTCGCTTCAAGACCTTCAAGTGCCTGCCGTTGTGCCTTCGCCGCGCCGGCTGGGCTATCGCGCGCGCGTGAAGCTCGTCGTGCGGAAGGCGAAAGGCGAAGTCCTCACCGGACTCTATCTGCCGCAAAGCCACCAGGTCGTGGATATCTCTTCTTGCCCGGTTCATCCGGAAGCGGTCAATCGCGTGATCCAGCAGCTCAAGAAGGAAATTCAACGGCTCGACATCTCTCCTTACGACGAGCGAACGGACAGCGGCGATCTGCGTTACATCGACATCCGGTACAGCTTTTGGTCGCGCGAGATCGTGCTGACTTTAGTGACCCGGCGGCCGACATTTCCGCGCGGCAGCGAGCTTGCGCGAGCCCTTAAGAAGCGCTTTAGTTTTCTTGCCGGAGTCGCCCAGAATATCAACGAAGATCCCGGCAACGTCATCTGGGGGCCGCGCTCTCGCTCGCTCGCCGGACGGGACACGGTGATCGAGCGGATCGGCGCGTGGAAGCTGAGGCTTCCGGTCGGCGTCTTCTCGCAGGCGAACCCGCTCGTCGCTTCAAAGCTATACGAGAAAGTGGAGTCATTGGCGGCATTGACGGGAAAGGAGATCGTTCTCGATCTCTACTGCGGAGTCGGCCCGATCTCGCTCCACCTCGCGCCGGCGGCGGAACTAATCTGGGGCGTCGATGAAAGTTCTCTCGCCATCGCGGCGGCGAAGCAAAACGCGCGGATGAACGGCGTCAGCAACTGCCGCTTCTTTGAAGGAAACGTCGCGGAGAAATTGGCAGAGGCAAAGCGCGTTTTTCCGCAAGTTGATCTCGCGATCGTGAATCCGCCGCGCAAAGGTATTCAGCCCGATGCCATGACCGCT
This sequence comes from Binatia bacterium, assembly GCA_041494945.1. Classification (GTDB taxonomy): domain Bacteria; phylum Desulfobacterota; class Binatia; order UBA9968; family UBA9968; genus JAJPJQ01. Next base: position 5,817 of record JBGQBP010000165.1, on the reverse strand, counting down.
CTTTTGTCCTTGCTGCCATCGCGGATCATATACGTCTCCTGCGATCCCGCGACGCTCGCTCGCGATCTCAACAAATTCATCGGCAGCGGTTATCGCGTGATTGCGCTCCAGCCCTTCGACATGTTCCCCCAGACAGAAAATGTCGAGACTGTAGTTCTTCTTACTCATTCAAAATTCAACATTCAAAATTCAAAATTAAGTTAGGCGTCCGCCCGGCACGTGAGGGAACGCGCTCATCTCATGCGCGGGACCTGTAGGCTGAGCCTTGCACAGGTGAGCCGGCTTTAACTGATCGACGCGGGTCGCGCCGAGGAGCCCCATCGTCACGGTGATCTCGTTCTCCAACAATTCGAGCACCCGAACTAACCCCTCTTTTCCGGCGGCGCCGAGGCCCCAGCCTTGAAGCTTCCCGATCGCAACGGCTTTGGCGCCAAGCGCGATCGCCTTCACCACATCGCTTCCGCGCGCGATGCCGCCGTCGAGAACAATCTCGGCTTTACCTCCGATGGCATCGACGATTTCTGGCAGCATCTCGATCGTCGCGCGTCCGTGATCGAGCTGCCGCCCGCCGTGGTTCGAAACGTAGACCGCGCTGACGCCGTGCTCGACGGCGATCGCCGCGTCTTCCGCCGTCGCGACGCCTTTCAAAATAAACGGCAGGCCGGCGATTTCCTTGATTGCATCCATCGTTTCCCAGGTGAGCGCCGTGCGATACTCGTAGCCGGTCTGGCGCCGGCTCGGCGGCAGCCAGCGGTCCATCATTTGCCGCTCGCGCCGGCCGTAGATCGCCGTATCGACGGTGAGGCACAGCGCGCCGTAGCCCGCGTTCTTTACGCGCGCGAGGAGACTCTCGACCCATTTCAAATCGCCAGCGACATAGAGCTGAAATATTTTTGGGGTCCGAGCGGCCGCCGCAATTTTCTCCAGGCTCGGCTGAGTCACGGAGCTGACAAAATTGATCGTGCCGAATTCTTCCGCGGCTTTCGCGACGGCGACGCCGGCTTCGGGCGTAAGGAGCTGCAACGATCCGATCGGCGCCAGCATAACGGGGATCCGGAGTCTGTGGCCGAGAAAGGTCGTGGACGTATCGATGCTGGAAACATCGACGAGAATCCGCGGGCGGAAAGCGAGGGAATCGAGGCCGAGGCGGTTGCGTCGCATCGTCGTCTCGGACTCCGCGCCGCCGGTCAAATAATCCCAGGCGTTTTGATCGAGATTGGCGCGCGCCGCTACGATGACCTCCTGATTGGTGACAAAATCGAGTGCCATGGCGGTCTCCTTTGCCCGAGGATTAGCAAGTAAAAAGGAAAAAGTAAAAAGATAAAACAGGGTAGGGGCGCGATTCATCGCGCCCGCATTAACGGTTGACAGGTGTGAAGCCACCGGCTAATGGTCTCGTCATGAAGCCGTTGCGGACTGTCCTGTTCCTGCTCTTCTTTTTCGCGCCGGTCGCGCTACGCGCCGAAAAGCTCACGCTCGCGTACGTCGCCGTCAATCCCGGGCAGGGGCTGTTCTGGATCGCGCTGGAATCCGGCATTCTGGCAAAGCACGGTTTCACCGCCGACGTCGTCCTTATTCCCGGCAGCCCGCGCACCGTGCAGGCGCTGCTGGCGGGCGATCTCGACTTCATCGTCGCGGGCGCGGCTGCGGTTTTGCGCGCGCGCATGCAAGGCGCCGAGATTGTCATGCTCGCGTCACCGTCGTCGTATTCCTCGCAGCGCGTCTTGGTCAGGCCCGACTCCGCGCTCGGCGGTCTCAAAGACGTCAAAGGAAAAATCATCGGCGTGACGCAGTTCGGATCGGCCGGCGACACGTTTCTCCGCACCGCGCTCAGAAAGGCCGGTCTCAAAGAAACCGACGTTACCGTATTGCAGATGGGCGGCACGCCGGGCGTGACGCAGGCGCTGGAGGCCGGCAGAATCGAAGTCGGCGTCCTCGGCGAGTCGGGGATGCTGCTCGTGTTTCAGGGCAAGGCGCGGCAGCTCAAAGGGGCGAGCGCGCGCGAGCTGGGAATACCGGGGCTCGACGCTCCCGTGACGACGACCGAGCGCAAGCTAAAGCGCGACCGCTCCGGCGCGCTTCGCTTCGTCCAGGCCTACGTGGAGGCGATCCACTATTTCAAGACGAACAAAGCGGGCACGGTGCGCATCCTACAAAAATATATGCGCGGGTTGAGCGAGCAGCAAATCGGCGCGTGGGTGGACGACGTGAAGGAAAATATCGAGCCTGCTCCTTACCCGGACGACGCGGCGCTGCGCTCCGAGCTGGATCAGGTGAACGCACCCAAGTCGCAGGGCCCGGCCTATTTTGTCGATCGAAGCGTCCTTGATGAGATCAAGAAGAGCGGACTCATAGAGCGGCTGTACAAATAATAAATAGGAGGAAAATTCGTATGGCGAGAATCAAACACGTGGCGATCAAGTGTGAAGATCAGGAGAAGACCGCCGATTTCTACAAACAGACCTTCGGTCTGACGGAAGTCTGGCGCGGACCGGTGCGGGCGGATGGAAACCGCGCGATTTACCTTTCGGACGGCCATATCAATCTCGCGATCCTTCCCGCGCGCGGCGGGCGCGAAGGCATCGACCACTTCGGCTTTCAGGTTGACGACATGGAGCAGACGCTTCGAGTGGCGAGCGACGCCGGCGCGAACGGAGACACCGAGAAGAAACCACGCGACGGCCGCTTTGCCGAGATGGGCGTCCATGACCCGGCGGGGACTCTGGTGGATGTATCGGTCAATGGCTGGAAAGTCTAGCGGGAAAAGTAGTGTGAGAACTTGTTAGCCGGAAGCCAAGGAAGACGGTAGCTGCGCTGCCCGCTCAGAAAACCGGGCGGGCGATGGGCCGCGCTTTTATTGTTTCCTTGTAGACGTGCACGCAGATTTCCTCGATCGTCCCGGGTGCGGAACCCGCCTCTTTGCGATCGGCTTCAGACGCTTCGTACTGGATCGTGATGGATTGAACTTTTCCCGTTTGACGTTGCCACTCGACTCGGAGCAGCCGGCCGCCGATGTGATCGACATAATGCCCGGCGAGACGAAGCATCTGCGAGAGCTTCAGCGGATTGGCACGGCCCACGACCGGGCGCCGTCTCTTGCGCATTTCGAATTCTAATTCCTTCAACTCGTCCTGAGTATAGCGGTGCTTGACCTCTTCCGAGACGGAGGTCCCTTTGTGCCAGGCCTGAATGAAGTAGATTTCGTCCTGGTATTTGATTTCGAAGGCTTTGAGATCGAGCTGCTCCAGCTTTTGACCGAGGCAGCGCAGCGTGTGGGTATAGGACAACTCGGTGGCCAGCTTACGCGCAAAATCGAGGATCTTCATACCGGGCAGAATTCATGAGCAATGACTATGCCAAGAGCCTCGGCGTTGAATCCATTTGATGATTTTGGGGGTAGAGGACAGGCGCAGTACAAAAAGGTGCCTCCACGACAAAAATCGTCAAGGCGACGTTCTCAGCCGGGCCGCTCGATAGCGCAGGCCGCGGCGCTACGGATGAATCAATTTTCTCTGCGAGGGTATCCTTTCTCGGGCCGGGATGAGCGTGCCAAATAGGAAGTCGGCCAGAGGAAGGACGACGTTGAGGTTGGTGTAATGGCGTTGGTGATGCTGGTGGTGATGTGCGTCGAGCCAGGCGAACCACGCGCTCTTCTCAAACCGGCGCGCCTTGGGCACGTGCATGCAGAAGTGGAGATATTCGTAGAGAAAATAATAAACGCCGAGAGCCGCCATGCCGCCGAAGAAAATATTTACCTGGAGCAGATGCTGGACCCAGAAAACCAGGGGCGCGTGCAGCCCGATGATCAAGGGCGCGTTCCACCAGGCGAATGTGATGTTCTTGTGGTTTTGCCCCTCGGGGAGAAAATAAGTGGCCCCGGAGCGGAAAATACCGTGGTGGATCAAGGCGTGAGATCGAAACGGATACGACCAAAATGGTTGATGCATCAAGAACCGATGCAGAAACCATTCGAAAAAACTGGCGTACAGGAATAGACAAATAAACCCTGCCGCCCATTCCAGGAGACCTGTCATTCTTTCCTCTTTCCTTTTCCCGGATGGGCTAAAACCGATGAAACGGAAGGGGCAAACCGACCCGTTGCCCCTTCTTCGTCGATCGTGAAACCTACCAGCGTTCGCGGCCGCCGCCGCCTCTGTTTCCTCCGCGACCCCCACCCCCGCCGCCGCCACCGCCGTCACGGTTTCCCATCGGCTTGGCCTCATTGACGACAAGCGTGCGCCCGTCGAGCTGCGTGCCGTTCAGCGCTTCCATCGCCTTTTGCGCCTCGCCGCCGGAGCTCATCTCCACGAAGCCGAAGCCGCGCGATTGCCCGGTGAATTTGTCCGAGATCACCTTCGCCGACTCTACGGTGCCGTGTGCCGCGAAGATTTCCTGCAATCGCCCTTCCGTTACGGAATAGGGGAGACCGCCGACATATAATTTATTACCCATATTCTCCCTCCTTTGAGAGAATGTTAATGTCTTTGACCCTGAGAAGCTGACCGCTAAGAGGAGCAGAACATGGGGAACTTAAAGGCTGGAACCACGCTCTGGTCGGTTTTATCCTTTAGGTATCGTTTCGCAAGGGAGAGACGGACTGGACCTTCAACTCTTCAAACTCCGATTTCAGGAGGCCCCATACTGAAATGGAAGCCGACTCTACTTTGTTTCATTCTCCGTTTCAACTGCCTCTGGCTTTTTTCTTCGGGTTCATTTTGCGGGCCAGCCGCAGGCGCTGCTTGGCGCAAGGCGCCGTATCCTGGCATATCAAGCACGAGGGACAGATCCATCCGCCGCAAGCGCAGCGGCCTCCGGGCTTGTTTGCCCGGCCGGGGGAGCTTCGGAACGAGGCGTGGCAGCCGGAGCAAATAATGTCGGTGACGCCTTCCAGGACTACCATATCCTCGATCGGGGCGATCCGCCGCATGATCTCCCCTTGAACGAGAACGCGGTATTGATAGAGCTGCTTGGTCGTGACGTTGCCGAGCGACTCGCCGCCCTGAGTGAAGCAGACCTTAAGCGCCGTAGTTCCGTCGATCCGCCCTTCGTACCCAGCGACCCGATGCCGTATGAGTGTTCCGTCTTGCAGTTTGACTTCCTCTCTTGCGTCTGACATATCCCCTCCTTACACTACACACGACAATAAAAAAGCCTCCGGCTCGTTTAAAGCTCAGAGGCGTTCCAAAGATGACGAAAGATAAGCTCTAAAGGACAACTCACCATATCATCATGGCCTCGATCTGGCAACGGGCGCTGGAACCTTTCCAAGCCCGGAGCTTCGCAGTTCCAGCCGATCGCTAATCTGGTCCGGGGCGTTTAATCCGCGTTTATTAGAAGGCTGCTGAAAAAGTGGGATTCATGCTTCGATCCTTCGACTTCACTCAGGACAGGCTCCCTCGACAACCTTCAGTCCCGAGCTTGTCGAGGGATCAGCACGAACGGAAAATCTCTAACGTTTTCAACCGTCCCTTCGTTCGCCCTGAGCACGTCGAAGGGTGGACGAAGGGTTTTTCAGCAACCTGCTAGAGGATCGATGAATCAAAATGCTTCCAATCGCCGCGGCGACATCCGCAACGTCGCCATCATCGCGCACGTCGATCACGGCAAGACGACGCTGGTCGACGGCATGCTGCGCCAGAGCGGCATCTTTCGCGCCAACGAGCGGGTGATCGATCGCGTCATGGATTCGCTCGACCTCGAGCGCGAGCGCGGCATCACGATCCTGGCGAAGAACACTTCGGTTCACTACGGCGATGTGAAGATCAATATCGTCGATACTCCCGGCCACGCGGATTTCGGCGGTGAGGTCGAGCGGAC
>JBGQBP010000164.1:0-9092 GCA_041494945.1 Binatia bacterium | reverse complement strand
GAACTTCGCTTCCGGTATGCCGTAGCGCTCGCTCGCCTGCATCAAGACTTCGCGGCTCACGCACCGGTAACCCAACTGTGCCGCGACCCGCTCGGCCAGCTCGGGACCGCCGCTAAAAGCTCCTCGCGTGATAGTGATAATGGACATGGAATTTTCCCTCCTGTATCACTTAAGCTCTAGGAACTGCAAAGCTACACCCGCCTGCTTCGGCATTACCCTTTAACACAGGTCGGTTGGTCAGTCCATCCTTGACTTCGGGGTGCCAATCGATGCAGAAGGATCTCTGTCCGTATGCGAACCCCGCGTCTTATCCGGTTTCTCGCTCTGGTGGGGATTGTCCTCGCGCCCGCGCCTTCGTTTTCCGAAACGAGCAGACTAATTGTCTCTGCGCCTTCGAAGTCGCTCACCTGGTTCCCCGCGGCGCTGGCGAAAGAGAGGGGATTTTTTCGGGACGAGGGACTGGATGTCGATTTCGTCATCATGAATCCGAGGCTAGCGCTCCAGGCCGTGATTTCGGGCGACGTGGCCTATACGACCGCCCTCGGCTCGACGATACGGGCGGCGTTTCGAGGCATTCCCCTGCGCGTGGTCTTGACGATTTGCGAGAAGCCGCACTTCGTGCTGATCGCCCAGCCCGGAATTACTTCGATGGACAAACTCAAAGGAAAAGTCCTCGGCATCTCTTCATTCGGGGCCAGCAGCGACACCATGGCGCGAGCGGTTCTGAACAAATATAAACTGGCGCCGGGTCAAGACGTGAAGATCCTTGCGGTCGGCGGCGGGCTCAACCGGCTGGCGGCGCTCAAGTCCGGCGCGATCGACGCCACGCTCATCGAAGCGCCGTACAATATCATGCTCGAACGGGAAGGGTTTTCGAGATTGCTGTTCGTCGGCGACATCGTTCCCTCCCCGATCGCCGGCTTTGGCACTACGCTCGACCACATCCGCAAACAACCGGAGGAGATCCGCCGGATCGTACGCGCTACGCTGCGCGCCATCCAATACGCCAAAAGCAACCGCGATGAAGTCGTTAAGTCGATCGCCAGGTGGACCGCCCTCAGTCTTTCCCTCGCGCAGGGAAGCTACGATCTGGCTGTGAAAACGTGGACGGCGACCGGAATCCCCAGTGCGGAGGCTCTTCGGGTCGCTCTCGACGAAGTGAAAACTGAACTCAAGCTGGATCAACTCCCCGACGCCTCGGGCGCTTTCGACTGGAGTTTCGTCAAACGATAGTCTTGACCGGAGGATAACGCATGACGCATTATTCGCTCTTCGCCCTCGGCTTGATTGTGGCGACGCTGATCGCAGGGAAGATCCGCTACTTCGATCTGTAGGGTCGAAAAGTAACTTCCCATCGGTCAGTCTTTCTATAGATCGGCACGGCCAGAGGTTCACATAAGACTACAACGTCGAATACTCTCCCCGACAAATCGGGGATCAGCGACGCTCAGAGCCTTTCGGCTGGGCTCTTTGGCTTCTCGAAAGCGGGTCGGCGGCAGGTCGGCGGGGACATTTTGAGTTCTCAGCGGCTGAACCTCGAAAGCAAATTCCTATCACTTTTAAAAAGAAAGCTTCAGGACCTAACCGGTTGGATCTTACGGATAGCGTCCAGCCCCAAGGGTGTGACTCGGGTGATGAATAGCCCGCCCTCTTGGCCTCCTACGGCAGCTTGAGTTTGAGGAGCCTCCGGGCGTTCCCCTCGTAAATCTTCGCTTTCTCCTCGGAAGAGGCCCGCATTTCCTCTAGACTCCGGATCGTCTCCCGAATGTAGCCCGGCCCCTTCTCGGGATCGAACGGCATGTCGGTGCCGAAGAGGACGTGATCGGCGCCGAAGAAGGCAAGCCCGCATTCCAGGCCGGGTCGGGACCCGAACAGCGCGGTGTCGCCGTAAAACAGCCGGAAGTAGTCGAGCGGGCGACGACGAAGGCGCCCGAGCGCAACGGCGTCGTCCGGGTCCTCGGTGCGGCTTCCAAGCTGATCCAGGCCGGAGCCCGCGCGCTCTTCAAAGAAAGGAATCATCGCGCCCAGGTGATGGGCGATGATCATAAGGTCCGGATGCTGGTCAAAAATGCCGGAGAAGACCAAGCGTCCCATGGCGATCGTGGTCTCGTAGGGCCAGCCGAATACCCACCAAAAATCGTAACGGGAGCGCTTCTCCGTCCGATAGTCGGGAAAATCCGGGCTGCGCGCCGGGTGAAGCCAAACCGGAAGATTGAACGCCGCCATGCCGGCGAAAAGCGGCTGGAACTCGGCCTCATCGAGCGGTCGTCCGTTGACGTTGGAAAAAATCTGGACTCCCGTCGCTCCAAGCCCGGTCACGGCCCGATCCATCTCCCTGAGGGCGGCCTCGGGGTTGTTCATCGGCAGCGAGGCCACAAAGCCCGGGAAGCGATCGGGATACTTTTCGACCAGCGCAGCCATCCCGTCGTTCGCCAAGCGCGCCAGCTCGGGAGTTTCCTCGGGCGTGCCCATGGCCTCGATGGGCGGAGAGGAGAGGGTGAGCACCTGGACGTAATCCCCGTAGCGGTCCATGATGCGGAAGCGTAAATCCAGGTCCGTAAGCACCGGGATCTCCCGGAACCGCTTCTGCATGTAAAGACCGGCTGAGGAGAGAGAAAGCGCTCGCTCGGCAAATCGCTTCGGATAGATATGGGGAAAGATGTCAATCTTCACAGTTCCGGCCCGGCTTTCCTCAAATCCGAATCCCGATCAGGTAACCCTCCCGAATGGCGTTGTGCATGGAGCGAGGTTTGACGGCATCGCCGATCACATAAAGCTCATCACAGACGAATTCCAGATCGGTGAGCAACTGCTGGCGCGGTTTGCGGGGGATGGCCAGGATCACGGTGTCGGCGGGCACCAACTTCTCCGCGCCCCCCGCTCCTTCCACTACCACTCCTTCCTCCGTGATCTCCTTGGCCTGCGTGTTCAGCAAGGTCTGGATTTTAAGCTCCTGGACCCAGGCGGCATGACGCCATTTGAAGGTGGCGATCACATCCTCGCCCAGCCTCCTGCCGGCCTCTACCAGAGTCACCTGCTTGCCCCGTGAGGCTAGGTACTCGGCGGCCACCAGACCGATCCTCTCGCCCCCCAGAACCACCACGCGATCGCCGCAGGGGGAACCTTCCTCGACGATCTCGTGCGCTATAACTACATGGTTCCGGTCGGCCCCTGGAATGGAGACGGGCTCGATTTCCGAGCCGGTGGCGACCACGCCGACGTCAGGGGCGATTTGGGCGCACAGTTGGGGCGTCATGTCTGTTCCGAGCCGGACATCTACCTTCCATTTCTTCAGCATCGCCTGGTAATAGCGGACCAACTCCAGGAAAATATGCCCGCCGCCGATCTCTCTTGAGGCCGCGATCAACTGTCCGCCCAAGCGCGCGCTTTTTTCACACAGAACGACGGAGTGGCCCCGCTGCGCGGCGATGAACGCGCACTCAAGACCTCCGGGCCCGCCCCCAATGATCAGCACCTTCTTGGAAATTCGCGCCGGCCGCAACTGATATTCGGGCTCGACCTCGTGACCCAAGCGCGGGTTGACGGCGCAGATGTAGGGAAGGTTGCGAAACATACGGGAGAGGCAGAGAAGTCCGCCCACGCAGGGTCGGATCTCTTCCAGGCGGTCCGCGGCCACTTTGTGCAACAATTCGGGATCTGCCAGGAAAGGGCGGCAAACTTCCCACAGGCCGAACGCGCCTTTCGCCAAGGCCTGTTCCGCTTTGACGGGATCGCAGAAGCGGGGGCCAAAGGCCACCGGGATCTTGAGCTCTCGCGAGGCGCTCTCCGCCAACGGCAGCCACTGGTCGTCATGCACATCCCGGCCCAGGGCCCCCCGCGTGGATTCATGCCAGCCCACTACGATGCTGATGCAGTCGGCCCCGGTCCGCTCCGCCATTTTCATGAACTCGACGCACTCCGCGGGGTTGTTTCCGCCGCGCTCCTCCATCAACTCGTCGCCGTTTAAGCGAATGATCAGAAGTTTATTTTTCCCAATCGCCTCCCGGATGGCAGTCAGCAGTTCCACCATGAAGCGGCCGCGGTTTTCAAGCGAGCCGCCGTATTCGTCCGTCCGCCGGTTGGTAAACGGCGAGAGAAAACTGGCCAACAGGTAGCCCATAAAAGCCGTGATCTCCACGCCGTCAAAGCCCGCCTCCATGGCACGCCGGCTTGCCTCACAATGGTCCTGGATACAGTGGCGGATTTGCTCGCGGCTCATCCCTCGGGGAGGACGGAAATGCCGCAAGGTCTGCGGAACATCCGACGGCTGGAGGCAATGGTCCAGGTCGATTCCGCCATAGCGGCCGGCGTGCAGAATCTGCTGGATGGCGATGGCCCCGGTGCTGTGGAGCAGCTCGGCAATCTTCCGAAAGCCAGGGATGTATTTGTCCTCCGCGATGCTCAGCTGCCGGTAATAGGCCTTGCCGGCGCCCCCCAGGTCCGGGTAGGCGCCCTGGTTCGTGATCATCCCCGCCCCGGTGCGGGCGATCACTTCCATACGGGCGTATTCCCGATCCGTGATGAAGCCGTCGTGGGTATTGAAGTTGGACACCGAACAGGCCGCATACTTCACCCGGTTTCGACAGCTAAAACTGCCGACCCGGAGCTCGCTAAACATGCTCGCATATTTCGCTACGCCCTGGCCGTTCAAAACCATAGATGAAAACTCCTCTGCCCCAAATGCCAGGGAGAGATGCGAATCATCAGCTTCATGACCAACCTGACGTGATTCAAAAAATCCTTGAGCACTTAGGTCTATGGGAAGAATCTCATGCCCCGCCGGACAGCAATGCTAGAAGACCAGAGATCACTTTTGACCCTTCTTACTCCCAGCTCGTTTGAGCTTTTCTTACTATGGGCTGGCGGGCAATGTCCAGCCCTATCTTGGGCGGGCTCTTTGGGTTATCGAGAGCGGGTCGGTGGCAGATCGGTGGGGACATTTTGAGTTCTCAGTGGCTGAACCTCGAAAGCAAATTCCTATCACTTAAGTTTCAAGAGCAGCAATACAAAGCCTTGAACGAGCCGTACGAAGGCAAAACAAAGTTACGAAGTAAGCTACGCTGCTGACTTGACAATGGGTCGGCAGTCGCATGTAATAAACAATATACGAGAGATTGTACGTCAGAGGCGATTTAGCAACAGAGGATCCCTGTCGAGCGTTCGTCTCGACAGGGTTGATATAGCGCCAAGGGGTAATGAGTCTGGAGTCTGCGGTATGTCTGATGCCGGGGCGCGAAGAGGGATGTTGAAGCTGCCCTTCGTGTCGCAAGGGCACGTCTGCGCTCACAGACACTTGGGCACCTTCGCGTCGCTGTTGATCCGAACCAGCAAGCAAGCCTTTCCGTACGAAAAATCATTGGGGCCAGCGTGACCTGTCGTCGAAGTCCGCCAGACACCTATCCCACAAGACGGAGGAGATCCATGCCTAAGACAGAATCCAGCGCGGTACACCACGCCATGCCGCAAGTCCAATTCGCCAAGCATGAGCAGGGACAGATGCGACAATCATTTCGTCTCGTTTTTGCTTGCCTGACGGTTGTCCTCGCCACGAGCCTCGGCTTTCAACAACGGGCAGAGGCACGCCTTACGCGCATTACTGCGGGGGCGCCTACCACCATCAACCTGCCGGTATTCGGAGCGACCGGACCCTATCTCAAGATTGCCGGTACGTTCCAAGGCGAGATCGACCCTGCCGACCGCAGGAACGTGGTCATTGCCGACATCAATCTGGCGCCACGGACAGGCGGCAAGGTGCAATACACGTCGACTTTCTTCATCCTGCGCCCGGTCGACCTTTCGAAAGGCAACGGCAAGCTGTTCTATGACTCCGGCAACCGCGGCAATAAGCGGATTCTTCAGTGGTTCAACGACGGTGCCGCATCGGACAATCCGACCACAGCCGCCGACTTCGGCAACGGCTTCCTCATGCGCCAGGGCTACATCGTGGCCCTGAATGGTTACTCCGCGGATGTGACGCCTTCAGCCACCGCGATGAGCATCACTCTGCCCGTCGCCGTGAACCCGGACGGGTCGTCGATTACCGGCTCGGTCGTGGCGGAATCGATTCCCTCAGCCGCGACGGGTACGACGGTCAATCTTCCGTACGCCGCGAACAGCACCGATCCGACCAATGGCGTTCTTACCGTGCGGGAGCACGCGCTCGATTCCAAGGTCGTCGTCACGGGCTGGAGCTACGTCAACAACAAGAGAGTTTCCTTTCCCGGACCCGCAAAGGTGCAGTGGATCTACGAGTTCGTCTACACCGCCAAGGATCCGATCGTCATGGGAATGGGTCATGCGGCGACACGTGATTTCTTGTCCTTCCTCAAGCATGCGACCGCCGATGATTTCGGCAACCCCAACCCGGTCGCGATGCCCGGAGGACTCCGCGCCATCTACCAATGGGGCCGATCCAACGGTGGCCGCCACGCACGAGATTTCGTCAGGTGGGGTTTCAATGAGGACGAAAACGGCAGTATCGTATTTGACGGCGTGATGCCCTACGCCACCGGCTCGGGCGGCCACCAGTGGGCGAACTTCCGGTTCTCGCAGCCAACCGTGAGCCAGCAAGGGCACTCGCGGCACTTCTCCCGCGAGTACGAATTCCCGCACACCTTGCCAGTGATCACCGATCCGTTAACCGGCCAGACGGACGGGATTCTCCGCCGGTGTCTCGCCAACAACACCTGTCCCAAGTATTTTAATATCGACAGCGCTAACGAGTATTGGAACAAGTCGAATTCGTTAAACCACACCGATTCCCTTGGCAATGATCTGGCTCCCATCGAAACACTCGCACCCAACGCCCGCCTTTACTTCATTGCCAGCATTCAGCACAACACGACGTTCGATTCGGTGGCCGCGGCGGCCCCCGCTTGCCAGCAGTTGACGAATCCGCTTTACAATGGTCCGGTGTTCCGCGCCCTGTCGGTAGCCCTTGATCAATGGGTCTCTTTCGGGACGCTTCCTCCGCCCAGTGTAGTGCCGCACCGGAACGACGGAACGCTCGTCCCGCCCGAGCAGGTTAAATTTCCCAAGATTCCCGCGACCCACTACGCCGGCTGGCCCTCATTGACTGCAGTCGTGTTCAACCCCAAGACGATGAGCCGCAATGCTCCTCTCGACTTCTCGGTGGTTCCCTATCAACCCCTCCCGGGTCCTGAATACACAGTGCAGGTCCCGCAAGTCGATACCGACGGCAACGACATCGCCGGCATTCGATTGCCGGCGCTTGCTGTTCCGACTGGCACGTACAACGGGTGGGCGGTACTAAGACCCGGTGCCGGTGCCCCGGACATCTGTGGGCAACTCGGACAGTTCATACCGTTCGCGAACACCACGGCTGAGCGGATCGCCGCGGGCGATCCACGGCCGTCAGTCGAGGAGCGCTATCCGTCGTTCGCGGAATACTACAGCGTGGTGATTCGCGCGATCGACGGCCTGGTCAAGGATCGCTTCATGCTCTGTGAAGACGCCGATGATCAGCAGAAGCGATTGCTTCAAGCAGGCCTAAACGCGGGCGTTTCGCCGCCGCATGGACACCTGCCGCCTCAGACTGTGCCGCCGCACTGCGAGACCCCGGGCAAGTGAAAAGCAAAAGGCCCGAGGTTTCAGACGACCCGATGCCACCAGCCTACCGTCGCCGCATCCGGCGGCGGTTGGCATCCTTCGCTAGCTAGGCCTTGACCGGAATCGGTATCGGCATCCATGCCGCAGTTGCTTGCGGCAATTCTTCGCGCCGCAGGGCCCCGCGCCGATCCCGCCCGAAAACTTACATGGGGCCGGGCCTTCCGTGTCGCGGTACCCCAGCGTTGCATGCCCCGCCGGACAGCAATGCTAGAAGACCAGAGATGACTTTTGACCCTTCTTACTCCCAGCTCGTTTGAGCTTTTCTTACCGTATCGCGCGGTTCTTTAAAATGGACAAAGAGATCACGCAATCAAAGAGGACGTAGAGGCCTCGCAGGTCGCCGACCTTTCTCTGGTCGAAGAGGCCCAGCGGCAATTCCCGGCCCGGTAATTAAGGTCACGCAGCCCGGCTGGCGGAATGTTGTGATTGGGAATCGGATGCGATTTCTTCAGGAGTTCCGTACGGTATGGCAACGGTAAACATCGAGCCTTTGCCGAAACGACTTTCGACTTCGACTTTCCCTCCAAGCAGCTCGGTGAACTTCTTTACGATGTAAAGCCCCAGTCCCACGCCGCCGTGGAGCCTTGTCGATGAGCCGTCTACCTGGCGGAAAATATCGAATACGATAGGCAAGAAATCTTTGGAAATCCCTATCCCGGTATCTGCAACCGAGAACCGGACGATTTTCGCGCCCGGAAGGCAGCGGGCTGAAATGGCGACCGACCCTTTGTCCGTAAACTTGATCGCATTATTAATGAGGTTCTCCAGAACGTGCCGGAGTTTCCTCGCGTCGGTTCTTATGACCGGAAGCTCTGAGGAGTAGTCCCAGGCAAGGGAGATTTTTTTCTCCAGGATCACGTCGTAGGAGGATCGAAGTTCGTCAAGCATATCGCTCGGGCTAACGTTATTTTTCTCCACTTTAACCGACCGCGCCTCGAGCGAAGCTGCGTACAGGATGCTGTTGATCATGTATAATTGATCGTGTCCCCGGCGTAAGACCTTGTCCAAAGCCTGGTGCTGCAGCGAGTTGATTCCTCCCAGTACGCCCTCCTTGATCATTCCCGTATAACCCATGGCTACCGCCAGAGGCGTTCGCAGCTCGTGCGACATGACGCTCAGAAATTCACCCTTCAGTTTGTTGGCCGTGTCCGACTCGACCGCACGATTCCTGGTTTCCTCATAAATCCTGGAATTATCGATCGCTATGGCGGCCTGCTCTCCCAGCGTCCCGAGGAAATCTATTTCCTCGTCGGTAAACCGATGCCTCTCTTTGCTGTAAATCGAGATAACGCCAAGAATCTCTCCCTTGGCCACCAAGGGAACTCCTAGGTAGGACACAAGATTATTCTCGCGGAAAAACTCCGCCTCTTGCGTTCGAGGATCTGCATCGATCTCTTCGACGGCCAAATGGGCCCTAGTCTCCGCGACCTCATTCGTTAAACCGCGGCCGAACCTTCCTTGCT
>JBGQBP010000163.1:0-9093 GCA_041494945.1 Binatia bacterium | reverse complement strand
TACGGCGGCGGAGTGTACGATTACAGCGGCGTCGTTACCATCACCAACAGCACGGTCACCGGCAACAAGTCATTCGTCGATGGCGGGGGGATTTACGAGCGCTCGGGTAGCCTCGCTATCGCGTACAGCACAATTTCCATAAATACTTCCGGCCGCGACGGCGCCGGAATGCATAACCGCGACAGCGCCGCCACGATCACTTACAGCACGATATCCGGCAACAAGACGGGATTTTTCGGCTATGGCGGCGGCATCTACGATCGGTCGAGCGAGACGCTGGTGGAGAACAGCACCATATCCGGCAATAAAGCAGCGGTAGGCGGCGGGGTTTACAACCGGGCGACGCTGACTGTTTCCAACAGCACGATCTCAAAAAACAACGCCGGCGACGCCGGCGGAATATTCACCGCGCGCGATCTTACGCTTAAGCGCAGTCTCATATCCGGCAATCAGGCGTTCTTCGGCCGCGAGATCGACCGCTTCTCCGGCACGGTGACTAGGGACAATTACAATCTCTTCGGCACCAACAACTACGACGGTGTCCGCGGTTTTTCGCCGGGAGCCAGCGACATCGTTCCAGGATCGGGCGTGTTCATCAGCGCTATCCTGGCGCCTCTCGCCGCCAACGGCGGCCCGACACAGACGCATGCGCTTGTTACCGGCAGTCCGGCAATCGACGCGGCGCCGGCCGACGGCGATTGCCCCGCCGCCGACCAGCGCGGCGTGTTGCGGCCGCAGGGGACACTCTGCGACATCGGTTCTTTCGAAAAAGGGCCGTAATTTCGCCGGTGCGATTTTTTCCGGCATTTTCCTTTAAAACCACCGGTACTGTGAGCATTTGACAACGACTCTTACACTAGAGATTATGTAGCGCAGATTCGTAGCGCTATGTCAGAACCCCCGCCATTGTCTCCCGACGCTGCCTTGCGCAGCGTGCACACCCAAAATCTTCCCGCTCTCTTCGATCAGCTCGGAATCAGTCTCGTCGTTTCCACCTATCAGGCCGGCAAAGCGATCGTCGTCCGCAACGACAACGGCACGATCAACACCCATTTCCGCACGTTCGCCAAGCCGATGGGTATCGCCGCCGATCACTCGCGCCTGACGATCGGCGGCTCGAATACGGTTTGGGAGTACCGCAACATGCCCGCGGTGGCCGCGAAGCTCGAGCCCGTCGGCAAGCACGACGGCTGCTATATTCCCCGGCGCATTCACGTGACCGGCGACATCGACATCCACGAGCTGGCATGGGACCGCGACAACGAGTTGTGGATCGTCAATACGCGCTTTTGTTGCCTGTGCACGCTCGACGCGGACCACAGTTTTTACCCGCGCTGGCGCCCGCCTTTCTTGAGCGGCCTCGCGCCCGAGGACCGCTGCCACTTGAACGGCCTCGCGATGGTCGATGGCCGCCCGAAATACGTCACCGCTCTGGGAGAGACCGACACGCCCGGCGGCTGGCGCGCCAACAAGGCCAGAGGCGGACTATTAATGGATATCGAGACGAATGAGATTTTGCTGCGCGGCCTCTCGATGCCGCACTCTCCGCGCTGGTATCAGGGAAAGCTGTGGGTTCTCGAGTCGGGTGAAGGCAGTTTGGCGCAGGTCGATCTCGAACAGCGCACGTGGAGGACGGTGGCACAGGTGCCGGGTTTTACCCGTGGAATAGACTTCGTCGGGCCGCTCGCCTTCATCGGCCTCTCGCAGGTGCGCGAGAGCGCGGTTTTCAGCGGCATCCCGTTGGTCGAGCGGCTGCGCGAGCGCACGTGCGGCGTGTGGGTCGTGAATATCGAGACCGGACAAACCGTCGGCTTTCTCCGCTTCGAGGCGGGCGTGCAGGAGATCTTCGCCGTCCAGGCGCTGCAAGGAATCCGTTTTCCCGAGGTGCTGGAGTGGAACGACCCGCGGCTCGCGCAATCCTACGTGCTGCCGGACGAAGCGCTGGCGCAGGTTATTCTGCCGACCGAAGAAGAGCTGGCGCGCTCGCCGGGGTTTCATTTCCAGCGCGGCAATGAGTTTTACCGGAAAGGAAAGCTCGACGAGGCGATCGCCGCCTACAGGCGTTGCGTCGCGATTCAACCCGAGTTTCCCAACGCGCTCTATAATTTGGGCATCGCGCTCGGCGACGCGGAGCAATGCGAAGAGGCGGCCGCCTGCCTGGAGAAAGTCGTTCAGGCCGAGCCCGAGCGCGCCGAGGCCTACAACGGTCTCGGATACATCGTCAGCCGGCAGCGGCAGCCGCACAAGGCGATTCCCTATTACGAGCGCGCGCTCGAGCTGCAGCCGAATTATGCTCAAGCTCATTTTAATCTCGGCATGAATCTGCTGCTGATCGGCGACTACGCGCGCGGCCTCGTCGAATACGAGTGGCGCTGGCAGACGGGACAGTTCACTCCGTTCCGCTGTCCGCATCCCAAATGGGACGGCACTCCGATACCGGAGAAGACGCTGCTCGTCCATACCGAGCAGGGCGCGGGCGACGCGATTCAGTTCGCGCGCTACATTCCGCAGGCCGCCGCGCGCTGCGCCAAGCTCGTCCTGGTGTGCGCCGCCGATTTGACGCCCATCTTCGCCGCTATCCCCGGCATCGCCGAGATCCGCGCGCCGGGACAGATCGGCGTCGCGGAATTCGACGCCCATATCCCGCTGCTGAGCCTGCCGCGTATTTTCGGCGCGACGCGAGAAAATATTCCGGCCGATACGCCGTACATCGATGTCTCGGCCATCCGCCGGCGCAAAGATAACCCGGCGCTCGTCCTTCCCGAGTCGTCTTGTCCCAAAGTCGGCATCGTCTGGGCCGGCAGCGCGACGCATCGCAACGACCGCCATCGCTCGATTGCGTTGAGCGAGTTTTTGCCGGTCCTGCGGACTCCGGGCGTCGCTTTCTACAGCTTGCAAAAAGACGAGCGCGCCCGCGAGCTGGCGGACCTGCCGTCCGAGGTGCGCGTGGAGGATCTCGGTCCGCTGCTCGGCGACTTCGGCGATCTTGCCGCGCTCGTCGAGCAAATGGATCTGGTTATCAGCGTCGATACTTCCGTGGCCCATATGGCCGGCGCGCTGGGACGGCCGGTCTGGACGCTCTTGAGCGAGATCGTGGATTGGCGCTGGGGTTTGCTGGGCGAAACGACGCCGTGGTATCCTACGATGCGCTTGTTCCGGCAGAGCCGGCTCGATGATTGGCAGGGCGTGATGGAGCGCGTCGCGCAGGCGCTGAAAGAGCGGGAATGGCCGGTGCGTGAGATTCGAAACTTCAAAACCAAAACTGGAAGCGTGGTAGTGGCGTTGGAAAATAAGGAGCTTGCATGAATTATTTCCAGCCCTACTTGCCGCCGCTCGACGATGCGATCGTCGCAGCGTGGGACTCGCAGATCGCCGAGGCCGCAGAGACTCCGCTGCTCTCGCAGGCGTTGACGCAAAGCGCCGAGCTCTTTCCGCGTTTTGCGGCCTGCTACGCTCAGTTGCGCGTGCTGCCGCGAGGCGCGCGCCGCGCTCTTCAACGCCAGCTCGCGCGGTCTAGCGAGCTGACGGCGGTTTCTCCGGAGTGGCGGCGGAAGCTGGCGGCTTCCCTGGCCGGCGCGGCGCTGTTGCTGGCGCTGGCGCAGGGCGCTCAGGCGGCGACGATCACGGTCAACATAGCGGACCCCGCCGTCAATACATTAGATACCAAGTGTTCATTGATCGAGGCGATCATCAACGCCGAGCATGACAACCAGGACGGCTCTACGCAGTGCGCGCCAGGCCTCGGCGCCGACACGATCGTGCTGGCCAAGATTAAGAAAAAGCCCCTTAACATTACTCTCACCACTTATTACTCTGATCCGTACTATAGCTACGCAGGTCTGCCGATAATCACCGGCCAGATCACGATCATGGGAAACGGCGGGAAGATTGTCCGCTCGGGCGCCGCGCCTCAGTTTCGCATCGCTACTGTAAGTCCCACGGGGAGTCTCACGCTCCAGAATCTGACGCTGAGCGGCGGCAATACATATGTCAACGGCGGCGCAATAAATAATCTCGGCATGCTGGTAATCGATAAAGCGATCATCTCAGGGAACACAGCCTCCAATGGCGGCGCCTACGCTTCTAACGCCGGCGCTGGCGGCGGCGTGTATACCAATAGAGGCACGCTCACGATCACCAACAGCACGATTGCCGGCAATACGGCCACGAACGGCACCGGATATGCTCCCGATAGTTTCGGCGGCGGTGTTTATAATTCGAGCGCGCAGTATCATAACTATCTTACGCTCAACCGCAGTCTGATCTCCGGCAACAGCGCGACCAATGGATCTGAAATCGCCAACTTTGAGGATGTTTCCTCCTATGTTCTTTATGTTCCCCTTCCCCTCTTTCCCCCCTTGGGCACTACTGTCAACATCGTTACCGCCAACAACTTCAACTTGTTTGGGAATAACGGCAACGCAGGAATCTACGATCCAAATGGCGTCAGCGGCCTTACGCCGGGAGTGACCGACGTCGTGCCGCCATCCGGCGTTACGCTTTCGAAAATCCTGGGCCCGCTGAAAGCTAACGGAGGACTCACCCAGACTCGTGCGCTTGTTGCGAAGACGAGTCCGGCCCTTAAGAAGGTGACGATCGGCTGTCCTGCCACCGATCAGCGCGGCACCATGCGTCCGCAACCGAGAAATACTCCCTGCGATATCGGTTCGTTCGAACAAAGGTGATCGAGCGAACGGCGTAAGCCTTTTCGCCAAGCGCCGATCGAGCAGGCGGTTTGGCTACCACCGGCTTTTGCGGCGGGAGCGTCCGCCGAAGGGCGGCGGCGGGGCCGCTTCGAGCAGGCGCGTGTACTTGTAAGGAAATCCTTCGAGCTTGACGCGGGGAATCTTCTGGCCGATGAAGTGCTCGATGGCGGCGATATCCTGCAGGTCCTCGGCGATCACGATAGTGAAGGCGTCGCCCGCGGCGAGCGCGCGGCCCGTGCGGCCGATGCGGTGGACGTAGTCCTCGGGATGGTGCGGCACGTCGAAATTGATGACGTGGCTGATCTGCTCGACGTCGATGCCGCGCGCGGCGATATCGGTTGCGACCATGACTTCGTAACGGCCGTTGCGAAAACCGTTCAACGCCTGCTCGCGCTCGCGCTGCGTGCGGTTGGAGTGCAGCACGGCGACGGCATGGCCTTCCTGGTGCAGCTTGCGCGCGACGCGGTCGGCGCGGTCCTTGGTGCGGCAGAAGATCAGCACCTGGTTGTATTCGGTGCGCCGTAAAAGTTCTTCCAGGAGCTCCTGCTTCTGATCGCTCGCCACGGGATAGAGCGCGTGCGTCACGGTCTCGGCGGGCGCGCGGCGCTGTCCGATCTCGATGGTCTCGGGAGTTCGCATCGCCCACTTGCAAAGCTGCTCGATCTCGGGCGGGATCGTCGCGGAAAACAGCATCGTCTGGCGCGTGCGCGGGCAGCGCTCGAGAATGCGGCGCACGTCGGGCATAAAACCCATATCGAGCATGCGGTCCGCTTCGTCCAGGACGAGGATCTCGATCTTGTCGAGCCGGATCATGCCGCGCTGCATCTGATCGAGCAAGCGGCCCGGCGTCGCGACGAGGATGTCCACGCCTTTCCTGAGCGTCTCGTCTTGCCGGCCGTAGCCGGTGCCGCCGAAGACGACCGTGGTGCGCAGGTTGGTGAAGCGGCCGTAATCGCGGATGGCGGTCTCGACCTGCGCCGCAAGCTCGCGCGTGGGCTCGAGCACGAGAGAGCGCAGCGCGCCGTGCTGCCCGAGTCGGGAGAGTATCGGCAGCGCAAAGGCGGCGGTCTTCCCGGTGCCGGTCTGCGCGCAGCCGATGAGGTCGCGTCCCTCCATGACGATCGGGATGGCGCGAAGCTGGATCGGAGTAGGATCGGTGTAGCCCGCGGCGCGAACGCCTTCGAGCACTTTGGGTGAAAGATCGAGTTTGGCGAATGGCATAGTTGTTGGCGCGCTTAGTTTGCGACCCTTTCTTTTATTATTTTGCGTAAAGCCGATCGATGTAGCCGGCCCGATCCAATTCCGCGAGCGGGCCCGAGTCGATAAACTCGGCGGCCTTGCGCTGGCCGATGCGCGAATTCAACTCGACCAGGTGGTTGATGACCGCTTGGACCGCGCTTTCGGAGGCGTAAGGTTTGGTCGGCACGTCGGAAGCATAGTTCCACGATTCTTCGAGCGCATCCCGGTCGGTGGTGCCGAAAAATTTCGCCAGGATGCGCAGAGTCTCTTCTTTTCGCGTTTTGAAAAAGTGAATTCCGCGGACTATGGCGCGCACCGCGCGGAGCGCGACGTTTGGATTTTCTTTGAGGAACGATCTTCGCGCGGTCAGGCTCGAGCCCTGGTACTCGATCTTTAGATCCGAGAGATTGACGAGAAAATTCATACCGCTTTTACGCGCGAACAGCGTGCTCGGCGGCGTTAGCATCGTGGCGCCGACCCGGCGTGCGTTCAGCGACGTCCACATCACTTCGTTGCTTCCGAGATAAAGAAATTTCACGTCCTTGTCCGGGTCGAGTCCCAGGTGGCGCAGCGCGACGCGGGCGTTTTTTTCGTAGGCGTCGCCGGGACGCTGCAGGCCGACGATCTTCCCTCGGAGATCGTTCGCGGTCGAAATTTCCGGCCGCGCGACCAGATACATCGAGGCATAGCGCGTGAAGCCGGCCAGCATCACGAGGTCGCGCTCCTGGACCGCCGCCGGCAGGAGCAGAAACGCCGACATGATGGAAAACTCCACGTCGCCCGAAACGAGCGTCATCGGCGCGACGTTGCCGGCCGTTCTCACAACTTCCACCTGAAGTCCTTCCTCGCGGAAAAATCCCGCCTCTTTGGTCACGTAAGGAATCGAGTGCACCACGGCGCGCGCGGCGTAACCGATGCGAATGCGTTCCTTCTCCGGCTTTCCCTGGGCGATCGAGGGTGAACTGAAAGCGAGCAGCGACAGGGCCAAAATCCCGCAGCTCGCAACGGTGCGCTTCACAGTGCGAGTCCTATAGTGCCCGCTGCGGACTGTCAAGGGAACGGGCTCGGACTCGCTCAGCCTTGGCCCGACGCGCGCCGGGCGCAGGGTTGGAGCTCGGCTTGCGTTATCCGGCGGGAGGTCTCTTCGTTCAGGCGCATGAGCCGCGGGCTGATTTCAACGGGATATACCGCGGGATCGTGAATCGCCTTGACCATTTCGTCGAGTCGCTCGAACTCCGCGAGAAACCGCGCGCGAATATCATTCAGCGAAGGATAGGCGCCCAGCGTCTTCCCGTCTTTCATTACTTTTTCGAGCAGCGGCTCGCCGCCGGGGAGAGTCTCGTCGCGGAGCGCGATCACGTCTTTCTTGAGCTTGCGGCCGCCGTCCTGCAGGCGAAAGATCTGTTTCCGTCCCGGGTAGTAAGACTTGCCCGAGCTGAGTTTCAGCACCGGCCTGCCGTTTTGCTGCACGAGCTTGTAAGCCATGTCCAGCCACGGCTGATCGGCGGAAACGCCCATCCGGGTGCCGACTCCGTAGCTGTCGTAGGGGACGCCGGCGTCGGAGAATCCGGCCAGATCGTATTCGTCCAGGCCGCCGCTGCCGATGATTTTCACGTCGCTGAATCCCGTTTCGTCGAAAATTTTTCGGACCGCGCGCGCGAGCGCGGCGAGATCGCCGCTGTCGATGCGGACGCCGCGGAGCTTCCGGCCGCGCGACGCCATCTCGCGCGCGACTTCCACCGCTTTACGCGCGCCTGCGATCGTGTCGTAGGTGTCGATCAGCAAAATCGAGTTCTCCGGAAAGCTTTTAACGAACGCGCGGAAAGCGTCGATCTCGCGCTCGAAGCTCGAAACGAAAGAATGGGCCATCGTTCCGACTACCGGGATGCCGTACTTCTTTCCGGCGAGAACGTTGCTGGTGCCCGCGAAGCCGGCGAGGTAACTCGCGCGCGCGGCCTTGACGCCCGCGTCGATTCCGTGCGTCCGCCGCAGCGAGAAATCCACGACGCCCCGGCCGCGGGCGGCGTGAACGCAGCGCGACGCCTTGGTCGCGATCAAAGACTGAAGATGGATCTGGTTGATGGCGAAGGTCTCCGCGATTTGCGCCTCGACGATCGGCGCGGTGATCTCGAGAATCGGCTCGTCTTTGAAAAAGATACGGCCCTCGGGAACCGCCCAGACTTCTCCGGTGAAGCGGAGCTGCCGCAGGTAGTCGAGAAAGTCGGAGGCGAACATTCCGGTGGAATGGAGATAGTCGATCGCTTCGCGGCTGAAAGAAAAGCCTGCGAGAAAATCGAGCACGTCTTTCAGGCCCGCGGCGACGAAGTAGCCGCGGTTGGGCGGATAGGCGCGGATAAATAGGCTGAAGGTCGCGGGCTCGAGCCTGCCGCTCTGGAGATAACTCTGCGCCATCGTGAGCTGGTAGAGGTCGGTGAGCAGGGCGAGGTCGGGGCAATGTTCCACGGCGGCGTCTCGTTTCGATGCGGATAAAACCAAGTTTAGTGTCAAAGTCACACTAAGTAAAGAGAAGCTTGTGCAAGGCTATTGATTTCGCGCTGCTCTTTATGTTAAGGACTTTTTAGAACGAGCGTTAGAAAATCCTGGGCGCGGAGGTAGCAAAGATGTTCACGGACAAGGTCGAGCTTAAAGATTTCGAGAAGACGGACCCCGAATACCAGGACCTGATACGGCGCGTCCTGGCCATTCAAGCGGATTGCGAGATCGGCGGGCCGAATCTCTACGTCAAGGACATCTTGCCCAATGCGCCGACGAAACTGGATCAGTTGATCGTCGCCCGAACGGCGGCCGAGGAGATGGACCATTTTAGAAAAATGGCCAAGCTCGCCGGCGACGTCGGGGTCGATGTTTCCTATACACTCAGCCGGCCCAATCAAGAGAGATACGTCGAAGCCTTTCGCGGCCAGATCACGACGTGGGAAGATTATGCCGTTTTCGGTTTCTTGGTCGACCGCGTGGGCCGTTTTCAGCTCGAGGAATTCCTGGACTGCACCTACCTGCCGCTCGCCCGCGTCGTCGAGGACCCCGACATTATCCGGGAAGAAGAAGGGCACGTCGACTTCGGCACCAACCTGTCGGCGGAGTTTGCGGCAAAAGGCGGCGAGTACAAAGAACGGATTCAAAGGGCGGT
>JBGQBP010000162.1:0-9111 GCA_041494945.1 Binatia bacterium | reverse complement strand
GTCAAAGGGCTGGAGATGCCCGGCTACGAGCCGCGTAGTTTGAAAACGATGGCGCTGGGCTTGGCCGTCAGCCCGCGCGGCGCGTGCCACAACCGCTCCGGCGCCTATGAAGCGGATTTTTCCGGCGCGGTGGATCGGCTGCGCGCCGATCCCGCCCGCGGCTCTCTGGTCGCAGCCTCCGAAGATTTCGCGGCGGTTTTGGACTCGCTGATCGTATGTAAATTTCTCCGCAAATGCTTCACCGATTTCTATTCCGAATCGGCGGAGCTTCTTGGCAAAGTTACGGGGTGGAATTGTTCGGGCGACGAGCTGCGCCGCATCGGCGAGCGCATCCACACGCTGAAAAAACTTTTCAATGTGCGCGAGGGCTGGCGGCCCGAAGACGACTGGCTGCCCGAGCGTTTGTTGAAAGAGGCGCTTCCCACCGGCGTGGCGCGTGGTGTAAGTTTAACGACAGAGGAGCTGCGCGGGATGATTCAAGGCTATTACCGCGCGCGGGGATGGGACGAGACCGGGTTTGTCCCTAAAGAAAAATTAACTGAACTGGGAATTCGTTAACGAGGTAAGCGATGCCGTCCGATGAGACCCGCCGCCTGCTGAGAGTGTTTGGCATGGCCGTGACGGAATACGAGGACGCGGTTCACAAAGGAGTCTCTCCCGAGGAGCTGAAGAAAGCCGAAGGAGAAGTCCGCGCCCGCCTCGAAGAAATCGCGGCTCTGATCGAAAGGCTCCGTGCTAGAACCGTGTGACGCCTTCATCCGGGCGGCACATGACTCGATCTCCCGAG
Source organism: Binatia bacterium (assembly GCA_041494945.1). Lineage (GTDB taxonomy): Bacteria > Desulfobacterota > Binatia > UBA9968 > UBA9968 > JAJPJQ01. The sequence goes on along the minus strand of JBGQBP010000162.1, from coordinate 8,324 downwards.
TCTCGGGTTAACTCAAAACTCAAAATTATTCGCCGTTACTGCCTGAATTCTCTCGGTATACCCGCCTGGGACGCGCGGCCTTCGAGCTCGCTGAGCTTCTGGTCTACAGCCGCAAGCTGCTTGGCGATGAGGTCGGTCGACGCCGCGCCCCTGGTGTCGCGGATATTTTCATATTTCCTTTTGATCGCGTGGAACATGCGGAATTTTTTTTGCCACCACTCGAAGGTGTGCCCGCCGTACGAACGGTCCCCGGCCTCGAACGTCACCTGATTTTCGGCGTACTGGATGTTGACCTTGTAGTCGGCCAGAAAGTCCGCGCCCAGAAGGCCGGTATCTTTCACTGGAGTGTCGCTCAATAACACATCCAGGTTGGTTCCCTCGGCGGCGCCGACGGCGATGCTGTTCAGCTCGACCAGCGGCACCTCGGTGTTTCCCCCCATGCCTTGCATCGTGATCAGCACGCTGCTGCCGGGATCGATTCCCAATTGCGGCGCCAGCGACCGCGGCAGGCTTGTGACTTCGGCGCCCGTGTCGAGGATGAATTTTACCGGCGTGCTGCGGTTGACGACTCCTTCGACGATGATGAGGCTGCCCTGGCGCTCGAAGGGAACCACGATCTGCGCGGTTTGCGGCTTTCCCTTTTCTTGTTCGCGAACCGGCGATGAAAATTGACGCGGCGGCACGTACTGTCGCTTCTCGACCTGGTTGCGATATTTTTCCGGGATCGAATAGATGTTATCGGTGAAGTGGACCGCGCCCGAGTCATCCGTCCAGCGGTAGAATTCCTGGCCGAGGACCGGCGCGGAGAGAAGAACAGGCATCAGGCAGTAGGCAATAGGTATTAGGAAGGCAAGAAATTTCTTTCTATTGCCTGTTGCCTAGGCTTTTCACGGATACGGATCTTCCATCGCGGCGCGCTTCATCTGCGCGTGCAGATCGATCATGGCGAGCGCGCAATATTCCATCGAATAGCCGGCGCGGAAATCGACGTTGCCGTCTTGCAGCACGCGCTCCAGAATCGCGCGGTTAAACGCGCCGTGTCCCATCACCTCCGCGCCCGTGTCTCCCAGGGCGTGCGGCTCGAGGTCGGCCTCTTCGTGGGTCGAAAAATATACCGCTTGCGTTTTGGTTAAACCGTAGTGCGTCGTGAGCGCCTTGAACCATTCCCCGGACCAATAGGAGAGAGATTCTTCGAAGACGTGGAGACCCCAAAGCTCGGCGATCGAGCCGTCCATGAAAATCTTGTGGGTGAAGTCGTTGATCGCGCGCGCTTCCGGCAAAAACGGGTCTTCCAGAATCTCCCGGCGGTTTAATTTCAGCGCTTCGCCCGTCTTTAACAGCACGAGGACGTGTCCCGGAGGCTTGGGCGAGATCAGCTCGTCGGCGATCTTGGCGCAAAGGGGGCCGAGCAGATCGAAGTTGCGGACAAAGAAGGGAAGATGAATGTAATACGAGACGGCGTTCAGGCCGTTTACTTCGAGGGAAAAGCGGCCCCAGTTTTTGAAGAACCGCCGGATCACCGGCAGAGGAAGTTTCCCCGCCCGGAGCTGCGTCATGAACGAGCCGCTTTGGATTTTTACTTTCCAATGCTCGTACATTTTGGCGTAGAGATAATCGACGTAGGCCTTGGCCTCGGCAGCCGTCATCTTCTCCCCGGACCGGGGCTCTTTGATGGTGCTCATGTACTTTTTTCCTCCGTGAAGTTCAGCAGGCGAGACTCTTGTTCGTTTAGCATCGAGCAGTTTTCTTGTCAAACGAAGAAGAGCCGTCGGCGATCATTACAGGAGTCAGAAGTCAGAATCGGGTCGCCTGGCGTTGATCCCTTGGCGTTTGGGAAGACGCCTCTCTTGCGACCGGCGAGACGCAATACGGTCGGGCTTGCAAATTTTCGCTTATAAGCTAATACTGTTCTAGTGGAGATCCGTCACTATCGAACTCCTTCCGGGAAGGATCCATATCAGCAGTGGCTAGACAAGCTCAAGGATATGAAAGGGCGGGTTGTCATCCAGCGCCGGGTTGACCGGTTAATCGCGGGGAATTTCGGCGACCACAAATTTTGCGAGAACGGAGTGTGGGAGGTGAGAATCGACTTTGGTCCAGGCTACCGGGTGTAATTACGCTCAAGACGAAAAGACCATCATACTTTTGCTTTGTGGCGGCTCGAAACGCACTCAGGCGGCGGACGTGAAAGAAGCCGTGAGATATTGGCATGACTATCAGAGGAGGCAACGATGAGTCGTAAAGTAAAATTAGCAGCATCCCGTAGCCACGATGAGGCGACGGTAGAGAGTTTGCGAAAAGACCCGGCGTTTGCGGCGGAATATTTGAACTCTGTCCTTGAAGACGGCGATCAAGACGAGTTGATGCTCGCATTACGCCGGATGTCCGAAGCCTTCGGCGGTGTGACGAAACTCGCGGAAGAGGCGGAGCTGAACGTCAATACTCTTTACCGGACGCTTTCGCCGAAAGGTAACCCGGAACTGAAAAGCCTGAGGTCGCTTCTGCGGGCGATGGGAATGCAGCTTGCGGTGCGTCCGCTGCGGAAACGCGTGGCGTGAGCGACGGCTTTTGCGGGACTAGCTAAGCATCGAGTGCACTCTTCCGATTGCCCAAAGAGCCAAGAGCGGACTTGACCCCTTTCCCTTATCCTTATCTGGAACATGCCAGGCATCACCATTTTCTTCGCTCGCCAGAAACAAAAAGCCCGGCTGGGAGAACCCAGTCCGGGCTGGCGTAAAACGAATCAAAAGGATTTTACTTTGATGCGACTTTAATGTTGATGGTCGCGGATAGTTCCTTGCCGTAGGAACGATGGAGGCCGTCCGCGAACTGGAGCGTCAGTTTATAGTCGCCCGGAGGCAACTCCAGAACTGCTTCCGTTTGTCCTTTCCCGAAGTGCCTGTGATCATCGTCCGTCGGGATCACCTGACCCGGACTCATGAAATCTTTGTTGATCAAAATATGGTGATGACCGGCGCCTTCAACAACCTCACCGGCCGGCTTGATTTGCATTCCCTCGAGACCCATGACTACCTTCACTGGCCCGTTGATCACTGCACCGTCTTTCGGTTCTGAAAAGAACACTCTACCCTTGGGTGTCTCTTTCTTCCCGCATCCAATGACTACTAAAAATGTAACCATGCAAACCACTAAGAAATTCACTCGATTGACCATGTGCATTCTTCACCTCCATTGCAGACTAGTATTCTTTCCACTAAAAGCTGAATCATCAGAACTTCTTTTTCAGCCATAGTCAACTCAAAAGTTACAAAAGCCCGGCTGGAGAAACCCTGTCCGGGCTATTGTAAAACGAATCCAAGATGTGACGGGATCTACGAATCCGGCCTGTCGTGAATCGGCTTTATTGAATGCGCTTTCTAGTGCAGTACGGCGTAATCCGTCAAGAGAAGATTTGCAGGCCGCAAGCCTCGGCCGGCAAAGGGAAAGACCTCATCGTGAGCCGTCGTGGAGAATGTTGAGTCGTAGAAGTCTGATCCGGAACACCACCAGAGCTGCTCTTTCTCTGGCGTCGAGCGACTCCTCCCATACGACCGGCGAAGCGCTTGATGTCTCCGGCGGTGATTTGGTCTTCTGGTAATTTTCAAACTCTAATTTTCAAGATTGACCTTGGAACCTTCTGACCCTGGAACCGCCTAGAGCAGATCTACAAACTCGTCCACCGTGACACCGGCGCCGCGGATGAGCGATCGCAGAGTTCCCCGATCGAGTTCTTTGTGGTCTGGAACCGAGAGATGGCGCCCGTTTGGATGATAGAGCACGATGTGGCTTCCTCGCTGGTGATGGAAAAGAAAACCTAACTTTTGAAATGCTTTGACTGCTTCACGGCCCGAGATGACGGGGAGTGGAGGCATTAAGCGGCGACGCTGATCTCTACGATATCGGGGGAAGGAATGGGAAGATGCTGGGACTTGCGAACTTCAATAATACCCTCGATCGCCTCCTGGATGTTCTTAAGCGCCTCTTCGCGTGTTTTCCCTTGCGACACACACCCTGGAAGCGAGGGACACTCAGCCACAATGTATCCGTCCTCACCCTGGGTGAGGGTAACTATGTACTTGTGAGCCATGATTTTCGAAAATACCACAGGATGCGTTAAACGCGCAATAAGGCCGTACGGCACAGATTTCTCTCTTCGCGGAGACAATCATAGCCGCTCCTGAGGATGTTCACATCGCGCAGCATTTAGGCCAGGGATTTTGGCGAAATTTCTTAACGACCTTCGTTAGGCGTCGGGGGGAGATAAATAGCGCCGCTTGAATACCTCGCCGGGCGAGTTCGCAGGCATCGAGATTTTTTCGTTTGAGGGTGAGGAGATTGTGGTTAACGGTCTCTGGCTGTTGCGAACGATCATTGGACACCCGTACTTTTTTCTCCTTGATCCCCGTTTTTTGTCCGAGAGCGGCTCATTCTATGGTGAGTCCAAGTTAGGCAATCTAGGCAAGTCGGGCACCGAAGTCGGCGCCGAAGTCGGCACCGAAGTCCGAAGTACCGAAGTAGGCACCGAAGTAGACACTATTTCGGCACAAATACAAGAAAGTACTGGTACGGCAGAAACGTCTGCTCATTCTTCAGCCGAAATCCGTTGCTCTCCATCTGCTTGATCAGATCCTCGCGGGCGATTTTCATTTGAAGTGGCGGACCGACGGGTAGTTCTTTTTTCTGGAAGTCGATCATGATAATTTCTCCGCCAGGTTTGAGCACGCGCTTCATCAGCGAAAGGTACTTCGTCTGCTTTTCGATGTGGTGCCAGGATTCCGAAAAGAAGAAGCGATTAACCGAGCGATCGGGGAGCAGTGGATCGTCGGGATCGGCGAGGATGGAAACAACATTGTTTACCTTAAGTTCACGGATGCGGCGGTTGATGTGCAGGATCATCTCCGGGCTTACGTCCACGGCGTAGACCTTGCCTTTATCGCCGACGTGGTACGCCAGGCGAAAAGTGAAGTAGCCGGAGCCGGCTCCAATATCGGCGATGACTTCGCCTGGTTTTATTCCAAGGGCAGTCATGACTTCTTGCGGCTTTTGATAAGCGTCCCGCTTCGGATCTTCGAGCGCGCCGATGTAGGCCTTCGGATCGTTGTGAAGACGATGCATTTCATGCTCATCGCGCTCGACGGCGTCCCGGGCTGTCACTGAAACGGGGAGAATTAGCAGCGTGAGAAGCAGCAAGACGAGTTTCATGGTTTTTGTCCTCCTCTTGTCCAAAACAAGTCCGTGTAATTCCGATTACCAGGGAGTTTTCCAGCTCAACTGATTCGTCTTTCCGTCCGAATTATTCCTTCTCCCCTTGCGGGAGAAGGCTAGGATGAGGGGTGATTCAAATTTACCCTCACCTCGATCCTCTCCCGTCGAGAGAGAGGAAGTCAAATCCCTTGGGGGGAAGTTCCGGGGACAGTAACCTTCATTTATATTTGTCCGCGATTTTACCGTGCCTTGCTAGTCGCCGCAACGCCAGCACCGCGACAATCGACCTTGTCACGTTTGCGCAATTGCGCAACTATCACAAATTGGGGTTCTGGCTCACCGATTGAATGCATTTCTGTTTCTTTCTTCATTGATGTGCAGCCTCTCTGAATTGCTGGGATGATTCAGCCGATCTTCCTAGAGCGATTTGAGAAAATCCGTCACGATCCGATTGAACCCGGCGGCCTGGTCCCACTGGACCCAATGGGCGCAATGGTCGAAGAGATGGAATTCGGCTCCCGAGATAAATTGAAAGAGCCAAATTCCCCGCTCGACGCTGACGCCGCGATCATTGTTTCCCCACAGAAGAAGGCTTTTCGTTTTTAACCGGCGGAGATCCTCGCGGATCGGCTTCGCCAGCGGAGCCGCTTCCCTCATTTTCTGGGCTTCAAAGTTCTTCCCCGCACGGGATTCGGGGTTAGGTCTTTGAATTTTACGTTGTGCTCTGGGACGAGACTATTGCAAAAGAGGGGTGAAAGGTATCTGATTTGAATAAATCTCCGCTCGTGAGGGGAAGATGAATATACGGAAAGTTTTGAACGCGCTTTCTTTAGCCGGCGTGGTGGTTCTTGTTTTTGCTCAGATGGCTTCCGCAGCCGAGAGCGGTAGCGGCCCTCAAACTGCCAAAGCGATTTTTGCCGGCGGGTGTTTCTGGTCCGTCGAGCGTTTCTTCGACAAAGTCGACGGCGTGGTTGCGACCGTGTCCGGCTTCACCGGCGGCACCAAAAAGAATCCGACCTACGACGAGGTCGTTACCGGCCGCACCGGCCACATGGAGTCCGTGCAGGTTACCTACGATCCGAAAAAAGTCAGCTACGAGAAACTGCTCGACGCTTTCTGGCACAACATCGATCCGCTCACGCCGAACGGACAGTTCTGCGACTTCGGGGACCAGTATCGCACGGCCATCTTCTATAATGATGAAACACAGAAGCGCCTGGCGGAAAATTCCAAGAAGGCTCTCCAAGGCCGCTTCAAACAACCCATCGCGACCCAAATTCTCTCCGCCTCGGAGTTCTATCCTGCGGAGGATTATCACCAGGACTTCTATATAAAAAACCCGGCACGCTATGAGGCGTACCGCATTGGCTGCGGCCGCGACCAGCAGCTCGCTAAAATTTGGGGAAGTCAAAAATAAAATAGGCGCGCGGCGTTAGGCAGTAGGCGATAGGCAACAGGACAGGCATGAGGCGCGAGGCGACAGTTAAAAAGGGAGAAAGAGCGCGCGGCAGGATTGTTCGCCACTACAGCTTGACATAATCTTCGAGTTCCAGATGGAGTATTAGACCGCGATCGATTTTTCCCAACAGCTTGCTGTTCAGTACTCTCTCGAAGACCAGGCTTCTTTATCTACATGGGTAAAATCTCGACTTGTTCGACACGCCTCCTGCCGTCCCGAACGATATTCCACAATCAATCGAGCCTTCAGCTCTTTTCGGCTGTACTGGGCTATCCAAGAGTCCACGCTTGCGTATGACTAGCGCCTCGAAAGCGACGAAAGGTTTTTTCGCGCTCTTCGGCGAAATCCGCCAACGCGGCATCTTCCTGCGCTTCAAGAGCTTCCCTGATGAGATCTCGGATCTTCAGTGACAGGGATATTTCTTCCTTTGCCGCGAGGCGACGAACGCTGTCGTATAATGGTTTTTCCAACACCACATTCACTCGTGGATTTTTTGCGGGCATCGTTCTCTTCCGTTTTACGAAGTGTAGCACTTGTGCCGCACTAAGGCAAAAAGCTCCAAAACTACTGAAAAGTTTCGGCCTGGTGGCGGAGATCGAATGATCGCGCGTCGAAATTACACATCGCCGCCGCGACTTGGAAAATGCCGGAAGGGTGCGTTAAGATGGCCCCATGCCGACGAAGCCGAGCAAAGAGTTGGAGACTTTTCCCAATCCGCGGCCGGGCCGGGACTATGAGATCAGCATGGAGTGTCCGGAGTTCACGTGCGTGTGCCCGCGCACCGGCCAGCCCGACTTCGCGACGATTCGTATTCGCTTCGTGCCGCACCAGCTCTGCATCGAGCTCAAATCGCTCAAGCTTTATCTTTGGTCGTTCCGCGACGAAGGCGCTTTTCACGAAGATGTGATCAATCGGATACTCGACGACCTCGTGCGCGCGTGCCGGCCGAAATCGATGACCGTCGTGGGCGACTTCAACGTTCGCGGCGGGATTCACACCGTCGTTACCGCCAATTACACGATGGCGGGCCAATGAGCGTCGCCTAACTTCGTTCATCGCCCCTCGGTCTCCCTGCGGCGTACAACAAGAGTACGCCTCGGTCGCCTCGGGGCTCGCGCCTCGTTATGCTCGTTCCTTGACCCGCCACGACTTCGGGATTCTGTATCTGAGGAAGGGGCCACCCGTCGCGTGACTTTGTTCGTCATGAGAAACCCTTGGGAATCGTGGCGGCCGGAGATGTCCTCGTGTTGCTCGGCAGCCACAAAGAGCTGGACCAAGCCCGCCGTTCCCCGATTGATTTCCGCCGGGTTTTCGCCTAAGAAATAGTGGTAGATTGGGTTTGTACTTGCCCTCTCTTCCGCGATGCGTGAACGCGCTCACGGGACTTCATGCGGGCTCGAACCGCCGCAAGCTTTCGTTTGCGGCGTGATTTTTTTGGAGGAAGGAAATGTCTTACGCAGTGAACAATGAAAAACTCAAAAGTTGGGTCCGCGAAACGGCCGAGCTATGCGGGCCCGATTCCGTTTACTGGTGTGACGGCAGCCGGGAAGAATACGACCGGTTGATGGCCCAGATGGTCGAAGGCGGGATGGGCGTCGCGCTGAAGGCGCGGCCCAACAGTTTCCTGTTCCGCTCCGATCCGAGCGACGTCGCCCGGACC
>JBGQBP010000161.1:0-9118 GCA_041494945.1 Binatia bacterium | reverse complement strand
CTAAAGGTTGGGTGCTTTTTAAGCTGGGTCGAAGTGACGAGGCAAAAGCTTTAATTGAAAGGTGCCGGGAATTGCTCCCAGAGTACGAAGAGGCAAAAGAACACTTTCACCTGGTGTCCAGTCACGCCGCGTAAAATTATTAATGCTGCTCTCCGACGCGATCGTTGCAGTCATAATCAACGGAGACAAAGTTCTCCTAATCGAAAGAGCGCCGCGCGGATTGTATTCAGGATACTGGGCGCCGGTGAGCGGGAAGGTCGAGCCGGGAGAGAGCCAGGAATCGGCGGTCGCTCGCGAGTCTATGGAAGAAGTCGGCTTGGCGGTTCGGCCGGTGCGGAAGGTTTGGGAAAACATCACGACAAGCGGAACGTATCGGCTGCACTGGTGGCTGGCCGAGTACGTTGGCGGAGAGTTAGTTCTGGACAAGAGAGAGGTGAGCGACGCGCGCTGGGTCACGGTTGAAGAGATACCTACATTTAAGATCTTCGAAGGAGACCGCGAGTTTTACGAGATGGTGCTCCCGTCCCTGAAAGGAAAAAAAGAAAGGAATTAAGATGAGCCTGACTCCGCTCACAGTGATGTACGGAAAGCTGGAAGGCGCCGCGGGAAAATTTTCCCGAGACCCTTCAGGTTATCTCAGCATCGAAGCGGGCATCTTCCGACAAAAGGGCCTTGAGGTTTCTTGGGTGCATGTCCAGGGCACCGAAGAGCGCTATCGCAGGCTTGAGAGTGGCGCCGCCGATATCTCTTTGGTAGTCGGTCGCGCCTCGCTGCAGCACTTTCTCGACTCTCGGACGACCCGACTCATTGGATCTTCCATGAATAGTTGTCCCTATTATCTGATGGTCGAGCCGAAGATCAGGAAAGTGGAGGATCTCAAGGGAAAGTCGGTTGCTTGCAGAGAAGGCACGGCCAGCGTTTCGCCGTTGGCTCAGGTCTTTCGGGAACAAGGCCGGTTGGAGTTGGGGAAGGATATTATTGTCAAATTGCCGGAGGGCGATCAGGATGCTTTCAACCTGCTTATCAACGGCGAGGTTCAAGCTGCGTTGCTGCCGCGGCAGTTTGGTTTCGTGGCTGAAGAGAGAGGATTTAAGAGAATGAGCGGGTGGCCTGAAGTTGTGGATGATCCGTTGCCGGTTACGATGGAGACCACAGAGAAAGCCCTGCGCGAAGGGAAGAAGAACTTCACTGCATTTCTCGAAGCGCACCGCGAGGGCATTCGTTATCTCAAGACGCACCGCGGCGAAACTATTCACATGCTTGGTAGCTATTTCGGTCTTTCCCGTGACCTTGCCGTCAAGACCTTCGACGACTATCTCATCTGGTTGGACGATCGCTTGACGATTGATCTGAAGCAACTGGAAAAGCATCTAGCCTATCTCGCTCCCAACTTTCCCGGCGGCGCGCGGCGGTTGGCCGCCGAATGGATCGTTCCCGGAGCGCTGAGAGCGTCGTAACCGTCCTTGACACTGCTGCCTTCTTCTCCTTAGGATCGGCAGGTGCCATCCGGAGGACTGATGCAGAAAAATTTCTTTGTGTGCGGCCTCGCTCTTCTCCTCGCCATCGCGTTGCTCTCCTCGGCTTCCGCCCAAGAAAAGAAACTAGACAAGATCCGGATCGGTGGCGGCTCGGCGTCGGCCACGCAGATGTCGATGTGGCTCGCCAAGGAGGGAGGCTTTTACGAAAAGAACGGGCTTGCCGTCGAAGCGATCAGCATTCCGGGCAGCTCGCTGGCCTTGCAGGCGATGCTCGCCGGAGAAGTGCCGATCATCCAGCTTGGCGGCGCGGCGTCGATTCAAGCAAATTTTTCCGGCGCCGACACCGTCATCGTAGCCACGATCGTGCGTAAGTTTCTGTTCTCGATCTTCGCCGGGCCGGGGGTCGAGAGGATGGAAGATTTGAGAGGCAAGGTGTTCGGCGCCACCCGGTTCGGCACTCTCTCGGATCTTGCCGCCAGGTTCGCTCTCAGAGCCTACGGCATCGACCCGGACCGAGATATCACGATGGTCCAGACCGGCGGGCCGGCTGAAACCGTAACTGCCATGGCTGCGGGAAAGGTCCATGCGGCGGCCATAAGTCCGCCGGCGACGCTGCAAGCGAGGAAGCTCAAGCTGAAGGAGCTCTTGGATTTATCTAAACTGGACGCGGAGTATCACGTCAACGGAGTTGTGACGAGCCGGAGGTATTTAAAGAGCCATGAGGATGTCGTCAGGCGTTTTCTGCGGGCCTACATCGAGGGCGCAGTCCGCGGCCAGAAGGACAAGAATTTCGCGTTGAAGGCCATGGGAAAGTATTTCAGGACCGACAACAAGGAAATACTGGAAGAGAGTTACGATACCGTCATCAAATCCTTTTCCATCCCGCCCTATCCTTCCATTCGGGGAATCGCGAGCTTGCTTCAAGGCCTGGAAAAACAAAATCCCAAGGCCAAAGGCGCGAATCCAGACGACTTCGCCGACAGCCGGCTGGTGCGGGAGCTTGATCAAAGCGGCTTCGTAAAATCTCTCCTGTCAGACCGTTGAAAAAGGCCCATCTGCTTCGTTGCGCTCGACCCGCTTCGCTCGACGTACTGGAAAAAGTACGCCTGCGCTCGCGGATCAGCGCGCGCCTTGCATCTGGGACCTTTTTGACCGGTCTGAAAGCGCGGTTTTCGACAAAACGCTGATCACTCTTCTCAAAGCGCGTAAAATTTTCTTGGATTGTCGTAGAGGATTTTTTTCTTCGAGCCACTCGCGAGGTCTTTGCGCGCGAAGAATTCCTTCACCAGCGCGTGTAGATCGGTCTTGGTCGCTTCGTGCGGGAAGTCGGAAGCCCAGAGCAGGCAGCCGTCGCCCAATAGCTCGACGTCGCGGCGGGTCGTCATCTCTTCGCCGCACTGAAAAAAAAGTTGTTTGCGGGTGAGAAGCGCGCTCGGCAGGACCGGCCGCTCTTGCGGCGGCACGCGCTCCAGCCGCTCCTCGATTTTGCCGATCATATACGGAACCCAGCCGCAGCCGGCCTCGAGAAAACCGAGTCGCAATCTTTTCAGGCCGTTCATCAGACCCGAAAACATGATGTTGGTGAACTGGCGCATTTGCGGAATGACGTGCGCCAGAGCGGCCACCTCGTTGGGCTGCAAAAAGCGATCGTTGTCCCGGAGCGACGTGCATGAATGAACGGAAAGCGCGCAGCCGAGCCGGTCGGCTTCCGCAAAAATCGGCCGGTACAGCGAATGACCCAATGGCAGCGGCAGGCCTTCGGCCGGCAGGATGCCGCCCACCATGCCGTAGCGCTTCACCGCCCTGCGCAATTCTTTGACCGCGCTTTGCGTATCCTGCAGCGGCAGCAGCGCCATGCCGCGGAATCTTTCGTCGCGGCTGAGGAACCGGTCGTGGAGGAAGTTGTTGTAGGCGCGACAGAGTTCAACCGCGTACGCAGGGTTGCCGATCTGGCCGATGTGCATGAAGCGGGTCGGATAGAGAACGGTAAGCTCGATCTTTCCCTCGTCGAGCTTGGCCGCCCACTCGCGCCAATCCGGCACGCGGAAGTCCTGATGCCGGTAGTCGTTCTGAGGAATGGAGCGGTGCCAGCCGTGATGCGGCACCAGTGGAAAGTAAAGCATCGCCTCGCGCCGCGACCTGTAGCCCGGAGACATGTATTCGATGATCTGCTCGTCGGTCTCGCGGACGTGCCCGTCCGAGTCGATGACGTGCGCCGGCGTCGCCGAGTGAGTTCGAGACCGCTTTCCGGCCGGCTTGCAGTTCCTCATGTTGGATTTCTTGCATAGAGGCGCTGGGGTTGTCAACGAAGAGCGGCTCGGTTGACAGGAAATCATCCGTGCGGTTAGAGTCCAGAAGACCGAGAGGATAACGCGCTATGTATGACCTGTTGATTCAAGGTGGACGGCTCTACGACGGAAGCGGGCTGCCGTCATATATCGGCGACGTGGCTGTGCAGGACGGGAAAATCGTCGAGGCCGGGCGCCTGAGCGGCGCCGCCCGGCGCACTGTGAACGCCGACGGCCTGGCGGTGGCGCCCGGATTCATCGACTTTCACACCCATCTCGATGCGCAACTCCTGTGGGATCCGATCGCGAGCTCCTCTTGCTTCCACGGCATCACGACGGTCATACCCGGGAATTGCGGCCTGACGCTTGCGCCTTCGCGGCCTCAGGATAGAGAAAGCATCCTGGATAGTTTCGTTCGCGTCGAAGCGATGCCCGTCAAGGTGTTGCGGGACGCGGTAAGCTGGGAGTGGGAGAGCTTCGGCGAATATTTGAACCGGCTCAACGGACGGCTCGGCGTTAACGTCGCTTCGCTGCTCGGCCACTGCGCGCTGCGCCAATACGTCATGGGCGAAGCGTCCTGCGAGCGCGCGGCGACAGGGGACGAGATCGGCCGGATGAAGCGGGTTCTGAAAGAAAGCGTGCTCGCCGGCGCCATCGGCTTTTCGACCAACCGCAATCCGGTCCACATGCGCACCGACGGGAGGCCGATCGCCAGCCGTCTGGCGGACGATCAAGAGCTTTTCGCATTGGCCGGCGTCCTGGGCGAGTTGAACCGGGGATCGATCCAGATCTCCATCGGGACGTTGGGCATCGCGGTGCCGGAAAGAAAGGGCGTCGATCTCTTCAAGCGCCTCGCATCGGTGGGGCGGCCGGTGATCTGGCAGGCGATCGCGCACCGCTGGGATAAGCCCGACCAATGGCGCGAGTTGCTGGACCTAGCGGAAGAAACTCTCGGCGCGGGCGTTCCGTCTTTCCCTCTGTGCAACGCCCGGCTGTTCAATAACCGTTTCAATCTCAAGAACGCGCAAGTCTTCGACGACCTGCCGACGTGGAAACAGATTTTGTTCACCCCTTTGGAGCAGAGGATGGAGATTTTCCGCGACCCTGAGGCGAGGCAAAAGCTTCGCTACGAAGCGGTGGGGAACCATTTTCGCTCGCGCTTTTCCCGGCGCTGGGACCTGGTCTACATGATTAAAGCGGCGACGCCGAAGAACAAGCCGCTGGAAGGAAAGAGCGTCGCCGAGATCGCTCAAATGCAAAATAAAGAAGTGTTGGACGCATTTTTGGATCTCTCCCTGGAGGAAAACCTCGACACCCTCTTTCAGACGTCGAGCAACAACGGCGACGAGAAAGCCGTCGCCGAGATTTTGAAGAGCCCGTTCACCTTGGTGGGACAGTCCGACGCCGGCGCCCATCTGATCTACGACGCGGGCTACGGTTACGCCACGCGCTTCCTGGGCCATTGGATCAGAGAGCGCAAGATCATGAGCCTGGAAGAAGGCGTGCGCAAGCTCACCTTCATGGTCGCTTCGATCTTCGGTCTCAACGACCGCGGTTTGATCCGCCCCGGAATGGCGGCGGATCTCGTGCTCTTCGATCCCCAGACTGTGGGCGATTGCGAGGCTGAGCTGGCAAATGATTTACCAGGAGGAGAGAAGCGGCTTATCCAGAGAGCCAAGGGAGTTCAAATGACGATCGTGAACGGCCAAGTTCTCACCGAGGACGGCAAACATACCGGCGCTCTACCGGGTAAAGTGCTGGGGATGAAAGATGAAAGCTGAAAGTGGAAAGATGAAATTAAAAACTTTTTTTGCTCTCGTCGTCTTCAACTGTCTGCTTGCGTTCACGGTCCAGGCCGCCGAGGTGCAACAGAAGGCCGAAGCCGAGGGCAAAGTGGTTTTTTACGCCTCGATGACCGCCACCGACGCAAAAGCGCTCGTGGACGGATTCAAACAGCTCTACCCGAAGATCGACGGCGAGTTCTACCGCACCAGCGACTCGCAGCTCATGGAGAAAATCTTGACCGAGTCACGCGCGGGCAAGCCGTTCTGGGACGTCGTGTCTGAGACCGGCTTTTACGGCCATCTGCTGAAGAAGCGGGGAATGCTCGAAACCTACGACTCTCCCGAACGGAAATTTTTCCGCGACGCCTACAAAGATCCACAGGCGTTCTGGACTTCGATCTACACAACCTACGCCGTTTTCGGTTACAATACGAAGCTCGTCCCTAAAAGCGGCGTGCCGAAATCTTACGAAGACCTGCTCAAGCCCGAATGGAAAGGGCAGATCGGAATCGAGCAGCGGGCCTATGAGTGGTTCGCCACGACGATGAGAAATATGGGCGGCGAGGAGAACGGGCTTGCGTTCATGCGCCGCCTGGCGCAGCAGCTCCAGCCGCGCCCGGGCAGGACGCTGATCGCCCAGCTCGTTGCCGCGGGAGAATACAAGGGCTCGGTCTCGGTCTATTCCCAGAGCTATGAAATCCTCAAGGGAAGCGGCGCGCCCGTCGATTGGACGCCGCTCGATCCCGTCTATGCCAGTATTCATCCGACGGGCATCGCCGCCAAAGCGCCGCACCCCAACGCCGCGCGCCTGCTGATCGACTTCATTCTGTCCAAGAAAGGTCAGGAGATTCTTCGCTCGGTCAAGCGAATCCCTGACCGGATCGACACGCCGCCCGATCCGCCGCGGCTGATCGAAGGCATCCGCCCGGCGGTGACTTCACCCGAGGTTTACGACAACTTCGATCGCTACGTCCGTCTCTTCGACGACACTTTCAAGTTCAAATAGCCGCCATGCGCGTCGTCATTCACGGACTCACCAAAACTTTCGTCAGCGGCCGGAAGGGCGAGAGAAAAGTCCGCGCGCTCGCGGGCGTCGATCTCGAAGTACGGGACCGGGAATTTTTCGGCGTGATCGGGCCGACCGGCTGCGGCAAGACGACGCTGCTCCACATTCTCGCCGGACTCGAAAAGCCGACCGACGGCACGGTGGAGTTCGTCGGGGAGAAGCGAACCGAGGCGATGGTTTCGATGGTGTTTCAGGACGCGGCGCTCATGCCGTGGCGGACGGTGGCCGACAACGTTCCGTTGGGGCCGGAGTTCCGCAAGCAGTCCGCGCCGGCTTACAAGCGGGTGACGCAATTCTTTTTGGAAGTCGTGCGCATGCTCGACTTCGGCGGCACGCATCCTATGGAGCTTTCCGGCGGCATGAAGCAGAAGGTCGCGATCGCGCGGGCGCTGGCGAACGATCCCGAAGTCATCGTTATGGACGAGCCCTTCGCGAACCTGGACGCGCAGACGCGGCTGCTGCTGCGCGAGGAGCTGCTCAGTATCTGGGAGAAGCACAAAAAGACGGTGATTCTGGTCACGCACAACATCGAAGAGGCGGTGATGCTCTGCGACCGCGTCGCGGTGATGAGCGCCGCGCCGGGAGTGGTGAAGAGCGTGGTCACGATCGACGTGCCGCGGCCGCGCGGCATCAAGAGCATGGGCAACCCGGATTTTATCCGCTGTCTGGAGAAGATCTGGGAGCTGCTGCGCTCCGAAGTCGATCGCGCGATGCGAGAGAACCATCCGTCGCAGATCGAGCAGCCGCCGGCGCCGAAGAAAAAACACGATTGGTGGTGGTAATGAGGGGCGGATCCCTCGCAGGCGAGCCTTTCCGGCCGAGGGCAAGTTTAGGGTTTCGAGTCTAGAGTTTCGAGGGAAAACCGAAAGGCAAATCTGAAGAGAGATTCTTCGCGGAGCCTGCCCTGAGCGGAAAAGAGAGATGCTTCGCTCCGCTCAGCATGACAGACGATCATGCAGTCCGCGCGCGAGCGGAGGGAGATTTTGCTCACGCATCAGAGCCCGACGGCGGATTGACGGGTTATCGTATCATCAGCCGTTCGGCCTTGCCCGAGTAGTTGATGAAGCAGGTTTTTAGTTCGGTGAAGAAATTGAGGCCCTCTTCGGCCATCTCACGCTCGCCCACGCCGGTGGCCTTGGTGCCGCCGAAAGGCAACTGCGCCTCGCCGCCGATCGTCGGCTCGTTGACGTGAACCATTCCGGTTTCGACCTCCTCGACGAAATGCATGATCGTATCGATGTTCTCCGTAAAGATGGAAGTCGTGAGACCGAATTCCACCGAGTTGGCGAGCCGAAGCGCCTCCTCCAGGCTCTTCGCGACGCTCACGGAGAGCACCGGGCCGAAGATCTCCTCGCGGAAGATGCGCATGTCAGGCGAAACGTTGTCGAAAATCGTCGGCTCGACGAAATAACCATTGTTCAAATGCTCCGGTTTTTTGCCGCCGAGCACCAGCCGCGCGCCTTCCCGTTTGCCCAGTTCGATATAGTCGAGATCGGTCTTCCACTGTCTCTCGTCGACGGCGGGTCCCATGTCGACATTGTCGTCCAGTCCCGATCCGATTCTGATCTTTTTCGCCTGCTCGACGAGGCGCTCGATCAAGGCGTCTTTGACCGCCGGCATCGCGATCACGCGCGACGTCGCCGTGCAGCGCTGGCCGGTCGAGCCGAAAGCGCCGCCGTGAATGGCGACCGCCGCTTTGTCCAGATCGGCGTCCGGCATCACGATGACCGCGTTCTTACCGCCCATCTCGCAGGTCACTTTGGCGCCGCGGGACGCGGCTTTGACGTAAAGCGCGCCGCCGACCTCGTTGGAGCCGGTAAAAGAGACCGCGCGAATAGCGGGAGAATTCACGATCGCCTCGCCGACGACGGAGCCTGAGCCGACGACCATGTTGAAAACGCCGGGAGGCAGTCCCGCCTGCTCGTAGATTTCAGTCATCAATGAGGCCGTAGCCGGCGTCAGCTCGGCCGGCTTAAACACTACGGTATTGCCGGCAACCAGGGCCGGCGCCGATTTCCACACGGGGATGGCCCAGGGAAAATTCCACGGCGCGATGAGTCCGACGACGCCGAGCGGCCGGCGGATCGTGTAGGTGAAGGTGTCGCGCGCCTCGGAGGGGAGTGTTTTTCCGTGCATGCGGAATCCTTCTCCGGCGTAGAATTCCATCAGCGAAATGCCCTTCAGCACTTCACCCTTGGCTTCTTTAACGATCTTGCCCTCTTCGCGCGTCAAAGTACGCGCGATTTCGTCCGCTCGCTGGCGGGCGATGTCCGCGGCGCGCCAGATCACGCGCCCGCGCTCGGGGCCCGGGGTCTTCTTCCAGTCGCGATAGGCCGCCTGCGCCGCGTCGATGGCGCGTTTAACGTCCTCGGCGGTCGCGGCCGGAAACTCCGCCAACACGTCCTTGGTGTCGGCCGGATTGATATTGCGCACGAGCCGCTCCGACTTGGGGTGATGCCATTGGCCGTTAATGTATGAACCTGTGCGCATACGCTCCTCCGT
>JBGQBP010000160.1:0-9132 GCA_041494945.1 Binatia bacterium | reverse complement strand
TTACTGGTTATGACCGAGCAAAATTTCAACGCGAAGTACGGCACAGCCTAAGTTTACCGCAAACTAAATCGGATTCGACCTTCCGGCAGCGCAGCGACGTGAAATCATGACTGAACTCCTCGGCGTGGCGGCGGCGTTGGTTGGGAGCGTGCTCGGCGGCACTGCGGCCGCCGCTTCGAGATACGCGGTCGGCATCGTCAATCCTCTCGCCGTTACGACACTGCGCTATACGATCGGCGCCGTTTGTCTTCTACCCTTCGCGGTTCCCGCCGTCCGCAAGTTCGAATGCTCTCGTCAATTTTTCGCAGCCGTCGGGCTGAGCATAGTGTTCTACGCTCTCTACCCTTACTTATTCACCCTGTCTTTCGCTTACACCACGGCCGCCCGCGGCGCTTTGGCGCTTGCGACCATGCCGCTTTTAACCTTGGGCTTCGCCATCCTGCTCGGCCAAGAAACGTTCTCGTGGAACCGGCTCGCGGGAATACTGATCGCCGTCGCGGGACTCGCCTATGCCTTATTGCCGAAGCTCGGCGGCGCGGCTTCGACCGCTTGGAAAGGCGACCTCATCATGATCTCGGCGGCGGCGCTGCAGGCGATCTGCAACATTCTCGCCCGCTCTTTCATCCAGCGCATCGGCGCGCTTTCGTTTACCGCTTTTGGCCTCTGCGTCGGCGCCGTCGTGCTCGTCGCCGTTTCCCTTGCGTCCGGAGTCCTTCAGGCGCTGCCGCCGTTGGGAACCGCGGCTTGGATTGCCATTCTCTATCTGGGCACATTCGGATGCGCGCTCGTCTGGATAGTTTGGTCCGTCGGCATAAGGCTCGCGAGCCCGTCTTCGGTCGCCTTGACCGTCACGGTAAACGCTCTCACCGCCTCTTTTCTCGGCGCGTTCTTTTTGTCCGAGCCCGTCGGCCACGAGTTCATCGTCGGCTTGCTCGCCGTTTCGTTCGGCATCGCCGTCGCAACCGACGCACTGGCTCGGTGGCGTGGAGTTCGTGGGCCCAATACCGTGGGAATGAAAACATGAACGAATACCTACTGGCCATAACCGCGCAGCGGTCTATTGAAGGCGCGGGTTTGAACATTCAGACCCACCCGTGGTCCGCTATGAGGTGGAACCTCCGTTCATCCGGTTTGCCCATTATTATTGCCTGCGTTGTCGCAAAGCCGCCGGCACTGTGAGAGAATCTTCCCACAAGCTTCTGATCCGTATCTAATATTGATGGAGGTGGAATGGATAGACCAACCGATGAAGAAATAGCGAGGGATATAGCGGTAGCTCTCCTCTCGCACTGTGTGTTCGATACCGGCTTGTCCGACAATTCCGGCAACAAGTGGGGGCAAAATATAGGCAAGCTCTATGCCGCCGTATTGAAAGAAGTTCAGTGCGCCAACGGCCAAAAGAAGTAGCGGTACCGATCGCCGCAATCACGGCTACGAAGCGGGGTCTCCGTCGAGCCGGGTCGGCCTATCCCCCATTTGACAAAAATAAAAGGATCCCTTTACCTTCTCTCCCGCATCTCGCCGGTTGACACGGTCGGTCTTCATTCGATAATCTCCCGCGCAATCCCGGAAGCAGCCTAGCAAGCGGAGGTGAACGTCTATGTTTTGCACGGAATGCGGAACTCAAATCGACGAAGGGAAAAAATTCTGCAAAAACTGCGGCGCAAGAATGCGCAGCGACGCCGAGCCCGACGCAACGCCCGCAGCAGCGCGGCCGGGACCGGCGCGGACAAGTCCTGGGATCGATAAGTCGATCCTCATCGCCGCCGGCATCGCGCTTGTCGTCATCCTCGGCGGCGCCGGCATTTACTTCGGAACCGACCTGCTGCGGCCGTCGGGCAAGCAAGAGAGTCCCGGCGCGGACGAGATTCCGGGAAAGTCGGCGGCAACGGTTGGCTCCCCTCCTCCCATGCGCGAGAATCCGGGTGAGTCCGCGGCAACCGACGGCTCTCCCGCCCCTATGCCGCCGGCATCCGCCACGCGGCCTCCGGCGCCTGCCGTTGCTTCTCGGCGCACGCCCGACGCTGGAATTTATGAAACCGTCCGCGCGACTACCGTCTACGAGACGCCGTCGGCCTCGTCCAGGAGCGTCGCCAGCATCCCTCCAGGAACCCGAGTAAACGTTGTGAGCTCCACCGGAAGTTGGCTGGAAGTTCACTCCAAGAGCGGCAAGCCGCCCGGGTTTATTCGCCGCGGCGACGCCGTACTCGTCGAAAGGCCGGGCTAGAGCCGCCCTGCAAGACTCGTGGAAGATTCCGCCGCGCGGCAGCGCGGCGTTGGTCCTTCCAGGGGACGCCGGGCAATGCCGTTTGATCTTCGCAGCCGGCCATTAGAAACCTCCGCAAAAAGGAGAACCCGAATGGCAATCGCCACGCATTTGAAATCGATGGATTTGTTGATGTTTGCCCGCGCATCCGAGGGCCTCATTCACTGGCGCGGCATCGTGGTCAGTTTTATTTCGTTTCTCGCGGGCGGCGCCTTCCTCTTGCTCGGGGTATACGTTGCGGGCAAGTCCCCCGGCTTCATAGGAATGGGGTTTCTGTTTTTCTGTTGGCTCCTCTACGCGCTGATCGCCGGGACCGGCGTCTCGGCGGCGGGCATCATGCTCCTGGACAGGGCGCGCCTCGCGCCCGCGCGCTCGTTGTCGGATGCTCTGGTATTCGGCCTCATCTGCCTGCTCAAGTTCTGGCTGATCGCGCTGGTTTTGTTGGCCGCCGCGCTCGTGTTCGTGATCGTGGCCGCTCTCGTCTATCTGATTTGTAAAATTCCCGGAGTCGGGCCGTTGCTGCTGTTTGTCGCCCATCCCATTCTCGTGCTGTGCGCCGGGCTGTTGACTTTCATGGCGTCGATTTTCATGGCGCTTGTGATTCCGGCACTGTGGGACGGCGATACGGTAACGCAGGCGGTCGCCAAAGCCGTCGCGATTCTAAAGGAGCGATCGATCGTGACCGTGCTGTATCTGATCGTGATGGCGTTTGTGACGGCCGTCATTTTAGGCGTGATCGGCTGGGTCGTTCTTCCGGGATATTTCTCGATGACGGCATTGGCAACAAGCGTTATCGGCACGAATTTAGGCGGCGGCATGGCCATGTTAATGAACCCCGCCGCGCTGATGTTTCTCACGCAAGGAGAGGGCGGTCACGTGTTGTCTGTTATGCTGGATACCATCGTATTGGCGCTGCTCTGTTTCTCCGCGGCGCTCCAGGTGCAACTGATGGGGATCGACCTCGTCTATCTCGGCGTTTCCGAGGGCGTGGACACCGCCGGCGCGGAGCGCATGCTAAAACACCAACTCGATCAGGCCAGGGCGAAAGCCGATGAAGCGAAACACCGCGCGTTGGATGCAGCCGAGCGCGCCAGGCAGGCGGCCGAGCAGGCGAGAACGGCGGCGCCCGAGGCGGGAGCGCGCTGCCCGAACTGCCAATCGGCCGCGTCGCCCGCCGATGCGTTCTGCGAAAACTGCGGCCATAAGCTGAAATAGGAGCATAACGTCGCCCGCCGAAGAGCGAGCGAAGAAGGAGGTCGTCATGTCCGATCAAGCGCTGCGGGGAAGCTGTCTTTGCAAAGCGGTTCGCTATGAGGTGAGACCTCCATTCATCCGGTTTGCCCACTGTTATTGCTCGCGCTGCCGGAAAGCGACGGGCACAGCGCGGGCGACGAACATCGCCGTCGCTCTGGACCAGTTCAAATGGATCTCCGGAGAGGAGATGGTCTCGCGCTACGATCTTCCCGAAGCAAGAAGTTTTTCTACGGCGATCTGCACGCGCTGCAACTGTCCGGTGCCGCGCCCGACGCGCGCCCGCGAGCACATGATCGTTCCGTCGGGCACGCTCGACGACGCGCCGCCGATGGGACCGTCCGCTCATCGGCAATGGGGCAGCCGCGTCGGTTGGGCCGCGATCGACGAATCCCATCTGCCGTGTGAGGGATGAGCGAGCATCGGCCTTTCTCCCCCGGCGTGATCGAATATGACGGCGCCATGCCGGCCAACTACCGAGCCGGCCGCTCGCTCTCTTCTGTCCGGGTAGCGGCGACCGCTTCGATCCAAAGGAATTCGGCTCAATGAAACTTGTTTTGCTCCCCGGCATGGACGGCACCGGCATACTCTTTGAGCCGCTCATTCGAGCTTTGCCGAAAAACTTGTCTCCGATCGTCCAGGCGTATCCCGGAGATGTGCCGTTGTCGTATGAGGAGCTTCTGCCTCATGTTCAATCCGCGCTCCCGATGGCCGAGCCTTTCATCTTACTCGCCGAATCGTTTTCGGGACCGCCGGCTCTTCGGATTGCCGCTACCAATCCCCCTGGTCTCAAGGGAGTAATTTTATGCGCCTCGTTTATCTATAACCCGACGCGTTTTCCGAAATCGTGTCGGCGTTTGATACAACCGTTCGTGTTCGGCCGTTGGCCGGCCTGGCTCGGAGCGCGTGCGCTGTTGGCCGGCTATTCCAAGCCCGCCGTATTCGAGCTTGTTCAGCGCGCGCACAAACTCGTTACGCCGGCAGTTCTGGCGGCGCGGGCGCGTGCAATCACCGTCGTCAATGCGGAGGACGCGCTTGCCGCCTGCCGTCTTCCGATTCTGTACATCGCGGGCTCGCGTGATCGCCTGGTGCCCAAGCGCAATCCAACCCGAATCCAGCGCGTCAATCCGGGAGTCAAGATCGTTACGCTTCCCGCGCCGCACCTGGTGCTGCAAAACGCGCCCGAAGCTGCGGCGAAGGTCATCGCGCAATTTGCCGCGGAAGTGGCCTGATGTTAGAAAGGGAAATAGGCAACCTCGCCCAGGTTGGAGCAGCTAAATCTTTCTGACGGGAGGAACAATGTCGAAGAAATTATTTTTGCCGTTGACGCTCGCGGTTTTTCTCTGCTCTCCCCTTCCATCCTGGTGCCAGGACGCCTTGCCCGAAGGCAGCGGTAAAAAAGCCGTCGAGTCTTACTGCGTACAGTGCCACGATCTCGGCACGGTGACGCGCGCCGGATATAACCAGGCAGGATGGCGCAATAATCTTCATATGATGATCAACGTCGGCTCGGCTCTGACGCCGGATCAGGTCGAAATGCTGACGCAATACTTGGCAAAAAATTTCCCGGAGCGGCCGAAGCCCAAGGCGGTCGTGATTCCGGGGAGCACAAAAATCTCCATCAAAGAATGGGTCGTACCCACGCCCGGCTCGCGGCCGCACGATCCGCTGGCGACTGCCGACGGGGCCATCTGGTACACGGGCCAGTTCGCCAACGTGCTCGGGCGGCTCGATCCGAAAACCGGCAAGATCAAGGAATATCCTCTGACGCCGAAGGCGGGCCCGCACGGACTCGCCGCCGACAAGGACGGCAACATCTGGTACACGGCAAATTTCGGCAGCCGCGTCGGCAAACTCAATCCGAAAACCGGCGAGCTGACCGAATATTTCATGAACGATCCCGCGGCGCGTGATCCGCACACGCCGATCTTCGATCAAAAAGGAACTCTCTGGTTTACGGTGCAAGGTGGAAATATGGTCGGACGACTCATCCCGCTGACGGGCGAATTGAGGCTCGTCGCCTCGCCCACGCCGAAGTCGCGGCCTTACGGGATGGTGGTCAATTCCAAAGGCGTGCCCTTCTTCGTCGAATTCGGCAGCAACAAGATCGCCGCCATCGATCCCGGCACGATGCAAATCCGCGAATATGTTTTGCCGAACGCGGAGAGCCGCCCGCGCCGTGTCGCGATCACGAGCGACGACGTTCTTTGGTACTCGGATTATTCCCGCGGCTATCTCGGCCGGCTCGATCCGGCAACCGGCAAGACGACCGAGTGGCCTTCCCCCGGCGGACCCAAATCGCAACCTTATGGAATGGCGGTCGTTAAGAATATCATCTGGTATAGCGAGGCGGGAGTGGAGCCGAACACCATCGTGCGCTTCGATCCCAAGACGGAGAAATTCCAAACCTGGACGATCCCGTCCGGCGGGGGCGTCGTGCGTAACATCGACGTCACGCGCGACGGCAATCTCGCGCTGGCTTGCAGCGGCGTCAACCGCGTCGCGCTGGTCGAGCTGAAGTAAGGAGCGACGCACGCCCCGACGGCGACCGCGGCATAACACCGGCGCGCGGAGCGAAACGGATCGCGATTATCCCTCTTCCGCCTCTTCGTAATACTGCTCGCGCTCGGCGAGATCTTCGAAGCGGGTGTACTCGTTCAGGAAGGCCAGGTTGACGGTGCCGATGGGGCCGTTGCGCTGCTTGGCGACGATGATCTCCGCGATCCCCTTGTCCGAAGATTTTGTATTGTAGACCTCGTCCCGGTATATAAATGCAATCACGTCGGCGTCCTGCTCGATCGCGCCGGACTCTCTCAAGTCGGCCATCATGGGCCGCCGGTCGCCCCTATCTTCGACGCGGCGATTGAGCTGCGAGAGCGCGATGACCGGCACCCGCAGCTCTTTCGCCAGCGCCTTGAGCGAGCGCGATATCTCGGAGATCTCCTGCTCGCGGTTCGAAGCGTTTCCCATCCCGCGCATGAGCTGGAGATAATCCACGATCACTAATCCCACTTTTTTGTCCCGGTCGCGAATCAGGCGGCGCGTCTTGGCCCGCAGCTCCAGGACCGAAATCGCCGGCGTGTCGTCGATATAGATGAGCGCCTCGTGAAGTTTTCCCGCGGCGTTGGCCAGCTTGGGAAAATCGCGCTCGCCCAAATAGCCCGCTCTGACTTTGGAATTGTCCACGCGAGCTTCCGAGCAGAGCATTCTCAGAACCAATTGCTCTCGCGCCATCTCCAGCGAGAAGACGGCCACGCCCATGCCCGCGTTCAACGCGGCGTTGGCGGCGATGTTCAACGCAAAGGCGGTCTTGCCCATGCTCGGCCGCCCCGCCACGATGATCAGTTCCGAGGGCTGAAGGCCGGCGGTCAATTTGTCGAGGTCTTTGAATCCCGTCGGCACGCCGGTGACGAGCTCTTTCCGTTCGTAGAGCCTCTCGACCGTCTTCAACGTGTCCTTGATCATGTCGCCGATGGAGACGAACGACGCCTTGATCTTCTTTTCCGCGATGTCGAAGATGACTTTCTCCGCGGCGTCGAGAAATTCATCCACGTTGCCCTGCTCTTCGAAGCCCCGGGTCGCGATCTCCGTCGCCGAGGTGATCAGTTGGCGCAAGATCGCCTTTTCTCTGATGATGCGGGCGTAGTGGGCGATGTTGGCCGCCGTGGGAACCTGGTCGGCGAGCGAGGCAAGATAGGTCGAGCCCCCTACGGCCTCGAGCTCGCCCTTTCCTTTGAGCAGCTCGCTCAGGGTGATGAGGTCCGCCGGCTCGCTCCGGTCGGTCAGCTCCAGCATGGCGCGGAAGATCTTTCGGTGGGACTCGCGGTAAAAATCCACCGGGGTGATAATTTCAAGGACGCGATTGATCGCCTCGTTCTCCAGCAGGATGCCGCCCAGCACCGACGCCTCGGCCTCGAGGTTTTGCGGCGGAACTTTGCGAAGATTATCGTCTACGGACGCCATGAATTACGATTTTTAGTTTTGAATGTTGACCCATTCGACGGCGCTCAGGGTCAACCCTGAGGATCTCGAAGGATTGAGTTTTGAATTGGAAGAGTTGAAGTGAATCACAGCGAGTTGAAGTTACACCAAGAAAAACAAAAAGCAAGAAATATTTTTTATTTCTGCAAAAGTTTTTTTGGCGCGTGTCAACTCGGCGCGAGCTCGCGCGCGAGAAAGTCGGCGACGAGCGGCCACGCGAGCTCGGCGGCGTGCGAATAGTAGCCCGGCGTGCCGGGATCGACGAAGCCGTGGCCGCCGAAAGGAAAGAAATGCCATTCGAGACTTTGTCGGTTGGCCGAAAAGGCGTCCCACATGCGCTGCTGGATGGGAACGGTCGTGATGAGATCGTCCGCACCGTATAAAACGACGGATGGGCAGCGTATCCGCCGCACCGATTCCCACGGCGGCGTCGGCCGCAGGATCGTCGTCGCTTCATCTCGCACCGTTGGATAATAACCGACAAAGGCGCGCACCGCGGGCGTCGCGGCAACAAAGTGGATGCCGATGCGCCCTCCCATGCAGTAACCGGAAACCGCGACGAGCTTGGAATCGACCTCCGGACGCGAGAGCGCATAGCTCCAACCCTCGGTAATCACGCGGACAAATTCGGCGTCGGAAGTTTTCGCCTGAATCGGGCGGCCGGTGTGGATGTGCGTCACGTCGGGATGGCCGAGCATCTCATAAAGATTGGGGACGACCGTGGTGTAGCCGAGCCTTGCGAATTTGAGCGCCTCGATCTTGATGTAATCGGTGACGCCGGTGTTCTGATGGACGAGAAGCAAGGCGGGACCGCGCTCGTTCCGTTCTGGATAGGCGATGTAGCCGGGGATGGAGTCCTTTTCGACCGTTAACGGTCGCTCGATGATTTTCACGCTAGTTTACCGCAGGGAAATCATTCCGCGCCGGATCGTCCGGCGCGCCGCAAGAAAAAATCACTCAGTGTTGCATAGCGGTGCAATCAGCCGCCAGAGATACTCAGGTCTCGCGAAATCTTTTAAGATCACCCGCGCGCCCGCGCGTTTAAGCGCATCTCTATCGTAAGGTCCGGTTGTCACGCCGATAAACTCGCACCCCGTCGCAATCGCGGCTTGCACGTCGCGCGGAGTATCGCCGATCAGGATGGTCGTCCGCGGTTCACGGCCGTAAAGTTCGGCAAAGCGCCGGCGCGCCACGGGCGGAAGCGCTTCTCTCAACTCGCCGTCCTCCGAGTAGGCGCCGCAGACGAACTGGTCGAAGCCGATGCCCGCGGCTTCCAGTTTCAGGCGCGCGGTAGCCTCCGTGGATCCCGTAAGAAGTCCGGTGACGCAACCCGGAATGGAGCGCACCCTCTCGACCACGCGATCGGCGCCGGGAAGCGCGCGCGCGGGAGAAAGCTTGAGCTCGCGCGCCAGATTGCGCGCGTAAGTTTCAAACGCCAGAGTACGGCGCGCTTCAAAGTCAAACGGCGCCAGATCGAGGCGGCGAACTACTTCCATGAGAATCGCGGCATCGGTCAGGCCGGAGACTTCTTCGGCGGCAAAGATCGGACAGGCGACGCCGAACGCCTCTTGGAACGCGGCGGAGAAACATTTCCCCGCGGCCTTGCCGCAGTCCACGAGCGTGCCGTCGATGTC
>JBGQBP010000159.1:0-9141 GCA_041494945.1 Binatia bacterium | reverse complement strand
TGCGAGAGCACCGGCGCGTATTCGAGCGGGGTTTCGCGCGCGATGTCATACACGCGCGCGTTGAGGATTCTTCTGAGATAACTATGCGGCAAAGAAGTTCCCTCTCTTGGTGACGGTAGTCTCCGCTCGACATCGCGGAGCTTGAAAAGATACTTAGATTACACCGATTGCGCGCTTTTACCAAAGCAACGGGCGGCGTCACACTGCAGGATGGCTGCGGCGGCCATCCTGCCTCAGGGTTTGGCGATGCTGTCGGCGAAGTTTCCGATCAGCGCGTTGAAGCGCGCGGCGTCGTCCACGAAGAGCGCGTGGCCCGTGTGCTCGAAGATCTCGATTCGAGTTGCCGGACGATTGGCTTTGAGGTTGCGCGCCTGCGCCGCGAATTGCGGCGTCACGACGTAGAGTAACGGTTTGGCGAAGGCGTGCGCGATCTGCTTCCAGTGCTCGCGCTCGAACGGGTACGACAGCAGCGCAATGCTGTCTTCGAGCGACATGCGCTTGGCGCCGCGGATCAACGACTCCATCTCCGCCTCGGGCCGCTTGGGAAAGACCGCGCGGATAAATCCCTCCAGCGCTTTGTCGCGATTTTGCCGGAGGCCGTTGGTGAATGGGACGCTCGACGGCGGCACCGGCGGCTCGCCGACCGAGCTGTCCACTAAAACCAGGCCGGCGATTTTGCCGGCGCCGAACATATGCACGGATTGCAGCGCTTCGAGCGCGCCGAGCGACCAGCCGACGAGCAACACGTTCGAAAGCGGCTGGATGAATTCATGGATGTCGGCCGCGCGGCGCTCCGCCGTGTATCCATGGGCCGGAGCTTCGGATTCGCCCTGACCTCGCGGGTCCAGCGCGAGAGCGTGATAGCGCGCGCCGAGCGATTCGAGCTGTGCCCGCCACAGCGACGCCGGCATGCACCAGCCCGTCACGAATGCGATTTGAAGTTGGCCGTCGCCTCCGGTCGCGGGACGAGCCTCGAGAAACGACAGGTTGACGCCGTCACTGGTTCGGAAAGAGCGGCGCGACAGCGTTTCCGCCGGCAAGATCACAGGGTGACTGAAGAGAACCAGAAGAGCGACCGCGGTTCGCCACCAATCGAACACGGATCAATTTCTTTCACGCGTGGCAACCAGCAGGCCCGATTGCTCGCTCTTCCAATGATAGCCGAACGGGAAGGGGAGCGTGGAAGCCCTGGACCGCGCCTCGTACGCCGCTTCGAGGTCCGGCTGGTAGCCGTAGCTGAGCGATTTGATCGGCTTTGCGTACTTTCCATAAAGCCGGACTTGCCAGGGTGAGCGCGCCAATAAACGGTACGGAATGCCCGTGTCGTCTTGAATCACGATGTCCGCGGCGGCGAGCAGCATCTCGCGCGTCTTCGCAAATTGATTGTCGTGCAGCAGGTATGAAGCCGACTTCAAGAAAGCCGTCGCCGGCCGATTTCTACCGACCCATTCGATGAAATCGGGATAGAAATCGAGCGCCTTGTCGGAAACGTCGAGCGAAAAATAATAGAGCTGTTGCGGATGGCCGCGTTTCGGGTCGACAAACTCGATGCGCACGCCGCGCAGAAGCTTTCGCGGCCGGTTCGCGCCGGGCTTTTGGTAGGCGCCGGTCAATTCCGGAAACAGATCGACCGGTTCGATCTTGACGATGTCGAGATGCATGAGCGCCATCATGGTCGCAATTACGGGCACGGTCCCCTTGATCTGCGGCGTCGTGAGCTGCTTGGTCATATAATCGGTGATGAAGTAGTTGCGCTCGAAGATATCGCGGAGCGCGGCGCGCGTGTCCCGCAGCAACTCGGCGAACTCTCTTACGCTGAGAGACTGAAGATCGGGAAGCGCTCCCGGCCTTTCCAAACTGAAGAAAATGTAGCGCGCATGATCGGGCGCCAGAGTATAGGCGTTCAGAAAGTCCGGTCCGCTGAAAGGGTATAGGAGCGTCTTGTTTTGCGCCTCGCGCGTCCGCACTTCGTGCGCGCGCCACTGCTCCATCGCGGAGAGCCGTGTCCGGACCTGGCTCCATTGCGGCTCCATCCACCGGCGCTGCTCTTTCCAGCAATCGAGAGCGGCCAGTCGGTCGATCGCGGGATCTCCCGGCGCGGGCGCGATTCCCGCCAGCAGCTGCGCTGTGGCGGTGGCCCGTTGGGCGGAAGCGGATTCCTGGGCGGCGGCGGGAGCCGCGAGGGATGTCGCGACCAGTGCGGCGATCAGCAAGAAATTTTTCATGGTCAATCCGCCTATCAACTTAGACGCTATCGGCGCCGAATCTTTCAAACCGAAACGAGCAAGAGCGATGCCACGACAGCTTGGCAATTTTTGCCTGCTTCTCGAACGATTTGACGCGAGTTTGCTCCCATTTCTGGGAAGCCCCGCGAAGGATTTCCTAGAGTTTGGAAAACCCGCAGTATAAAAACCTAAGGCTTTGAAGGAGGAATGGAAGCGATTTAAGAAGTCAGCCCGGCTACGTCCCCGACGTCTCGTCGCCCGGAATGACGATCTTCTGCCCGATGTAAATATAGTTCGGATTTTTTACCGACTGTTTGTTGGCTTCGTAAATCCTGTTCCACTTGAGCGCGTCCCCATAATGCCTTTGCGCCAGGCGGCTGAAGGTGTCTCCTGCCTGAATGGTATATTCTTGCGACCCGCCTTTCGGGCTCGAAGCCGGGACCGTTTTGGCGCTCGCGGGCGCCGGTTTCGCTTTTTCCGCCGCCGGTGGCACGGATTTAGACACCACGACCACTTTATCCTTTGCCGCCGCGGGCGGTGCCGGCATTTCGGCCTGAGCTACCGCCGGCCGCGCCTTGTACAGCTTATCGATAAAACCCGAAGTGTCCAGCTCTTTCATAAAGCTCACATCGACAAACTGTTCCGGCTTCGCCGTCTGAGCCTTAGGCTCTTTGCCAGTCAGCTCGCCAAGGATCATTTGTATTCCCCTGAGGGTAGGATACGGCTTCTCGGGAACAAGAGTTAACCCAATTGCTTCATACGTCTCTTTCAGCGCCTCGGGGTCGTCCGTTTTCAAGTACTTCTGCAGAATGGCCATGGATTCTTTGGGGTGGGTTTTGTAGTAGTGGATTCCCTCGACATAGGCCTTCATAAGGCTGCGGAACACGTCCGGACTGGATTTGATCATCGCCCGGGTGGTCGCGATTCCCGTAGCCTGATATTCGAGACCGAGCATCTGCAGATCGGCCAGCACCTTAAATCCCATCTTCTTCGCTTTCAGAGTGAGAGGCACTTCGAGCATCACCCCGTGGACCCGTCCGGACTCGAGCGCAGCGAAACGGTCGGGCTGAGTTCCAATCTCGACAATGGTCACATCCTTACCGGGAACTAAACCATACTTGTCGAGGGCGAAGCGCGTGGCAAAGTCCGAGGAGCTACCGGCCCGGCTCACCGCCACCGACTTGCCTTTCAATTCATCAGGTCGCTGGATGTTTTTGTCGACGATAAACTGATAATTCATCGTGTTAAGAGTCCCGGCGATGAAGACGACGTCCGAACCTTGGAGATTACTCTGAACGACGGACGGTCCCGGGGCTTGGGCTACAACCGCATTCCCCGTGAGCAATACCTGAACGGCTTTTGGTCCTCCCACGACGTGAACCAACTGGACGTCCAATCCGTACTTACGAAAAAAACCCGCTTCATAGGCCACCCAGCCCGGGGCTTGATTGCTTGAAGTACCGGCGTAAACAATGGTTACGCTTTTGAGGGATTGCGCGACGGTCCTTTCCGCGGTCGCTGCGATGACGAAGAATAGTATCGCGAAAAGGAGAACGTAAGAGCCGGACCAAAAAATGAGACCCGGGTTACGACGTGGTTGGCTCATCTTTTTTCTCCCTCGTCTTTGGCCGTCACAACGACATTACGGTCCCGGCTGAGACGCGCCATCGCCGCCTTCAAGCTGGCGCGCATCCGCGCCAGGGACCGGGCAAGATCCCCGATCTCGTCCCGTGTTTCGACGCCGACGGGCATTTCCAGATCGCCCTTGCTGATCTTGTCGGCGACGAGCGTCAGCCGGAGAATCGGCCGGATGATCCCGCGGGCGAGAAAAAAGGATAGCGCCACGCCGGCCGCCAGCAAGGAGACGATAATGCCGATCAGGGGAAACAGAGCGCGGCGAATCTCTTCCTCCACGCCCTCTCCCCAAATTCCCACGTAGGCGGCGCCGGCCTGCCCGCCCAGTATCGGGACGCGGGTCTCGTAAACCGACTTTCCTCTGAGCGTCAGCTCCCGCCGCTCGGCTTCCCGCCGGCCGTCAAGAGAGAAAGATTCCCGATGCTCCGCCGGAAGCGCCGCCAGGCTCTGCGCCACGATTTCGCCTTTGCCGTCGCGAATAAACGCGTACGCGACGCCGTCGAGCAGCGCGTACTTGGCGACCAGGGCATGCAGCTCCAGGGAGTTGCGGCCGATGACGTTGCCGGCGGCCGCGTCGCCCATCGTGATGGCGATGGCCAGGGCCCGTTGGTCGAGCTGCGCGCGCAGCGCGCGCCCCATGAGATGATTCACGACGCCTAAAACAAGCAGGCCGAAGAGCACGATGACGCCGGCCAGAGTGCCCACGATCTTCCACATCAACCCGATCCTTCGCGAGCCCGCTTCCAAACTGATCGGCAGGCTTCGACTCTCCACGGAAAGCGACGGCTGGGTCATTTTTCCTCCTCGATGGAATTCATCGTTTCGATCTCTTCGGACATCGTCCGTTCAAAGCGGAGCCTGAGCGGCTCCTCCAGGATCTCCCGGCTTGCCGACTCGACGAGCTCGGCGAGCCGCAACTTTGGAAAGGCGTCGAACCGTTCGCCGAGCGCCGCGACCTGATCGCGAACGACGAGCGGCGCCATCGGCCCCATCGCTTCGGTCAGCGCGCCGATCAGGGAACCGAGGACCTTTACCGATACGACGTTCGATTTTTCTTTCTTCAAGAACGCCGGCTCATCCGCAGATTCTTCGCGGGCATAAACCGTAAATGCCCCGGCCGAAGCTTCGTCGATGCGGAATTCCTCCATCTTGACTTCATCGACGGAATCCTCCGAGAGTCCGCTTCCCAAAGCCGCCGGTCCGAAATCTCTTTCCAATTCGATTTCCGTCGTTTCTACTACTCCCGGCGGATCATCCGGAACCGCTCCGGCGGTAAACACGGTGAACTCCTGAACCGAAGGCGTGACACGGAACTGCGCCTCGATTTCTTCCGTGCGATCATCGGCCCGGTCATCTCCCGGCGCGGTCGACTTGAGCGACTCCTGCATGGCAGCTTCTACGGACTCGGCCGGCGGCTCATCCGTCGTTTCGCCGACGGTAAAGACCGTGAACTCTTCGCCGGGTGGTTCCACGGCGGCAACGTACTGCGGCTCAACTTCATCATCGACGATTCGGCCCAGCCTCCTGATCCCCCGGCCACCCGGCGACGGCGCGGCATATTGCGTTTGCCGTTCGAACCCCATAGAGGCGACGGCCCTTATCCGCTCGGGTTCTTCGGCCTGAGGCGTGAGGGCGCGTTCCTCGGCGATCTCCCGGATCATTGCCGCCCTGACTCGGATGCCGCCCGACCCGTAGGCCGTCATCAATCCGTTGTCGCAGAGGATGTTGACGAGCCGTGGAATGCCGCCTGAATAGCTGTAAATCGCCTCCAGCGCCTCCGAGGTGAATATCGAGCGCGTCGCGCCTGCGGTCTCCAGACGGCTGGTTATATATTCCGCGCATTCGCCGTAATTCAGCGGCTTTAAATAATGGTAGAGCACGATTCTTTGCTTGAGTTGGCGCAGCTCGGGCGCGTTGAGCCGCTCCGCCAGCTCCGGCTGGCCCGCCAGCACGATCTGAAGCAGCTTGTCCTCGGCCGTCTCGAAGTTGGAGAGCAGCCTGATATTTTCCAGCACCTCGGTGGAAAGGTTCTGCGCCTCGTCGATAATCAGCGTGACGTTTTTGCCCTTGTGATACGATTCCAAAAGAAGCTGGTTCAAAAGCTTGAGATACGTGTGAACGTCCTGGCGGTCTTCCCGGAACGCGGTAAACCCCAGGTCTTCGCACACGTCGCGCAAAAGATCTTTCGACTGTTCGATCGTGTTGACGATCAGCGTGCTCTGCGTATTCCTTTTCTTAAGCTCCCGCAAAAGGCAATGGAGCAAGGTCGTCTTGCCCGTGCCGACCTCTCCCGTGAGCACGATAAAACCTTTTCGCGCGCTGATGCCGTAGACGAGCCGTCCCAAAGCCTGCTGATGGCTCGCGCTCAGATAGAGAAAGCTCGGGTCCGGCGTGATCTTGAAAGGTTCCCGCGTGAGACCGAAATGTTTTAGTAGGGATTCGCTTTTAAGGTTGAGCCACTCGAAACTCAAAAATACCTCCGACAACTCGTGGCGGGTCGTCTTTCTTATGATCTATCCGAGAATCGAGTGGTATGTCAATGAAAATCTGGGTTTTGACAGGCGATCAGGTTTCC
Source organism: Binatia bacterium (assembly GCA_041494945.1). Lineage (GTDB taxonomy): Bacteria > Desulfobacterota > Binatia > UBA9968 > UBA9968 > JAJPJQ01. The sequence goes on along the minus strand of JBGQBP010000159.1, from coordinate 2,706 downwards.
GGAGGGAGGGTGCAACAGCTAGCGGTTTTAATTCTTCGCTCACTCCCACTCGATCGTCGCGGGAGGCTTGGAGGAGATGTCGTAGACGACGCGGTTGACGCCGCCACGACGATTACTCAGGAAAGTAGATACAGCCTTCCTTCCGTGAAATCGAATTGAAGGCGATAACCGCCGAAAGCGTTGATGCCGAGAACAAGTTGAACGCCGATGCGAAGATTAGCGAGATCAATGATCCCGACTTGAAGGGTCTCAAAGCGCACTGACCGATCGACAAACCGGCGATAGAAACAAGAGGAATTTCGATCGGCGCGGTCGCAATGCCGACGATCCAACCGGAGCCTTGGTTGGCAAAACCAAGCTGTTTCACCAGGTGCGGGTCGATCAGACTTTGGGAGGCGCCGGTGTCCACCAATGCCCGAACAATCGTGCCTCCAATGCGTACGGCAACTATCGGAAGAGAAAGAGCAGTAAAGGATGCCCAGTTACGCGGCACTCACCACCACGGCCGGTCCGGGCTCCAAGGGCGGTCCATAGGTTAGCATCGTGAGCACTCCCTTGGCGCGATGCGTTTTCCACGTCTCGTGTAACTCCCCGGGATCGCGCGCAGTAGTAATCAGCTTCCCGCGCACGGGCTCGCCGTCGGCTTCTTCCGTAATTTCGAGTAGAACCCAAGTGTCCGGGTATTGTTTTTCCCATTCTTGGATTTTTTTTTCCACTCGCTCCGATCTCCTCTCGGATCCGCTTGAGCTATGTGTGTGTGACGGCATGGGTTAACACCTTGGAAGTTTCAAGACAAAGTGTAGGATCTCTCGTTCGCGGTGTCAAGTTGCCTCGATCTCGCCTTTATCGTCAGTCAATCCACTTCTGCAATAAAAAAGTGGTGCCAATAACGACCACGACAAACGCAAAGGCCGCGAAAAACCATGGCAAGCCGGCAGTGAACCAGGCGACCCAATGGATACCGCTATAGTCGTGAAAAGAGCCTTGAGGGTTGTGTTGCCAGGCGACGTACATCATGAAACCACCGACCATTGTACCAAAAACGGCGGCAACAACTCCCGATTTCATCCAGAGCGCACGGTTCGGCATTTTCGTTGTCACCCAAGATACAACTAGCGCATAAATGTCTTTCGATTGTGCGTGCGAGAAGTAACTTAAGGTACAAATGCTCTACGGTAGACAACCCGTGCTAAGCTCAGGCCACAAACAATTCCAAGACCAAAAGCGAGAAATATGAAGGTGGACGGGGCAATAGTTCCTACCATTATTGAAGCTGTCATAGCTGAGAATCCCGAAGCGGAAATGAACAGGCTCACAGCACCAAATACTTGCCACATCGAGCGTGCCACATAGTATTTTCGAAAGAATACCTGAATTCCGAGAATAAAGAGAACACAAATTACGGAGCCGATTAAAATAAAGGGAATATCTGACCATTGGTGAGCGGTTGCCGAAGCAGATTTCAGAGCCCATTGACCCGCAACTAGCCCGGCCAGTATGAGGGCAGTTATTACGGCACCGCGAATATGCATACGTATTTTAGTAGTTCGGCCTCAATGGTTTCCGTAATACTTACTCCCACTCGATCGTCGCGGGAGGCTTGGAGGAGATGTCGTAGACGACGCGGTTGACGCCGCGGACTTCGTTGGTGATGCGGTTGGATATTTTCGCCAGCAATTCTGGCGCGAGCGGCGCCCAGTTCGCCGTCATGCCGTCGTCACTCTCGACGACGCGGAGCGCGACGGCGTTCTCGTAGCTGCGCTCGTCCCCCACCACGCCGACGGTGCGGATCGGCAGCAGGATGGCGAAGGACTGCCAGACCTCCTCGTAAAGTCCGGCTTCCTTGATCTCTTCGAGTACGATCACGTCGGCGGCGCGGAGAATTTCGAGCCGCTCTTTCGTGACTTCGCCGAGCACACGGATCGCGAGACCGGGGCCGGGAAACGGCTGGCGCTGGATCAGCTCGCGCGGCAGGCCAAGCTCCTCACCCAGGCGGCGAACCTCGTCCTTGAACAGCTCGCGCAGCGGCTCTATCAATTTGAATTCCATGTTCGGCGGGAGGCCGCCGACGTTGTGATGGCTCTTGATCGTCGCCGACGGGCCGCCGGCCGAGACCGACTCGATCACGTCGGGGTAGAGCGTTCCCTGCGCGAGAAATTTCACTTCGCCGAGGTTCTTCGCTTCCTCCTCGAAGACTTCGATGAAAAGACGGCCGATGATCTTTCGCTTTTGCTCCGGGTCTTCGACGCCTTTCAAACCCGTGAGAAATTTCTCCGTCGCATCGACGTGGTGAAAGCCGCGCCCGAACCGTTCGACAAAAAGGCTTGCCACGTGCCGGCCTTCGCCGCGGCGAAGCAGCCCGTTGTCGACGAAGATGCAGTCAAGACGTTCGCCGATCGCGCGGTGGACGAGAGTCGCAACGACGCTGGAGTCCACTCCGCCGCTGAGCGCGCAAACGACGCGCCCGCTCCCAACTTGCTCGCGAATTTTTTGGATCGAGGTCTCGACGAAATGGCCCATGGTCCAGTCCGGCTCGCAGCCGCAGACGCGAAAGAGAAAGTTTTTAAGAATCTGCTGCCCGCGCGGCGTATGAACCACCTCCGGATGGAACTGGACTCCGAAACGGCGCCGCTCCGGATCGGCGAACGCGGCGATGGGAGAATTCCGGCTGTGGGCCAGGATCGGCCAGCCTTTCGGCGCGGCGCT
>JBGQBP010000158.1:0-9147 GCA_041494945.1 Binatia bacterium | reverse complement strand
GATTGCATCGGATTCATGTTGCCCAGAACTTGCTCCTTGAGCAGCATGGCGTAACCAATGACCACGTTGAGCGGCGTGCGCAGCTCGTGAGACATGACGCCTAAAAATTCCTCTTTAGCCCGGCTCGCCGTTTCCAACAATTGCCGGGTTCGCTCCAGCTCCTCCGCCAGCCGGGTCTGGTTTTTCAATTTCGTTTGAAGAAGCTCGACCTGGGCGAAATACCCGTAAAAGAGCGCGATGACGAACGGGAAGATGATCCGGAGATAGATCGTCGGGTCATACGCCTCGGTCGAGCGCAGCAGGAAATAGCCGTAGAGCAGCGGCGACAAAACCGCTACGCCCATCAGTCCGCGCAGGTCGCGGCAAATGCAACAGAGAAAGATCGTCGCGAAGCAGACGACGTAAAATTCCGAGCCCGCCTTGCCGTTGACCGCCAGAGTCGCCGTAAGAAACAAAGTATCGAACGCAATCAGCGGCGCAAAAAAATAAAGCGATTCGAAGAAACGCTCTTCGACGAAATAAAGAGCCAGGTTGGAAAACAAATAGATAAGAACGAACCCTTGGAGCGCGGCCGGATCGATCGAGACGTTTTGGGAATAGAGCAGCAAGTACGAGCAGACGATCGTAAACGGCCAGCGCACGCGGATGAGCGTCGCCTTTTTGGGAAGATCGAGGCCTTCCCAGCTCCACGAAACGCGCGCGGACGATCCGACGGCTTGAGCGCCTTGCAGATTCTTCATAACGCGGGAACGGCTAAAGCTCAGACGGGCGAGCTATTCCAAAACGCCGTGGCTGCTCGCGCGCGAAGCGCTTTGCTCCAGCGAGCCCGTGCTATCGGATTTCGAAACCAGGGCCAGTATGTTCGTTCGGTTGAAGCGCCAGCGGTGGCCGATCCTGTTTCCCGGAATGATTCCTTGTTCGGCGAGCCGATAGATGGTTCGTTTGTGGACCTTGAGCAATGCGGCGGCTTCGTTTGCGGTCAGTATTTCATCCATGTTGGTTTCCCTCCCTGCGATCAGCAATGCGTAAAAGTTCGCTAGACTCGCCGTAAGTGCACAGAGCGTGCCATACGGGATAAATATGGAGCGGAAAGAGAAAAGTAGGCCAATTTCCAACATAATTTTACAAACGAAACAGGAGGGAAGTGGGAACGGACATGCAGGGTCGGACAAAATTGTCTCGCCGCGACGATATTGGGTCACAGATCCGTATCGAAAACAAATCGCGCGAAGATTTCACGGCCAATAGAAAACGGCGCCACGCTTGCGCGGCGCGGGACATTAACTTGACAAGCAGATTTTGGAAGGTTATGAGGGCCTCGCGGGCACCAAACATGGCGAACGAATTGGAAATCGCATTTCCCGAAATGCGCTACGACATCACGATGCCTTTTTTCGAGCGCAGGGTGAAGGTCGACGGCGTCACGCTCAAGCCGGCCAAAACTACTTCGATGGTTTTCGAGGACAATCCTAAGCTTAGAGAAGGCGACTTCGGCCTTTGCGATTTGAATCTCGGTTATTTCCTTCCGGCCATCGACGCCGGGTGGGAGCTGATCGGTCTTCCCGTCTTCTCGAAAAGAAAGCCGGTCTATCCATATATGTTTTGCCGCGCCGATCGGGGAATCGATTCTCCCAAGGATCTGGAAGGCAAAACCATCGGCACGCGCCAGTACCGCACGGCGATCAGCGTTTGGGTGCGCGGGCTGTTGAAGCACAGGCACGGCGTCGATATCTCCAGGATGACATGGGTGGCGCAAATCAAAGAAGTTTTTCCCAACTACGGCAAGGTTACGAAGATCGACTACGTGGACGGGCAAAAAAGCGCCGTCGATCGCCTACTCGACGGCGAAGTCGACGCCATCGTCACGGACATCTCCGACGCCGAGCTCGCCGACAGGCTCGAAAATAGCCCGAAGGTGAAGAGGCTTTTTCCCGACTACGTCGAAGAAGACGAGAAGCTCTATCGCGAGACCGGCATCTTTACGCCGGTGCATATCATCGTCATGAGCAAAAAACTCGACCGCGCGCATCCCGATCTCGCCGGCAAACTCTACGTTGCTTTTGAACAGGCGAAGAAAATGGCGCACGATGACATCCTGAGCGAGCGCGGCGGGTTTTCCGTCGTGTACCTGCGCGAGCGGCTCAAAGAACAGTTTGCGCGCTGGGGCGACCCGTGGAAATACGGCATCCGGGCGAATAAAAGCACTATCGACACGCTCGTCAAATACAATTACGAGCAGGGGATGATCCGCTCGGAGCTTCCTTATAAAGAGATCTTCGCCGCGTCCACGCTGGAGACGTAACGTCATAGACCGTACAAAGATTTTGTAAGGCGCGGTCGAACCGACTGTTCATAATACGCATGCATACTCGTTTACGCCGTTCCGTCATTCCCGTGAAAACGGGAATCCAGGTTCTTTTTCATGACTGGACTCCCGCTTGCGCGGGAGTGACGACTTTTTCTCTGCCGGCCAATCCATTAACACCCCTAGCTTACGTGCACTTCGGAAGGAGAAAGACCTATGCTTCCTAAGGAGCAGAACGATTTGCTGACGCGCACGGGGCCGGGCATGTCGATGGGCGAGCTGATGCGGCGCTACTGGATTCCCGCGCTCTTGTCCGAGGAAATTCCGGCGCCGGATTCGCCGCCGGTGCAAGTGAGGCTCCTCGGCGAAGAGCTCGTCGCGTTTCGCGACAGCAAGGGGCGCATCGGCCTGCTGGATGAGCACTGCGCGCATCGCGGGACTTCTCTCTTCTACGGGCGCAACGAGGAGTGCGGGCTCCGCTGCATCTATCACGGCTGGAAGTACGACGTGGAGGGCCACGTGCTGGACACTCCGGCCGAGCCTCCCGAGAGCGACTTCAAGATTAAAGTTCGCCAGACCGCCTATCCGACGCGCGAGGCCGCGGGCGTTATTTACGCCTATCTCGGGCCGCGCGAAAAAATGCCGCTCTTCCCCAACTATGAATGGATGCAGGTTCCTTTGAATCAGACCTACGTCACCAAGGCGCTCCTGGAATGCAACTATCTCCAGGGGCTCGAAGGCGAGTGCGATTCTTCCCATCTATCATTGCTGCACCAGACCTTCACGCCGGGGCCGGCGCGCGCGATCTGGCGCCTCGATCCGTCGCCGGTGTACGAAACCGAAGAGACCGACTTCGGCGTGCGGCTCGTCGCGACGCGGAAAGCCGGACCGGGCCAACAATACGTCAGGTTGTCGAGCTTCGTCTTGCCCGTTTATGGCTGCATTCCCGCCGGACGCCCGCCGGGAGAGCTCGACGGCTATGAGATCCACATGTATGTCCCGTTCGACGACACGCACGCATGGCGCTACGACATGGGTTTCCGAAGAAACCGTCCCGTCACAGAGGAGGAAGTGCACCGCCGGAAACAGATCGGCCCCGGCTACGTGCGCATCCGCAACGCGCGCAATCATTATCTACAGGACCGGGAGATGCAGAAGACGGTCAATTACACCGGCATCGAAGATTTTCTCAACCACGATGCGTGCGCCACCGAGAGCATGGGGCCAATCTTCGATCGGAGCAAGGAGCATCTTGGCGTCAGCGACAAGGCGGTGATCGCTCTCAGAAAATTTCTGCTCAGCACGGTCAAGGCCGTGCAAGAAGGAAAAGAGCCGCCGCATCTCATACGAGACGCGAAGCGAAACCGCTTCCCGCACATCGATTGCTTTGCGGAGCTTATGCCTTCGGGCATTCACTGGCGCCGGCAGTTCGACTACCTGACGGAGACGGCGGAAAAAGAAAATCCCGCCGGCTATACGCCCAAACAGAAAGCAGTCTCCTAACCGGAGGAAAGATGAAAAAGACCAAGCAACGGGGAACGGCTAAAGGAAGAGCCGCGGGCAAGCTCGCCGAAGCGGAACTGAAGATCGCCGCGGAGATTCTCGAATGGGAGATCGGCGATATCTGGGGCCACGTCGGCGTCCGCATGCCGGAGCAGGAAGGCATCGCCGTGCAAATGTTCCGGCGGCCTGAGGAAGCGGGGGAAAAAGACTGGCTGGTGAGCTTCGACTACTCGCTCAAAAAAATTTCAGGCGTGGGGACGATCCCGCGCGAGTCGACGATCTACACGGGGATTTTCAAGGCGAGGCCGGACGTCAACGCCATTGTTCACTCTCACGCACCGATGTGCATCGCGATGAGCCTGGCCGACAAGCCGGTGTCGTGCGTTCACATGCAATCGTTCAATTTCGGCGAAGGCGTGCCGATCTATCCGAGGCCCATCTACATCATCGATGAAGCCGAAGGCGCGGACCTGGCGCGGGCGCTCGATAAAGCCCCAGGGATCATGATCAAAGGGCACGGCATTGTGACGGTCGGGAAGTCTATTGATGAGGCATCCATGCAGGCGCTTCGCATGGAGCGGGCGGCAAAGATTCAGGCCATCGCCCATCTGCTGGGGTTTCCCGGCACCGACGAGGCGTTTCTCGAAGAGCTGGCGGCCAGTCGCAAGAAGCTTTTTGCCATCCGAGGAGAAACCGGCCCCGCCTACCCTTCCGCCGAATGGAGGTACTATGCCGATAAAATCAAAAAGGGTGAGCGCTGGACCAGGGGTTGGACGTAGGCCGGTGAAAAAACAGTTTCAAGTTTCGGGTTCCAGGTTTCAAGTTAACACGAAACACTAAACTAGAAACTCAAAACTAGAATGCACGCCTCCAGTAAGCTCGTTCTAATAGCGCTACTCCTTCTCACCCACGCCGTTCATGCTGCCGAGCAAAAATCTGCTTGGCTGGCGGATTTTGACAAAACTTTGGCGGCGGCGAAGAAAGAAGGAACGGTCGTAGTCGCCATCCCTCCCGTCGCGGAATTGAGAAAACAATTGGAGACGGCGTTCAAAGAAAAATTCGGCATCGATATCGAGCTGGTGCCGGCGCCGGGACCGGCAAACGCAAATAGAATCGCCTCGGAGCAAAAAGCCGGCGTGCGCTACTTCGACGCGCTCGTCGTCGGCACGGGCACGGCCGTCACCCTCGCGCACGACGGCATGCTCGAGCCCATCGAGACCAACATGATTTTGCCCGAGGTGAAAGATCCGAAGAACTGGTGGGGCGGCCACATCTGGGAAGACAACGTCAGCACGAGGCGCTTTCTTTATTCTTTCATCGCGGAAGTCGGCACCGGAGGCTTGTGGTACAATTCGACTCTTGCCAAGGCCGAGGATCTGCGCTCTTTCGACGATTTTCTAAATCCGAAATGGAAAGGGAAAATCGGCCTCAGCGATCCACGCGTTCCGGGCTCGGGCCAGTCGTTATGGTCGTTTCTCTGGGAGATCAAAGGAGAGGCCTATCTAAAAAAGCTGGTGCAGCAGGATCTCTTCGTGAGCCGCGACTTGCGCCAGGTCGCCGACGCCCTGGCCAAGAGCAAGCTCGCCATCAGTATCGGCGCCGGCCATTCGCAGTACGAGCCTTTTTTAAAATCCGGCCTGCCGGTCAAGCAGTTACCCACTCCCGCGGAAGGATTGCCCGCGAGCAACGGCTTCGGCATCGTCGGTATCGTGAAGAACCCGCCGCACCCGAACGGCGCTAAACTCTTCATCAACTGGCTCCTCAGCAAAGAGGGCCAGGATTTATACGGCAAGGTGATGAAGTCCTCCACGCGCCGGCTCGACGTGGACACGAAATGGCTCGTCGAATACGGCACGCAAGCGGCCAAGGACACGCTTACGCTGGAAGAGTACAACCGCGTGAGGAACCATTTGGAAGATAAATATGCCAAGGTCAGGGCGCCCGCGGGAAAATTTGCCGAGCAGATCCTGAAGTAAGGAGGAGAACATGCCAGCATCGATCCGAATACCGCGCAACTTTTTTTGGCTCGCCGTCTCCGTTCTGTCTTTTCTCGTGACGGTCGGAGACGCGCGCGCGCAAACCGACTGGAAGAAAGATTGGGAGAGGACTCTGCAAGAGGCGAAGAAAGAAGGCAAGATCGTCGTCGGCATTCCGGCGCGTCCCGAGCTAAGAAAAGAATTGGAGCTCGTCTTCAAGCCCAAGTTCGGCATCGACATGGAGCTCTTGCCGGCGCGCGGCCCGCAAAACGCGAGCAGGATTGCCTCCGAGCAGAAGGCCGGAGTTAAATACTTCGACGTCTTCATCGGCGGCTCGGGCACGTACGAGTCGCTCGTGGAAGACGGCATGGCCGAGCCGCTGCCGCCGAATTTGATTCTCCCCGAGGTGAAAGATGAAAAAAATTGGTGGGGCGGGCACATCTGGGAGGACAACGTCAAAACGAAACGGTTCCTCTATTCTTTTATCGCCGATGCCGGCACCGGCGGCTTTTGGTGCAACACGTCGATGGTAAAACCCGAGGAGATTCGCACGCTGGACGACTTCCTCAACCCCAAGTGGAAAGGCAAGCTCGGATTTCTCGATCCGAGAACTCCGGGCTCGGGTCAATCGATCTGGTCATTTCTCTGGGACGTGAAGGGCGAAGGGTATCTTAGAAAGCTCGTCGCGCAGGATTTGTTCGTGAGCCGCGACCAGCGGCAATTGGCCGACGCGCTGGCGAAGGGCAAGCTCGCCATCGCCCTCGGCGTCAGCTTTTACACGCTGGAGGGATTTATCGTCGCCGACTTGCCGATCAAGGAACTCCCGAAGCTAAAAGAAGGGCTGCCGTCGAGCAACGGCTCGGGCGTGATCGGCATCGTCAAGGCGCCGCCGCATCCGAACGCGGCCAAAGTTTTCGTCAACTGGCTATTGTCGAAAGAAGGGCAGGAGCTTTACGTAAAAGTCATGCATCAATCGACGCGCCGGCTCGACGTTGATACCAAATGGCTCCAGGAACACGGCGTCGAGGCGGCAAAAGACGTGCTCACCATCGAACAATACCACAAAGTCAGAAATCACCTGGAGGACAAGTACACAAAAGTACGGCTTCCGTCGGCGCAATTTGCAGAGCAGATTTTGAAGTAGTTTGTAGCGGTGCTCTCGAAGATGCGGGGGCGACAGCGAGAATAAGAGTAAGCCATTTCTTATCCTCGACTGTCGCCCTGCCGATCGTTTCTACTAGCGGACTTTGATCTCGACCCGCCGGTTCTTCGCCCTGCCCTCTGCGGTCTTGTTGTCGGCAATGGGTTTGGACTCGCCGAATCCTTTCGTCGCGATCCGGCTCGCAGCGACGCCGCGCTTGGTCAGATAATCTTTGACCGAAACGGCGCGCTTTTCAGACAGGCTTTGATTGTACTGATCTGTGCCCACCGAGTCCGTGTGTCCTTCGAGATCGACTCTCTTGTCCGCATTCTCTTTTAGGAACACGATCAGACGGTCCAGTATCTTGGTGCCATCCGGTTTGACGGCGGTCTTGTCGAAGTCGAACAGGACGTTATCCAGAATGATGGTCCGTTCCACCGGTTTTGGCGCAGGAGCAGGAGGCGGTGGCGGTGTAGGCTTGGGAGGAGGAGGCGGCGGAGGCGGAGGCGCCGGCTTGGCTTCCTCAGTCATATAGTAGGTCACAAGGCCGCAGAGCAGCGCGCTTGTAATCCCGCCGATCGCTGCCCCCCTACCTCGGTGGCTGCTATCAGCGCCTGCCCCTATACCGGCGCCGGCCGCTCCACAACCCGCGACTGCCGCAAGAATCTTATCTCCGCGGGTCATCTGAGCGCATCCGCCGAGAAAAAACAATATCGCCATGCAAAGCGCTATCCGAGCCTTTTTCATTTTGTCATCCTCCGCCTACTCAAAGTTGCTCTGTATTTATTCTAAAAAAGATCTGCCCGTCAAGAGCTTTCTCAAACCTTCTGAAAAAGCATGTTTTAAAGAATAAAACATCGGGCTATAAGGCTTTACCGGTTTTCGGGATAAATTTCAGCGCGACGCCGTTGTTGCACCAGCGTTTTCCCGTCGGCGGCGGGCCGTCGTCGAAGACGTGGCCGTGGTGGCCGCCGCAACGCGCGCAGTGATACTCGGTCCGCGGCAGGACCAATTTATAATCCGTGCTGGTTTCGAATGCGCCGGGAATCGTCGTGAAAAAACTCGGCCAGCCGGTGCCGCTCTCGTATTTCATCGCCGAGGTAAAAAGCGGCAGGCTGCAGCCGGCGCAGACAAAGACGCCCGGACGCTTCTCGTTGTTGAGCGCGCTCGATCCAGGGCGCTCGGTACCTTCTTCGCGCAGGATATCGAACTGCTCAGCATTCAGCCGCTTGTGCCATTCGTCTTTCGAGAGCTTCAACGGCTCCGAAGCGAGCGGAACTTTCACGCCGTCGGCCAGCAGCGCCTTCCAATTTTTCTGCATGTCCTGGATGTCTTTGTTGGTTACCGCCTGCGCGGCGAAGGCGAAGTCTTTGAACGTAGCCCAAATCCCTGCCGCCAACAAAGTCTGTAATAATTTACGTCGGGTCATACGAATAGAGCTAATTTAATTGGGAGTGGAGGTCAAGGGAGCATGGCCGTTGCAATTCTCACGCGGCAAACTTCGCCGTCGCGGTCATGGCAAGCCTGCCTTCGCCGTCCAGCGCCCAGAGTTGAGCCTCGCGCCCGCCGGCCGACGGATTTCCGGCTATCGTGAAACTGCCGGTATCGTAAATCCGGCGAAAGCCTTTAAAATCGAACGAGGCCAGCCGCTGCGCCGGCAGCTCCTTGCGGCACATCTCGATCATCAGCTGTGATACGAGCGAGCTCTGCACGACTAAACCCGGAAGCTTTTCGACCTTGGTGACGTAGTCGCGGTCGTAGTGGATCCGGTGGCTGTTGAATCGGATCGCCGAGAAGCGGAAGAGCAAAGGCGGATTGGGCTCGACCGCCTGCCGCCAGGCCGCCTCGGCGGGAGCCGCGGGCGGAGTCGAAGGCGCGGCCTCGGCCCTCTTTTCGCTGAGCATGACCATATCGCGCTCTTCCACGACGCAGAGGCCGCGGCTGCTCGAAATGCTGTTCCGCTCGACGACGGTCGCCATGGCGCCGTTCGGCCCGTCGTCGATTCGAATATCGGCAATCTCGGTGACCCGTGTGATTTCGTCGCCGATCCGGAGCGGCTCGTGGAACGCCACGCGGGTGCCGCCGATCCGGCGGCGCGGCAAAGGAATAGGCGGCACGATGCCGCCGCCGGAGGCCTGACCGTCCACTCGCATCTGTGAAGGCCGGTGCGAGGGCGGGAAAAATGCGCCGTACCATCCGGGTGGAATCGGCGCGCCCTTGTC
>JBGQBP010000157.1:0-9183 GCA_041494945.1 Binatia bacterium | reverse complement strand
GATTGAGAGAAGACGGCAACTGAGTCCGCCGCGGCGCATGACCGGAAAGGAGCGCCGCTGGCTCGATCCGAACAAGGGTCTCCTCAAATTATTCGAGCGCGAAATCGATTTTCTGGTGTCGCGCTTTATCTATCCCCACTTGCTCTGGCTCTGGCATCCCTATAGCTGGCTTTTGCCGCGGCGTTTTTCCCTCGCTGAAATTTCGCTCTCTCCTACGGGCTGGTCGAAGGACCTCGCCGCGCTGAAGGTTTTATTGTTGTCGGACATTCATACGGGGATCTTTCTCAAGCCGGAAATCTTGTCGGAGATCGTAAGCTCGTTGATGGAGCTGCGCCCCGATCTCGTCGCCGTCGCAGGCGACGCCGTCACCGCCCAGGCAAGCGACCTCGATGGATATCTCCCCGCGCTGGCGCCGCTCGCGCGCGCGCCGCTCGGCGCGTGGTATTGCCACGGCAATCACGATTACTTCGGCGCCGATGCGCACGAGATTCGCAGCCGTCTCGGCTCGATCGGCATCAAAACTCTCAAAAACGAGTCGTTGGTATTGTCGCACGGAGGGGCCAGCTTCGTTCTCGGCGGCATCGACGACCGCATCTTGGGAAAGCCCGATTGGGACCGGCTGCTGTCCGCACACGGGACGCCGCATCTTCTGCTGGCGCACCACCCGGATTTCTTTTACGAAGCCGAAGCGCGCGGCGTTCCGTTGACGCTCTCCGGCCACACGCACGGCGGCCAGATCCGTTTTCGAAACGGCCCGCCGCTCGTGCGCCAGAGCAAATATTGTCTCGACGAGGGCGCCTACGCGTACAATTCTTCTCTCCTCGTCGTCTCGCGCGGACTCGGAAGCGTGGGACTGCCGTGGCGGTATGGCGCGGATCCCGAGGCGATCCTGATAGAAATAAACGGCCGGCCATAAAGGCCCATCTACGGCGTTGCGCTTCAAAAGACTCGCTCTACGTACTGAAAAAAGTACGCCTCCGCTCGTCTTTCTCGCGCGCCTTGTAGCTGGGACCTTTCTGACCGGCCGCAAAGCACGCATTTGTTTTTGCCTCTCGCCTGACGCTTGACGCGACCGTGGCTTTGCAGTATGCGGTTGGCATCGTACGCAAAGGAGGTCGCTATGACACGCCTTTGTCCCGGCCTGGTCCTTTCACTGCTGTCGATTTTCTTTCCGCTCTTATTGCTGCACGCTGCGGAAGATAAGCCCGCCTGGCAAGTCGAATGGGAAAAAACCGTTCAAGCGGCGAAGAAGGAAGGCCAACTGGTAAATTACGGCGGCGAGGAGATCACCCACCCCGAAATTCTCAAAGCGTTCAACAAGGATTATCCGGAAATCAAAGTCACGACGGCGGGCGGCCACGGCAGCGAGCTTGGAGCGCGCATTTTGGCGGAGCGGCGGGCCGGCAAATTCCTCGTCGATCTCTATGCCGGCGGGCCGACCACGCCCTACCGCGTTCTATATCTCAGCAAAGCCCTGGAACCGATCACGCCGCTGTTTCTCTTCCCGGAGATTGCCGATGCCTCGAAATGGTTCACCGGTAAACACATTTACGCCGATCCCGACAACCGCTATTTATTTTTATTCGAAGGCAGCGTTTCCGGCGGCGCGACCATCTACGTAAACACCCGGCACGTGAACACCGCGGAATTCAAATCCTACTGGGACCTCTTACAGCCCAAGTGGAGGGGAAAAATTCTTTTCATGGACCCCAAGTCCAGCAGCCTAGGGCTCAACGCCGCCACGTCTCTGTTCACCGACCCGGATCTCGGGCCGGAATTTTTAAAGCGGCTCTTCAGCGAGATGGACGTGGCGATCTCCGGCAACCGGCGGCAGGGAACGGACTGGCTTTCATCCGGCAAGTATTACATCTGCTTCGCTTGCCGGGACACCGAGATGGCGATCAAGCAAGGATTGCCCGTGGGCGAAGTCGATCCGTTATCCTTGAAAGAAGGCGCGAACGAGATCGGCGGCGGCAGCAGCAGCGTTCTGGCGTTCTTGAACAAGGCGCCCCATCCCAACGCCGCCAAGGTTTTCATCAACTGGTTTCTCTCGCGCCAGGGGCAAATCCTCTGGCAAAGAGTGATGAACAAGGTTGTCGTGGAAGGCTCCGATTCGATGAGAATAGACATTCCCAAAGACGACGTGCTGCCCGACTCGAAGCGAATGCCCGGACGCAACTATCGCTTGATCGGTTTCCGGGATCCGAAGCCGGTTCTTAAATTTCTGGATGAAACGGTAAAGTAGGCGAGAGGCGCGAGGACATTCAAGGATGAAAGCTGAAAGCTGAAACGATGAAAGAAACACCAGCCCGTTGCTAATTAAAGCCAGGACACTTTGAATTGCCAACGGTTCTGTCCGCTTTCATCGTTTCCGTTTTCATCCTTTATCTTGGTGGTGGGGCGCCCTGGTCTTCCTCTTTCCGGCGCTCGCGGCGGCTCAATTACTATACATCGACTTCCACGAACAAAGAGCGGCTGCCGCGTCTTAGCTCATCGTCTTTTCTTTCAGTTTTTTCAACAACTCTTCCACGGATGAGTTGACGATGACGCGGTTGAACTGCGAGCGGTAGTTGTTGACCACGCTGATGCCCTCCGCGACGATATCGTAGACTTTCCACTTGCCGGCGACGCGGTGCAGCTTGTAGTCGGCGGAATAGGTCTCGCCTTTTTTGGTGATGATTTTCGTGCCGACCTCGGCGTAATCCTGGTCGACCGTTTCTCCCGTGTAGACCACCTTCTGGCCGTCGTAGAGGTTGATGCTGTTGGCGTAAGTTTTTTCCAGCAGGTCGGTAAAGAGAGTCACGAATTCTTTTTGCCGTTGCGGGTCGAGACGGCGCCAGTGGGCGCCGAGAGAGCGCTTGGCCATCTCTTCGAAGTCGAACAAAGGATAAACGACTCGCTTCAGCCGACTGATCGTTTCGGCCTTTTCTTTTCCGCCGCTCTCCTTCGCGCCGTTGAGAATCTCCACGCCGCGATTGACAGCCGCGCGAATTTCCTCCGTCGGCTCCCCGGCGGCCGCGGACCGCGGGTTTAAAAGCAGTAAAATCGCCGCGAGAAACAAATACACGGTAATTTTCTTGTCCATGAACCTTCCTTTTCCTGAGATTGCGTCCCTTCAGGTTATAGGAAACGGCGCACGGGTCAAGAAGGGGCCGCAACCGCATCACCGGCTTGGGTGGCGGAGGTGCGGCTTTTTGCATAGTCGTTGTCTCTAACAGCGCTGCTCTTTTTACCCTTACCTTTGGACGCTTCTTCGCAACCCGCGCGGTTTTTTGTTGACTCTTTGTATCGGATTGCCTTATCTTAGGAATGTTCCTATTTTGTAAGCGCGCTTCGGCTGGATTTTCTCGATCCGGTCATATCTCCGATTCGTATCTCAACCTCGACCGGTTCATCCCAGCCGGATTTTGACCGATAGTCTGAAAGTATCGCCAAACGGAGTCGTGGAGGGGTATGATGCGGATTTTGGGTGACAGTTCGACCGGCGGGGGTATCGGCGGAATCGCATACGAGGTCGCGCTGCGAACGGTCGGTCAGGATCTCGCGGCGCTCTTGATCGAATCGCTGGAAATAACGGTCGAGGACAACGCTTTTGTGGCGCAAGGGTTTGGCATCGCGGCCGGACGGGGCGAGCGGACGGGCAAAGAACCGGCGCGGGAGTCGTTTGCGCGTAGGTACAGCGCGGAAGATATCAAGCGGCTGGATGCGCTGGGGATGGCACAGCAAACCAAGGTCGTCAAAACCCCCGATGCCACCTCCCTGCCCGAGTCGCTGCGGACTATCGGTAGAGTGGTGGACTCCAAAAGAGGAAGTTTGGTCAACATTTCCAAAGACCAGCGCAAAATCACATTCGCCTACAAGGACGAAAACGGACAACTTCAGAAAGAGGACCTCTATAGCCTTTCGCTCTATAAGGGCCAGCAGGAAGGGTTGTCCCTGAGGGGAAAGAAAAAGGACGCTTGGGAAGACAGTAAGTGAGCGGGACATAGTCGCTGCCGCCGCGGCAAAGACTGTTCTTTCCATCTAGAGGACGGGCGCCGCAGTCCGCTCCGGGTAAACGATCTCCAACTTGCCGTTCTGCCACTGGCACAGTTTCATCGGGCCGGAAGACAAGCCGTTCTCGCCGAATCGCAGTTTTTCCATCGCGGTTGTGAATGTCCGTCGCAGCAGAGTTTCCCGCAGCGCTTCGTTGTTGAAATCTCCCGTCGCCTCGACCGCCTGCTCGAGAACCTGGCAACAGGCATAACCGCCGGCCGCGTGGTATTCCGGTTCTATGCCGTATACGGCGCCGAAAGACTGCGCAAAATTTTTCGACAGAGGGTCGGGGTCCATCGACACCCAGGTCGCGCGCATAAAGACTCCGTCGATCGCGTTGCCGAGTTTGGAGTCCTCGGCTGATGGATTGTCGGAGAGCCATATGCTGGTCGATTTCAACCCGGCTTTTTGCGCTTCGACGATGCAGGAGTGCATCGGCTCGTCCGGGCGCGTATGATCGAGCCCGATGAGCACCGAGTCGGGGCGTTTGGATTTTATCCGCTGCATCAGAGCTGAATAGTCGAAGGGCGGTCTGGATATGACTTCCTCGTACGCCAGCTCGAATCCGTAGGCCGCCGCATAGTGTTTGACTCCCAGCGATACGGCGCGTCCGATCCTCCCATCGGTGTAGGCCAGGGCCGCGCTCGAAGACCGCCCCGTTCGCCGGGAGCGGGCCGTCAGCTCCAAAAAGCTCCTGGGGTAGTCGAAGTCGCACCCGGACCAGCAGAGAAAGAGATACTTCCGCTTTTGCCGGAAAATCTCGTGCGAGCTGCCGCTGCCTTGAAGTAAAACCCTGTGGGCGCCTTCGACGACGGGCGCGGCGGCTTCTACGAGCACGCTGTGACAAGGGCCGAGCAATAGCGGAACGTTGTCGTCGTGAATCAGACGCCGATAGTTTTCTGCGGCCTTCTCCGGCGTGCTGCCGTCGTCGTAAACCAGAAAGCGGACGCGTTTCCCGAGCAGCCCGCCGCGCTGGTTGATCTCGCCGAGCCACAGATTGTAAGCGCGCTCGTAGTAGATGCACGCGCTCTGCGCGTATCTGCCGGTCTTGGGGAGACTGACGCCGATGACAACTTCTTCGGAGGCCATCTACTGTCTCTGCGTCTTCAAGAAGATTTCATTTAGCAACTTATCCGCTGGGCGGCGGTCGGAAAATCTGTCGTCGTCGCCGTCGAAATATTCGACGCCGTCCCGTCTCACGTTCTCTTCCGGCACGTCGTTTTTAGGAATGTCGATCCGAAGCGAGTTCGAGCCGGTGCCCGGGCGGTCCTTGCGTCCTTTCTGCACCTGGATTTGCCCCTCGCGCGAGAGCAGCCAGTTGATAAAAACCTTAGCGGCGCTCGGATGCGGTGCCTGATTCATAAAACTCAGCGTGCCGCCCGAGGAGGTCATCGTACCGCCTTCCTTCAAGTTGAAAATTTGCGCCACCGGCAGCCCTTACCTCATCGCGCTGTCCATCTCGTCGCTGACGCACGGAATGCAGAGCGAAAATTTTCCCGTCGCGAGCCAGTCCACGGGCTGGCGGTAGTCGCGCGCGATCGTGACGTCCATCTCGCCGTAGAGCCGCCGCATGAATTCCGGGCCGAGCTTGGAATTGTAGTAGAAAAAAAGAACCGGCGTGTCCATCCCGCGCGTGCGCGGATCGGTGGCCACGATTTTGCCTTTCCATTTTGGGTTGAGGAGGTCCCAGTAAGAGTTGAACTCTTTGGGGTTCACGAGCTGTTTGTTGTAATTGATGTTGACGCCGCCGCCGTTGCCGACGAAAACGAAGATGTATTTCGCTTCGGGGTCCACGTACTTGTGCCGTCCTTGCCACCATTTGGTCTCGTCCAACACCTCGGGCAGAATCAGCAGCGGCTTGATCGGCTCCAAAGTCTTCCCGATGTAGAGCGTTGCGTGCGCCGTTCCTTTGCCGCCGGTGAAAACATCCACGAGGTATTTTCCCGCCCTGCGCTCCGCCATGATGCGCGGCCCGAGATCGCTGCCGCGCGCTCGAAGCTGGTTCACCTTAATCTTCGGGTAGGACTTTTCGAAAGCCTGCACGGTCTCGACCGTGACGGGGCCGGTGTCGAAGATATAAATGGTGAGCTGGCCCTCCTTTTCGGCTGCGGCAACCGTCTTTTCCCATTCCACTTGCCAGGCCGGCTTCGATTCGGCGGTCAGCGCGACGGCACCGGTCAAGAGAAAAAGGAAAATGGAAAATATCGCGATCCTATTTTCTCGGAAGTTTGGCTTAATTGTCTTCTCCAGCTCTTTCCGAAAATGCCGTGTAGCCTTCGGGGATGAGGCGAATGACTTCGTCTTTTTTCGGATCTCGATTGATGCCGAGCGGGTCGCCGCAGTTCTCCACTGCGCGAAGCTGATCGCGCAAGAGTTTTCGGAAAATAATGATGCCGCGATCCGATTCGCCCAGATGCTCGTTGGGACGATTGGCGATCCCGCCTTGCGTCTTCCAGGCCATCTGGTCCTGGCTGGGAAAATTTTCCATGTGAAACTCGCCGGCCTCGTTCCTGGTGCCGACGAACTCCGCCGGCGGAATTTCCGGTTGCTCGACGGCGCTGCCGTCCTTGGTCGGATTGAACCGCACGTGGAAGATTTGCGTATTTTAGTCGTCGACCGGCGTGCGAAAATGCATATTGTAGCTATTCGTCGCGGGAACCAGCAGCATGTTGGGAAAAATCAGCGGGTGCGGCGCTTCGACGCGGCCCTCGTCGCCGGCAAAGACCCTTCGCTTCTGAATTCCTACCCAGACGGGATGCACCTCCACTTCGAACTCGAGTTTCTCCACCGGCCGATAGTAGTAGGCCCCTTGGCTAGTGCCCCTCAGTCGTAGCGTATGCGCGTGGAGATAATAGGTATGGACCGGATCGACCGAGTTCTCCATCGCCTGAAGCCAGTTGCATTCCAATACCTGATAGATCTCCAGCCGCCGCACTCCATCTCGCCGGGTGAGAATATCCCACTTGGGCAGCAGCGGTTTTTTCTCCGGCGGGCCTAGATAGACGAACAAGAGCCCGGCTAATTTTTCCACCGGATAGGCCGGCTGCGAGATTTTGTCCTTGAAGCCGGCCTCCGGGCTTTCGAACGGCTGCTCCAGACATTTGCCGCAGGCGTCGTACTTCCAGCCGTGATAAGCGCAGCGGATGCCGTCGTCTTCGACGAATCCATAGTAGAGCGATGCGCCGCGATGCGCGCAGTGCTCGGCGACGAGACCGTAGGTCCCGCTGCGGTCTCGATACAGCACTAAATCCTCGCCCAGCACTCTGACTTTCTTTTTTGGTTTTTCTTCCGTGAGCTCCGCCGCCGCCGCGACGACGTGCCAGTAGCGCCTGAGGAGTTCGCCGCCCGGAGTTCCGGCGCCCACGCGCGTTAGCAACTCGTTCTCTTCTTGTGTGAGCATGGAAGGGCCTCTTTCTCTTGCGGGTGATTACGCTCAGAGTGCGAAGAGATACGAGTAAAAGCCCGGAGGGGTTGTCAACTTAAGGCAGCCTGAGCGGCGAATACAAATCACTTCACCTGAGCTTCTCCACAAATCCGCTCTTTCTGACTTCGTCCACGAAGCGCAATTCGACAAAATCCTCCGCCTTGGCCTTGGCGGCTCTCGGGTCGGTCAAGGCTTGAATCTCCAGCGTCTGCTTCAACCCTTCCAGCGTCGGATAACCGTCGTCGACGAGCAATTCGGCGTTGGCCGCGTACGCGCCGTCCAACACGTCGCGGCCGAGCCCGCGGGTATATTTCTGCATCACTTTGATCGACTCTTCTTTGTGCGTTTTGAAGAAATGCGTCGATTCCGTCATGGCAAGCACCACGCGCCGCGACTCGTCGGGATTTTCCCGAATTCTTTTTCTCGTCGTCACGCTGCAGTTGAACTGAAACGGGACTTTCATTTTGGCCATGTCGATGATCGTTCTGAGCCCGGCTTTTTCCGCCTGGATCTTCTCTCCCTCGGTGACGACGGTAAAGTCCAATTGCCCGGTCATCGTCGCGGCAAGCCGCGCGGGGCCGCCACCCACCGTGACCGCTTTGATGTCTTTGTAAGCGACTCCGACTTTGGTCAGCGCCATCCGCAGAGCGAAATCCGCCGAGGTCCCCGGAATATGCACCGCCGCGGACCTGCCTCTCAGTTGCTCGGGCGATTTGATGTTGGGATTTCCCACGATGAAATAGGGCAGTGTGTTCATCTGGCTCTGGATGATCGCGATGTCGCCGCCGGCGAGCTTGGCGTTGATGACCGCCGTCCCCACGGCGCCGCTGTAGCCGAGATCGCCGGCGATCATGCTCTGGATGCCGCGCACGCTGCCGTTGATAAAGATCAATTCCAGGTCGAGCCCGTGCTTTTTATAGAGGCCCATATCCTTGGCCAGCCAGTAGATCACCGACGAGCTGGTCGAGTCGGAGATATAGGCGATGTAGGTGCTTGCCTCGGCGATACGCGGAGGCACGATGGTCAAGCAGAACAGCAAGACCGAAACGCTGGCGAGGATTCTGGTCTTCATGGCGGTAACCTCCGCGACGACGGCTTCGCAGACTCGAGATAAGCCCATTCTTAACGCACCGGGAATCGCCGGGCAAGAGATTCCTTTTCTTCCGATGAACGCGGCCTTTTTGTTTTTGGCCGGAGCGGCTGCTATATAGGGTGGACTTCGGCTCATGGAAACCGTCAAAGCCACATTGTGGATTTACCGCGTCGCCTTGCGCCGCACGGTCGAATTGCTCGCCGCCAACTGGGGCATCATCTTCGCGCCGCTGGCCTATAGCTTGATCTTGTCCGCCGCCGCGGCGCTCGCTCAGCCGTTGGGCTTGATCGGCGGATTTATTATGACGGCGGTGACGGCGGCGTGCGGCAGCTCGGGGTTGTTTCTCATCGAGAACGTCGTTCGGATGGGGAAGTTCGATTTCAACGATTTTTTTAAAGGCTTTTCCGTCTATCTGTGGGAGATTCTCGGCATCGCGTTCATCCTGTGGATTCCCATGACGCTCTTCCGCCAAGTTGCCTACTCCACGGATGAAGGGCCGCTCATCGTTTTACTCATTCAGCTCCTTCTCTATGTCATCCTGAACCCGGTACCGGAGCTGATCTATCAAAGCCGCGTTTCGGGACTCGCGCTGCTGTCGGCGAGCTATGAGTTCATCGTCGAGAACTGGATC
>JBGQBP010000156.1:0-9241 GCA_041494945.1 Binatia bacterium | reverse complement strand
GGGCTGGGCCGACGAGCGCTACCGCGGCGGGCCGGAAAATCCGCTGAGCGATCAGGATCTAGAAGCCAAGGCGCGCTCCTGCTGTGAAGGTGTCCTCGATGAAAGACAGCAGGCGGCTCTGATCGACACCGCCTGGTCGGTCAATCAGCTACGCGATGCCGGCAAGCTGATGGAAGTTTTAAATTGTGTGCGAGAGTGAATGGTCGAAGCGCTTACGGCTTGTTTCGACTACGTCACGGACATCAACTAAAGAGGTGAACCCATGCCACACATCCCCTACGTGAATTATTCATCGATCACCGACCCCGAGATCATCGGCTATCTGGAACGCGCGCGAAAGGAGGGCACGCCGCGGCCGGAGAGCCAGGCGATCCGGGCGAACAATCCGGCCGTCATCCGCGCATTCTCAGAGGCATGGGACTTAACGTTCCGCCACGGGGTTCTCGACCACAGCCTCAAGGAGCTCTGCCGTGTCTACGTCTCCAAATCCATCGAGTGCGAATATTGAGGCGTCCAACGATCCGTCCAGGCTGGACGGAAGGGTTTGACCGAGGAGAAGTACGACGAGCTACTGCACTTCGTCGATTCGGATAAGTTCTCCGAGCGGGAGAAAGTCGCGCTGACCTACACCAGCGCCATCGTCTGGAATTCAGAGATCGCCGACGACGCGCTCTGGGCCAAACTCCACCGGCACTTCACGGTCCCCGAGCTGGTCGAGCTCGGTTTCTTTATCGGGCTCACGCTCGGGCAGCAGCGGTGGATCAAGACTCTGGGCATCGGGCACGCCGAGGTGTTGGCCGACACCAGCGCCGGGCTTGCGCCGGGCGTGGCGAAGGAAAAATGAAGAAAACTCGCCGACCGCGATGATGTTTCCATTCCGGCAGGTAATTTTTCCCGCCTCTGAGAGCACGCGCAGGAAAACCTCAGTTTTGAACTTTTCGTTTTCGATTTGCCCGTTTTTGGTCCAGAAGTAGAGCCGGTCTGTCTCTTCCATGCGTTTAAGCAGCTGAAAGCCGATCTGCTGTCTTTTGTCGTCCCACGATCGGCTCAATAGATTCGCCAGATCGACGGAGGAGGAAAGCGGCAGGCCTTTGAGAAAATTGACGATGCGCGTCGTGATGAACAGTGTATAGCTATCGTCCCGATCGAAGTCTTCGGTTTCGACAGCCATCGCCGTGAGGCGCGAACGTAGATAATCGTCGTCGGTAAAATCGACGCCGCGCGCAATCGGCGCGTTCGGCGTCTGATAAAACGGCGAAGCGCCGAGCAGCACGGGAAGCCGGGCGTTGAAGGCCAGAGTTTGGATCATGCTCGCCAGAGTCTCGTTCGGCAGTCCGAGGATTTGATACGAGACGATTTTAAGCCCCAACTGCGTCGCCTTGCGCACGACCTTGAGATACGCTTCCAGCGTGTGCGGCCGTTTGGTCGTCTCGCGAACGGTCTTGTCGGAGCTGACGAGAGCTAAATTTAAATGCGAAAACCCGGCCTCGGACATCAGCTCCAGCGCTTCTTCGTCGAGGCTCAGATAGCTGATGCCGTTCATCGCTACCAACTGGAGCGCGCCGCTGGGAAACCGCGCGATCATTTGCCGGCATAGTTCCTTGAACGTGCCTTTGTAGTAAGTAAGGTTATCGTCCTCGAAGTCGATCACGCGATAACCCTGCCGGTAGCGCAGCTCTATTTCCGTCAGCACATTTTCCAGAGACCGCAGCCGGTATTTTTCTCCGAACGTCGTGTGGACCGAGCAGAAAGAACATTTATGCGGGCAGCTCCGCGACGTAATCATGAACGTCATCGGCTTTCCGGCCAGCGTGTAGCTCGAGGGAGAAAAATCGCCGAGATCGGGAAACGGCAGATCGTCCAGAAAAAAGTTGTCCGCGATGGGATTGAAATAGAACCGCCCGTCTTTTTTGTAAGCCAGGTTCGACACGCCTTCGAGCGGTTTTTCTCCCTGTAGAAAAGCCAGAAACTCCACGAACGCTTTCTCGCCCTCGCCGCGGATCACATAGTCAACATACGGCGAGGAAAGCAGCGATTCCGGAACTGCCGAGGCATGCGATCCGCCCATGACCACCGGGACGTTTAGTCTTTTCTTCACCCGCCGAGCGATTTCCAGCGCCTCGCGATAATACGGCGTGAAGAGACACGATATTCCCACAACATCCGGCTTCATCGACGCCAGCTCGGCCTCGATCTCATCGAACGAACGGCCGAAGTGATAGTACTGATGAAATGTGGAAAACGGAGATTGATCCGCGACCGGATAGTATGCGGAAAGATAGTCAAGCGCTTTGGGAATCGGCACCGTCCTGCGGCCGCACGCCCTGTGGTAGTCCCTGATGATGACTTCGACGTGCGGAAGATGTTTCTTAACGGCGGCTTTTATATAGCAGAGCCCGATCGGCTGGAGGCGCACGTCGGTGTCGTAAAAATCCTCGACGGGCGGTTGAACGAGAGCGACGCGCATGGGTGGTTTGTTATATATCCGATCTTCATGCCCTTAGGGAAGATCCAAAGTCTTGGCCGTTATCCATATGAACGGCTCGCGTTCGGTTGATTTTGGCCGCTTGATGCTATATGAGCGAAAAGAAGAAACCGGAGGTAAACTCGATGGCCAAGCCGGCATCCCAGATCGAAAACGTAATGGACAACATCCCCTATTACGACAAGTGGCAACAGGGAGAGAGTATCCCCATCACCAAGACATTTTTTGTCCAGGATTTACGAAAAATTCCCGTGGCTCACTGGGAGAGAACGGGAGGCGAGGGAGCTTTCATCAACATGGAAGGCGCCGAAGGCGCGACCGGCGCTTACGTCTGCGAGATCCCCGCGGGGAAAAGCTTGAAGGCGCAGCGGCAGATTTACGAAGAGATGATCTACGTTCTCAAGGGCCGCGGCGCGACGACCATTTGGAACGACAAAGGCGCCAAGCAAACCTTCGAGTGGCAGGAGGGAAGCATCTTCGCGCTGCCGCTCAACGCCTGGCACCAGCACTTCAACGGGCAGGGGAACGAAACCTCCCGGTTTTTCTCCGTCAACAGCATGCCGATCGTCTTCAACCTCTTTCATAACGACGAGTTCATCTTCAATGTTCCGTACGACTTCACCGACCGCTTCAACGGCGAGCCGGAATATTTCAGCGGCAAGGGAAAAGCCCATCCCGGCCGCGTTTGGGACACCAATTTCATCGCCGACGCGCGCAACTTCAAGCTCGAAGAGTGGAAAGAGCGCGGCGGCGGCGGGACCAACGTCATGCTCGAGATGGCCAATGGCTCGATGGCCGCGCATATCTCGGAATTTCCTATCGGCACCTATAAAAAAGCCCACCGCCACGGACCGGGCTTCAACGTCATCATCATCAAGGGAAAAGGCTTCTCTCTCTTCTGGAGAGAAGGACAGCCGCCCAAGCGCTACGACTGGCAGGACGGCAGCGTGTTCACGCCGCCGCCGATGATGTTTCACCAGCATTTTAACACCGGCGCGACGCCGGCGCGCTATCTGCCGCCGCGCCTGGGCGGAATCAAATACAGCCTGGGCGAGCAGTTCGGCGACGTGACGAAAGTCGATAAGGACGTCAAAGCCGGCGGCAACCAGATCGAATATTTTGACGAGGATCCCTCGATTCGAAAGATGTTCGAGGAAGAGCTTGCAAAGTCCGGCACCTCATCGCGGATGAACCCTGATTTCTACAAGAAAAAGTAAGATCGAGTCCCGTAAAAATTGATCGTCGCGAGTCCCATCTTTTTCGGTTCGACAATTCTTTTTTCCAGCCGACGCTTTAGCCGCTTGGATAGGCGCGAGTGGTAGCCGCGACACTCATGGTCGGGTTCGCCTACCTGCTCGGCTCCGTGCCGACGGGGTTCATTCTCGGCTATCTCGCGGGCGTCGATGTGCGCCGGGCGGGCAGCGGCAACGTAGGCGCCACCAACGTCGCCAGAGTGGCGGGCAAATGGCTCGGACTTCTTACGTTGCTGGGAGACGCGGCGAAAGGCTTCGTGCCGGTTTTTATTGCGCTTCAGACGGATTTAGGCGCGGCGCTCACGGGCCTTGTGGCGCTGGCCGCTTTCCTGGGTCATCTCTATCCGGTGTTCCTGAAATTTCAGGGAGGGAAGGGCGTGGCGACCGCACTGGGCGCGCTGGCGGCCCTCGCGCCCGCGGCCACTGGAGTCTTACTGCTGGTATTTTTAATCGTCGCGGCGGCGACTCGAATAGTTTCGCTTGCCTCTATCGTGGCGGCCGGCATTACTCCGGTGGCGATCTGGCTTCTCGCTTACCCGATTCCCTGGGTGGGCGTCACGCTGCTCATGGCGCTGATGATAATCTGGCGCCATCGAGAAAACATTCAGCGCTTGCGCGCCGGCGCCGAGCCGAGATTTAAATTTTAGGTTCTTCCGGGTTTACGGTGAAGGAATATTCACCACAGAGACACAGAGGGTTTGTTCAAGATGATATCCTTAATACGAACTTCTCCGCGACCTCAGCGCCTCCGCGGTGCAATCTCCGAGTCCTGCATCACCACGAACTGAAATAGTGTTGGCACGGTTACCCACACGGAAGCCTGAAGACCCCAATTCTAATTGCCGGGCTTGCGCGCGGACGTTTAATACTCGCTCGGCTGTTTCTGCTTCTCTTGCTCTTTTTTCAGACGTTCGGTCTCGGCCCGGTTTTTATCGATCTGTCGCTGTTGGTCCTGCTGTCTCTGTTCCTGGCCCTGCATTTGGTCGCCGATCAGAGCGCCCGCGCCTGCGCCGAGCACGGCGCCGACCGCGGCTCCAACGCCTGGAGCGCCTACGGTGCTTCCGATGATGCCTCCTGCAGCGGCGCCACCGACGGCTCCGATTGCCGTACCCTTTTCTCGAGTCGTCAAGGGCGTGGAGCACCCGAGAGCTCCGGCCAGCAAGAAAATGGCTAGAAGACCGCTTAATCCGTACTTCATGGATCCTCCTTATTCACCGAAATGGCGGAACGATGCAATATTACCAAACCGAAATTGCGTATTCAAGTTCTCTTTTGGCGGATCGTCTGCGGGTTCGCTGCGGCAGTGAAAACAGCTCTATTGACATGGCAGACCTTAGAAGTCTAAAATCATTTTTATGGAAGTGAAGGGAGAGTAATGGAGACATTCACTAAAGAGACCGTGCTCGACGCGCTCAAGAAAGTCCAGGACCCGGAGCTCCATCGCGACATCGTGAGCCTCGGCATGGTGAAGAACCTCGACGTGGCGGACGGAACGGTCAAATTCACCGTCGAGCTCACCACCCCGGCCTGTCCATTGAAAGAAACGATCGACACCGATTGCCGAAAGGCGCTCGCGCCTCTGGGGATCGGCAATCTGGAAATCGCTTTCGGCGCTCAGGTGCGCGGCAGCAAGTCGGGCGCGGGACAGACCGATCTGTTGCCGACGGTGAAGAACGTGGTTTTGGTGGCGGCGGGAAAAGGCGGCGTGGGCAAATCCACCGTCGCGGCCAATTTAGCGGTGGCGCTGAAGCGGCACGGAGCGACCGTCGGCCTGCTCGACGCGGATATTTACGGACCGTCGTTGCCTATTATAATGGGCGTGAAGGACCATCCCGAGCAGATTCCCGTCAACGGCGGCTTCAAGCTCAAGCCTCCGATCGCGCACGGCCTGCCGGTGATGTCGATCGGATTTTTTCTCGAGCCCGATCAGGCGGTGATCTGGCGCGGGCCGATGCTGGGAAAAGCGCTGCAGCAGTTGATGGCGGACGTTCTATGGGGCGAGCTGGATTATCTCGTGGTCGATATGCCGCCGGGGACCGGCGACGTGCAGATCACGTTCTCCCAGCAGCTCAAAGTCAGCGCCGCGCTGCTGGTCGCGACGCCGCAGGTCGTCGCGTTGGCCGACGTGGTCCGGGCCAAGTCGATGTTCGACAAGGTCATGATTCCCATCGTCGGCATCGTCGAGAACATGAGCTATTTCATCTGCGACGGCTGCGGCAAAGAGCACGACATCTTTTCCCGCGGCGGCGCCGAGCGCGCGGCAGAGCGATTCAACATTCCGTTTCTGGGCGAGATCCCGATCACGCCCTCGCTGCGCGAAGGGGGCGACAAGGGCGTGCCGATTCTGGTGCAGGAGCCGGACTCGGAAGTCAGCAAGATCTTTATGGATATCGCGGCCAAGCTCGCGGGCCGGCTCTCGGTGGTCTCGGAAGCGGTTCGGAAAGCCCAATCGTTGAAGATCATCTCCACTTGAGGAATCATGGCAGTCCCATTTCCCGTCGAGATCAATCACATCAAAGCCCAAGGATTGGTGCGCATCACCTGGGATGACGGCCACGCCGGAGAATACCCGCAGGATTATCTGCGCGGCTATTGTCCTTGCGCCGGATGCCAGGGGCACGGCGGCGGCGTCAAATTCCATGTGGCGCCGGATGCGGTGCTGGCGCAAATCGGCGCGGTCGGAAATTACGCCATCCAGTTTTTTTGGCAGGACGGACACGAGACCGGGATCTACACTTTTGAATTTCTCAGAGCCCTCTGCCCGTGCGCGGAATGCAAGAGTTTGGCGCAAGAGGCGGAAGGATAGGGAGCATCATTATGCCTACTAAAGAAGAAATCTACCAGGCGCTGCAAACCTGCTACGACCCTGAGATCCCGGTGAATATCGTCGATCTCGGTCTCATCTACGACGTTCAGATCGAAGGAAGCAAAGTCGTGGTCAAGATGACTCTGACCGCGCCGGGCTGCGGCATGGGCGGCATGATCGCCGGTCAGGCGCGCCAGAAAATTTTAGACAATATCGACGGCGTCGAAGAGGCGACGGTCGAGCTTGTCTGGGACCCGCCGTGGGAACCCAGCATGATGAGCGAGGAAGCCAAGCACAAGCTCGGCGTCGGCTAATGCTTGAATTGTGAGATGCCTGCAAGTCCTCCGCGGCTGGCTAAAAGGCGTCGGTCAAATCGAGCTCAAAGAGCGCTTGCCAGAGCTCGGTCTTTGCCTTGCGACAATTGAACCTGACCACAGGGAGGTCGTGCTCAGAGAATTCTTCGAGAATTTTGTAGGCGGAGAGAAGCCTTTTTTCGTCTTGTTTACTTAAACCGTCTTTTTTCCTCATAGCGCACCTTCAATGACGCTTGGGCCGTTGATCCTTGAAACGTTTGGCCTTCAATTCAAATCGGGGGAGCGAATTCCATTCCGCCACCTCCACTTCGGGCGTCAACCCGATCTTGCTCTTAAACTGCTCTTTAATCTTCCGAGACAGCTCCTGGCCGAATTGGGAGATCGAGTCCTTTCTTAGCTCAAATTTGATCAGCAGACTATCGAGCCCGTCCTTCTCTTCTACGGTCGTGAAAAATTCTTCTACCTCAGGGAAACTCCTCACGATATCTTCAACCATCTGTGGGGTCAACTGCACTCCCCTGACCTTGACCATATCATCGTAGCGCCCCAGAATGCCGCCTCTAAACAGGTCGAACACCCTGCCGCACGGGCAGGTGTTGCCCGGGTCCAGGATTACGATGTCATTCGTGGCATAACGCAAGAGCGGCATGGCCTCTTTTATCAATGGCGTGACCACCATCATCCCCTGCTCGCTGTACCCCACAGGCCTCAACGTTTGGGGATCAACGACCTCAGCCAGAAATCTATCTTCGTTAATGTGGAGCCCAGGACCTAGCCTGGAGCACGTGAACGCCATGAGCCCGGCCGTCTCTGTGGTTCCCATGAAATCACCCAGATAAGCGTTAAGGCCGTTTTCTATCAGCGCCCTCGTTGCCGGGATAGATGCCCCGGGCTCTCCGGCGACCACAATCTTATTGATTCTGCTCTCTCGGGCTAAATCGATCCCCTCTTGTTTGGCGACATGAAGGATCCTTAGCGCGTAGGACGGAGTGCAGCAGAGAACGGTTATGCCCATCTCCAGGATCATTCGGATCCTTGTCTTCGTATCCATCCCGCCCGTTGCGTGAACCCTGCAGCCAATTTTTTCAAAGGCATAGTGGGCTCCCCAAAAACCGATGAAAGAACCGTAGCCAAAAGCGACCATTACAACATCTTCTGGTCTCAGCCCAAAATTATACAGGCTGGAGGCCCAGGCATCCGCTCCCCAGATCCAATCCCTTTCAGTGTCAAACGCTTTTACAGGCGGCTTCCCGGTCGTTCCCGAGGTCGCGTGGTATCTCAGGGTATTTTCCGCTGGAAGGGTCAGCCGTGTCCCATAGGGAGGGTTCTCCGATTGGTCCTTGTCCAGATCCTCCCTTCGGGTCATGGGGAATTTTTTGAAGAAATCTTTCAACGTGGCGATAGCGTCTGGTGTGATGCCATGCTTTCTCATCAAGTCATGATAAAATCGGCAGTGTCTCCAGGCATATTGGATCACCTCGTTCAGGCGCTTGAGCTGAAGCTGCCTCAGCTCATCTCTGGGCATGAGTTCGATCTTCGGATTCCAATAGCCGTGGGGCAGATCAGCTTTCATTGGCGCGCTACTTTTTTTCGCCTGAATGGGCAAGACCTAAGGGCAGGCTGCCACGAGGCGGATACTATGAAAAGAGAAAGACCTTGGCAATAGGTAAGAGAGCTGTTTGACACCACGGCTCGTTATCACGTAACCTTTTCCCCAAAAGCAGGATAACCGGCGCATCTGCTATCTCCGGTAGACAAACTACCGCTGCGGGAGGGAATCACGATGAGTATATCGCGGTCGGTGCAATGGGGCGAACTTCTGGGCATGCGGAAGATCGAGACGGTCGAGCAAATGCCCGATGAATACAAAACAACGCTTCTCAAGGTCATCTATGCCTTGGCATCGACCGAGTTCGCCTCCGTCGAGCAGCATCAACCCTGGATCAATCAAGGGCCGACGCCGGAGGACCGCTACATCCAGACACAGATCGCCGCCGACGAAGCTCACCAGGGGTTTATCGACTGCCGAATGCTCCGCTCCTTCGGCCCGGAAGGCGAGGAGAAGGCCGCCACGCTTCTCAAGCTGCGCATGGGCGAACACCCGCTCGCGGCATTCAATGTGCCATTTGAGAGCTGGGTGGATGTCTGCGGCTTTTGCTTCCTCCTGGATCTGGTTGCCTGGTACCACCTTCGCGGTATGGAGAATTGCAGCTACGCGCCGCTGGCCAGGGAAATGGCCACCATGGTGCACGAGGAAAGGTTTCATGCGTCCTTCGGCGCGCGGCGCATCAGGGACCTCGTCCAGAAACCCGAATACGCCCAACTGTGCGGGGCGATAATGGCGGACGTGCAGCGGACCGTGGACAAATGGTATCCGCAGGCG
>JBGQBP010000155.1:0-9439 GCA_041494945.1 Binatia bacterium | reverse complement strand
GCCGCCATGACCTTCAGCTCGGTCTCCGTCATCAGCAACGCGCTCAGGCTGAATAAGTTGGAGCTGTAATTCCTGATCCAGCGCTCTACAAGGGCCGCCGGGCGGCCCACGCTCGTACTGACTACCCGTCGGCCAGCAGCGGATTCAGTTCCGTAAAAAACTTTCCGATGGCCCCTGTGAAATGATAGTCCGCCAACGCGTCCAGCGGGGTCGATTCTCTATTGACGATCGCCAGCAGCGCGCCGTTTTGTTTGGCGATGGCGGGAAACGACGCGGCGGGCTGGACGACCAGCGAGGAGCCGACGACGATGAAGACTTCCGCCGCTTCGCTCCATTCCTGCGCGCGCTTCATCGCCGCTTGCGGCATGGGCTGGCCGAAAGATATCGTCGCCGGCTTGAGCAAGCCGCCGCAGCCGTCGCACGGAGAAGGCAGGCTATCTTCCGTTAGGCGCGCGTAGATGGGGTCCGGGTCGAAATTTTTTCCGCAGCCGAGACAGCTCACCTTGCGGTCGGTTCCATGCAGCTCGACCATTTTTTCCGGAGAAACGCCGGCGATGCCGTGCAGGCCGTCGACGTTCTGCGTGATCAGTCCCAGAAGCTGACCGCGCTGCTCGAACGCCGCAACGGAGCGGTGACCGATGTTGGGCTCGACGTTTTTGTAAAGCTCGTGAGTCTCGCGCTTCATCGTCCAGTAGCGGACGCGCGCTTCCTCGCTGCTCACGAAGTCATCGAAATAGACCGGAGAATATCTCGTCCAGATTCCGCCGGGACTTCTGAAGTCCGGCACGCCGGACTCGGTGCTGACGCCGGCGCCGGTAAAGAAGACGATCTCGCCGCGATTTCTGATTTGCCGGGCGAACTCCTGGAGCGTCATGAAAGTAGGCCGCTATGCTCAGCCGCGTGCCGGAGTGCGCGATATGGCATCGCCCTCGGGAGCTCGCGACGACGAGTTACTTGGCTTGCGGGGGCTGAACGTCGATTATTTTGACGTCGAAGACCAAAATCTTTCCCGCCAGAGGATGGTTCATATCGATGACCACGGTTTTGTCTTTGACCTCTTTCACACGGACGGGAAACATCTCGCCCTCGGCGTTCTTGGCGAACAGGGCCATTCCTTCCTTGAGCGAGTCCGCTGGGACATTTTCTTTCGGCACTTCGCGGTAAGCATTCGGATCGACGGGTCCGTAAGCATCCTCCGGTTTCACGGTAACCTTCTTTTCCGCGCCGGGTTTCAATCCCTCGAGCGCCTTTTCCAGGCCTGGAATGATTTGACTCCGGCCGTTGACGTAACGCAAAGGCTCTTTGCCTTTGTTCGACTCGATGACCTTTCCATCTTCGCCGGACAACGTGTATTCGAGGCTTACCGTCGCGCCGTCTTTAACCAGAGTTTCTGCTTTGCCTGCTTGAGCGAATACCATCGAGGAGGACCCGGCAAGCGCCAGCATCATCAACAACACTGAGTGAAAAGTATTTTTCATTCAGACCTCCACTAAAATAAAATAAAATCGCCGCGTGGGAATAAAAATAAGATATACCCGGCTAGAGGTCGATACAACCACGCCGGAAAAAATTCTTTGAAAAAGTCGACAGGGCTACCGCGGTCTGAACTTGGGCAGGAAGATCCCCTGGGCGGCGTTTTCGAAGACGACTTCCACGGCCATTCCGATCGATACTTTCTCGATCGGGCAGCCAACGATGTTGCTGCAAATTCTCGGCCCTTCTTCGAGATCGACCCAGGCGGTCACATAGGGAATATCTTTCACGAACCCTCGCAGCGCCCGGCCGACGACTTCGCGGATCACGGTGAATGCAAAGACTTCTCCGCGGCCGGTGAGCTGGGTCCACTCGAGTTTGTTACTGCCGCACTCCACGCAAGCGGGGCGGGGACACCAGATCCACGACCGGCAGTCGCCGCAGCGCTGCATGATTAATTTCCCTTGCGCCGCCGCGTCCCAGAAAGGTTGCGTGACGGGCGTAATCTCCGGGAGAGGCTTGAGGATTTGTTTTGCCGATTCCGCCATATCAGCTTTCTAGCGCGGCAAAGCCGCAATCGTTATTTCACCACAGAGGCACAGAGTTCGCAGAGTTCGGAGTATTTTTTAATCAAAAACTTGTTACTCCGCGCCCTCCGCGCCTCCGCGGTGAGTTCTCTTTCTCACTCCTCATGCCTCATCTTCCCAAAATTGCGGCAGCGGTGCAGCCGAAATTTTTTCCGTAGTTCACCGCGCCGAGACCGGTGACGAGCCCGACCTCCGCGCCGGCTACCTGGCGCGCGCCGCCTTCGCCGCGGAGCTGCCGCACCGCTTCGATGACGTGCAGCATGCCGCCGGTCGTCGAAGGCTGGCCGCAGTTGATCATACCGCCGCCGGTCTGGATGGGAAGAGACCCTTTAATGGTGAAGTCGGTCCGCTCGAAAAATTTTCGGTCATTTTTTTCGCAGAAGCCGAGGTCTTCGATCTGGAGCATGACGATGGGAACGTAGTCGTCGTAGAGACCGAGAAAATCGACGTCGCCGTGAGACGCGCCCGCCATCTCGAACGCCGCTCTGCCGCATTCGCGGACGCCGGTGACGAGCGGATCGGCGTTCGAGCGCGGGCCGGCGCTCGCGTTGTTGCGCTCGCCCCAGCCGAGCAGATGGACGGGAGGCTTGCGGAGATTTTTCGCGCGCTCCGGCGACGCGATGACGTAAGCCTTGCCGCCGTTGGCCGGGAGCACGCAGTCGTAGAGACGAATCGGATCGGAGATCATGCGCGAGCTTTTGTATTCTTCCAGCGTGAGTGGTTTTCTTAAGTAGGCGTCGGGGTTGAGCGTCGCGTGATAGCGCGCGGTGACGGCGATCTTGCCGAAATGGTCCGAGGTCATTCCGGACTCGTGCATGTAGCGGCTCATGACGAATGAGATTTTTGAGTTCGGGCCCATCACGCCGAACGGCATCTCGAAATCACGCGTGTCCGCAGGCTCGGAGCGGCTGCGGCCGTGTTCGCTGAACGGCGCCGCCGCGGCGAGGACGACGATGAGATCGACGACGCCGGAGCGGATCATCGCCGCGGCGTGTCCCAACAGAGAGACGGCGCTGGCGCCGCCGTTTCCACCCGCCAAAGACACGGCGGGTGAGACGCCCAGAATGTTCGCCGCTTCTTCGGGCCAGAACGGCTGGGAATGGTTGGTGGTATAAATCGCCGCGAGTCCCTGCCCGTCGAAATCTTTTTTCTTAAGACCCGCGTCTTCGAGCGCGAGCCGAAAAGCCCAGGAGAGATATTCGGCGGTCGATTTGCGCGGCTCGCCGGGTTTGCTCCCGAGCCGATCCACCGGCGTTTCACCGACGCCGACGATCGCCGCTGCTCCTCTAAGACTCATGGCGCTTCACGATTATTGCAGCAGGCGCGCTCTGTCAAGCGACTCCTCGCTTCGCTCGGAATCTCAAATCTCAAATTACAAATCTCAAATGCAAATTTGAAAATTCGGAGCGCGATGAACAGTTCGAGTCAAGCTGGAGCAAGTCTCCGTTCCAGGTGCCTAGCATACCGGGACATGCCGTAGGTGCAGATCCAGTAGACCGCCGCGATGAAGAGATACAGCTCGAAGGGACGGATCTCCCGATTGTTGACGATCTCGGCCGCCTTGGTGAGATCGACATAGCCGATGATCGAAGCGAGCGAAGTGTCTTTGAAAAGAACGATGAACTGCGTGACGAGCGCCGGAATCATGTTTCGCAGCGCCTGCGGCAGGACCACGTAGCTCATGGTCTGCGCGGAGCTCAGGCCGATGGACGACGCGGATTCGATCTGCCCGCGCGGCACGGATTGAATGCCCGCCTTTACGATCTCGCCCAAATAAGCGGCCTCGAAAAACACGAAGGCCGCCAGCGCGATGCCGTACTCGGGCAACGGCATTCGCAGCACGACCGGCAAGATGAACCAGAGCCAGAAGATCACCATGACGAGCGGCACGCCGCGGAAGAACTCCACGTAAACCGTCGCGGGCACGCGAATCCAGGCCGAGCGCGCGAGTCTGGCGAGACCGATAAAGACGCCGAGGATGAATCCGAGTATCATCGCCGGAATCGCGAGCCGCAGCGTGCCGCCGACGAAGTTGCCGATGCCGAGCAGGCCTTGGAGCAGAAGGAAATCCAAGTTCCTGAAGATGACGCCGAAGTCCATCAGCGTTCTCCGCCGCCAACGCTCGCGATCATTCCCGGGATCGCGAAGCGCCGCTCGACGCGCGCCATGAAAAAAGAAATCGTCAGGCACAAAGCGAGATAGATCAGCGTTCCGGCGGTCAGCGCCTCGAAGGCTTTCGCGGTGTAGGTCTCGATCTGCCGTGTCTGAAAGGTCAGCTCCGCGACGCCGATCGTCAGCGCGATCGAAGAGTTCTTGAGCAGGTTCAACGACTCGTTCGTCAGCGGCGGGATAATGAGACGCAGCGCGATCGGGAGAATAATCAAGCGATAAACCTGCGCCGTGCTGAGGCCGGTGGAATGCGCGGCTTCGAATTGCGTCTTGGGAATCGACTGGATGCCGGCGCGGATCACTTCCGAAACGCGCGCGCCGTGATAGACGCCCAGCGCCGCCGTGCCGGCCCAAAATTCCGCGCCGTGATTATAGAGCCAATCTTGAAAAGATTGCGGCAAGAGCGGCGGCAGCGCGAAGTACCAGAAGAACATCCATACGAGCAGCGGGACGTTGCGAAAAAATTCGACATAGAAAGTCGCGAGGGCGCGCAGCGGCGCCCAAGGCGCCGTGCGAAGCGCGCCGGAAACAATCCCCAGGCCCAGCGCAAGCAGCCATGCCAGCACGGAGATCTCGAGCGTCGTCACGAGCCCCTGAAGCAGCCACTGGCCGGATTGACCCGTCCAGAGCACCGACCAGTCAAACTGGTACTTCATTTCTCACGAACACGAGCACGAGTCACGAACACGATCATCACTTCGGCACCGCCTGATAGATCATGAACTTTTTGATCTCGGGCGTCATCGGGTAAGGCAGCTCGCTCTTCGGCCCGAACCACTTTTCGTAGATTTCGAAAAATTTTCCGGAATCGATGCCCTCCATGAGTCCGTTGTCGACGGCGTTGCGGAAATCCGAGTCGCCCTTGCGTAGCGCCATGCCGTACGGCTCGTAGGAGTAAAATTCGCCGACGATCAGCCAGTTGCCGGGGCTCGGCGCTTTCGCCTTGAGGCCGGCGAGCTGGATGCCGTCGTTGGTGTAGGCATCCACCTGGCCCTGAGACAGCGCCTGGAAGCCAGCGGGCTGATCCGGGAACTCGCGCAGTTGCGCCGTCGGCACGTGCTCGCGTAGTATGCGCGCGTTGGTCGCGCCTTGCTGGGCGGCGACGCGCTTTCCGGCGATGTCCTTGATGCCTTTAATCGGGCTGCCCTTCTTCACGAGAAACTGCGCGCCGGTAACGAAAAAGGTGAGGCTGAAATCCACGCTGTTGCGGCGGGCTCTCGTGTCGGTCATCGTCTCGGCGACCAGATCGACGGCGTTCGACGTGAGCAGCGGGATTCTCGCCGCGGGCGCCGATTCTTTTTTCTCCACCTTCACGGGCTTGCCGATTTTCTGCGACAAGGCGGGCGCGACCAGTTGCTCGACGAGATCGATCGAAAAGCCCACCCACCGGTTCTCTTTATCGACGTAGGCGAAAGGCGGCGAGCCGGTGCGCGTGCCGATGGTCAGAGTGCCCGTGCGCGCGATTTTCTCGAGCGTTGTCTCGGCCGGCGCCGGACGCGCGGTCCATGCAGCCGCTGCCAGCGTCAGAAAAATAAGCAGTCGCTTCATGACGACCTCCTCAGTGCGAGAGAATCTTGCTCAGGAATTGTTTTGCCCGTGGGGATTTCGGCTGCGCGAAGAAGCCCTCGGGCTCACCCTCTTCGACGATGCGCCCTTCGTCCATGAAGATCACGCGGCGGGCGACGCGCCGGGCAAAGCCCATCTCGTGCGTCACCACGGCCATCGTCATGCCGTCGCGCGCGAGATCGGTCATGACCTCCAGCACCTCGTTGATCATCTCGGGATCGAGCGCGGAGGTCGGCTCGTCGAAAAGCATGATCTTGGGCTGCATCGCGAGCGCCCGCGCGATCGCGACGCGCTGCTGTTGTCCGCCGGAGAGATTGGCGGGAAACGCGCCGGCTTTGTCGGGAATGCCCACGCGCTCCAACAGCTCGGCCGCGCTTTTTTCCGCTTCTTCGCGCGCGAGCTTTCTTACTTTAATCGGGCCCAGCGTGATGTTGTCCATCACGCTGAGATGAGGGTACAGATTGAACTGTTGGAAGACGAAGCCGATTTCGGCCCGGAGCGCCCTCAGGTCCAGCGACGGCTCGGAGAGCCGCTTCCCGTCGACGACGATCTCTCCGGACTGGATCGCTTCGAGCCGGTTGATGCAGCGGATCAGCGTGCTCTTGCCGCTGCCGCTCGGACCGCAAACCACGACCACTTCGCCGCGCTCGATCCGGAGATCGATCTGCTTCAGAACGTGAAGCGTTCCGAACCATTTATCGACGTTTTTGAATTCGACCACGGGAGTGTAGAAATGTTGTAAGCGAGATTTGCAAATTCCCGGTCGGATACTATACGATCATCGACAAATTGCAACAGCGCTTTTCTATGGATTTCTTTCTTGTCCGTCACGGCGAAGCCGAGCCTGAGCATCTGGACCGGCGCCGTCCGTTGACCTCCGACGGCCGGCGCGGCGTGGAAAAAATCGCCCGCGCCGCGGCGGCCAGGCGGCTCAAAATTGCCGAGATCCTGCACTCCGGCAAGCTCCGGGCGAAAGAAACGGCCGAGATCCTCGCGCGGTTCCTTTCTCCCGCCCAGGGAGTCCGGGAAATCTCGGGGCTGTCGCCCGAAGACGATCCGCTGTTGGCCAAGGCCGACCTCGAAGCGTCCGAGGAATCCTTGATGCTGGTAGGGCACCTGCCGCATGTCAGCCGGCTCGCCGCGTTGCTCCTCGTCGGCGACAGCGAAAAAAAAATCGTCGATTTCGCCCCGGCGACCATGGTTTGCCTCGCGCGCGCGCAAGGAACCTGGAGACTCGGCTGGACTCTTAATCCGGATGAGGCTTGAGTTGGAGTTGACCGGCACTCAAGGATGTTCTAATAAAGGAGATACTTCGGTCGCCGCGCGGCGGCGGATAAAAAGGCGGGACCATGGCATCGGATACCATCACCATCATCGATAACCGGACGGGAAGAAAATACGATATCCCGGTTCACGAGGGGGCGATCAACGCGACCGATCTGCGTCAGATAAAGGTCTCCGAGGAAGATTTCGGTTTGGCCAGTTACGACCCCGGCTTCATGAACACGGCCGCTTGCCAAAGCAAGATCACTTACATCGACGGCGACCGGGGAATCCTGCGTTACCGCGGCTATCCGATCGAGGAATTGGCGGAGAAGAGCACCTATCTCGAGACGGCGTATCTCGTGCTGCACGGCGAGCTGCCGACCAAGGCCGAGCTCGACGATTGGACCTACAACATCACGCACCACTCCATCCTGCACGAGAACATCAAAAAATTCATCGACGGGTTTCATCACGACGCCCACCCCATGGGCATGCTCGTGAGCACGGTCGGGGCGCTCTCGACTTTCTATTCCGACGCCAAGAATATCTTCGACGCGGAATCGCGCCAGAAGCAGACCTACCGGCTCGTCGCCAAGATGCCGACCATCGCCGGCTTCGCCTACCGTCACAGCATCGGGATGCCCTACGCCTATCCGGACAACGACTTGAGCTACACGGGAAATTTCTTGAACATGCTTTTCAAGATGACCGAGCTGAAATACCAGCCGCACCCGGTGCTGGAGCATGCGCTGGACGTGCTCTTCATCCTCCACGCCGACCACGAGCAGAACATCAGCACGAACGTGATGCGCGGCGTCGGCAGCGCCCATTCGGACCCCTATTGCTCGGTCGCGGCGGCGGCGGCGGCGCTCTACGGCCCGCTGCACGGCGGCGCCAACGAGCAGGTGCTCAAGATGCTGAACGAGATCGGGCACAAGGACAAAGTTCCGGCGTTTATCCAGAGGGCCAAGGCGGGCGAAGGCAGGCTCATGGGATTCGGCCACCGGGTTTACAAGAACTACGATCCCAGAGCAAAGATCATCAAGAAGGTCGCCTACGACGTATTCGAGGTAAAAGGACGCAACCCGCTGCTGGACATCGCGCTCGAGCTGGAGCGGATTGCGCTGGAGGACGATTATTTCGTCAAGCGCAAGCTCTATCCCAACGTCGATTTTTATTCCGGCCTGATCTATCAGTCGATGGGATTGCCGATCGATATGTTTTCGGTGCTCTTCGCAATCGCGCGCACAATCGGTTGGATCGCCCACTGGGAAGAAATGCTGCTCGACCCGGAGCAGAAGATGAAGATCGCCCGTCCGAGGCAGCTCTACCGAGGCGCGGAGAAGCGCAGCTACGCTCCGATCACGGCGAGAAAATAAATCAGGCCGCTGAAGAAGAGCCCATCTGCCATAGCCTGCCAATGGCAGGCGTTCTAATATTTGCGCTCGACCGCTTCGCTCCCGTTCGTATTCGTGCTCGGATTTCTTGCTTGTTCACGGGCCACGATTTGCCCGTCCGCTTTTTGACCCCTTTTGGGTTTGTCAGACATTCCTGATTCCCTCTTTGCGTCTTTGGCAAAAAGGCTCGCGCGTTCACGTTGTCGCCGGAGCGATCTCCCGCTCGATGCGCTTCGCGCTTGCGATCTCGGCAACTCGCAGGTCGTATGCGGCCTGCAAGTTCAGCCACGAGCGCGCATCGCCACCGAAGTAGCGCGCAAGCCGCATGGCGGTATCGGCGCTGACGCCGCGCCGCTCGCGAACGATGTCGTTGATGCGCGGAGCAGGCACGTTCAGGGCCTTCGCCAGCGCATTGGCGCTGGTACCGAGCGGAACCAGATAATCCTCTCGCAATATTTCGCCGGGATGAACCGGCCGCATGCCGTTCTTGATCATCGCAGTTCTCCTTCAGTGGTAGTCAACGATCTCGACGTCTTCCGGGCCGGCCGCCGTCCAGCGGAAACACAGGCGGAACTGATCGTTCACGCGGATGCTGTACCGTCCTGCGCGGCTGCCTCGCAAGGCCTCAAGCTGGTTGCCCGGCGGCGCGCGCAGGAATTCCAGGGTATGCGCGGCATCCAGTTGCGCCAGCTTGCGCGTCGCGACGTTCGAGATGCCCGAAAACCGCTTGCATTTGCCGGTCTCGAACAGCGCTTGCGTGGCGGCGCAGCGGAAGCTCTTGATCACGTGAGCAGGGTATAACGCTTAACGTTAAACGTCAAGCGGCGCTGGCCAGGATACGCCGCCCCGCCTCGGTGTTTGATTTGGGAGTGAAGTCTCTCGCCTGGATCTTTTCTGCTTTGGTCTGA
The DNA here is from genome assembly GCA_041494945.1 of Binatia bacterium. Lineage (GTDB taxonomy): Bacteria > Desulfobacterota > Binatia > UBA9968 > UBA9968 > JAJPJQ01. Next base: position 73 of record JBGQBP010000155.1, on the reverse strand, counting down.
GTCATGATGCCTCCTGTCGGAATGGAATCTGAATCTGTGTCAGAATCTGTTTTGTTCTGGCTCGCGCTCGGAT
>JBGQBP010000154.1:0-9518 GCA_041494945.1 Binatia bacterium | reverse complement strand
CGTCGAGGGCGTCTTGGAGCTCGCGCCTGGGCTTTTCCAGGACTATACTTCTAGAGAACTTGGTTACTTCTACTGTCCAATCACGTAGAAAACGCGCTTCCTCGCTGAATCCTCGGTCGATCCATGGGACGGTCAAAAAGCCAGTTATAAGGGTCGCAACAGCGATACTCATTCGAATTGTCTCAGGGTTTCGTCTGTCAAACTGTTGAAGAAGATCAAATTTTTGAACTTACGAAGCTGCAGAAATACGCGCTCGACCTCCGCGTCCTCAGGGGAGAATTGTGCCTCTTTGTAAGCATCAATGTCAAGGATGACGCTCAGCTTGTGCGTGTCACTGCTAGGTTGCGACGCTTGTGTAACATGCGCTGACACACCAGTCTCTGGGTCGTGAATCGTAACCCTCGTGAGAAAACTACTAATACCTTGAGGCAATTCAGCGGGAACCAGCGGGGCGGCTCTCAGGTAATTCTCGAATTTCTCCACTGCTGCAGGAAGTGGGACGTGATTGATATAGCGCACAGCAAGTCGAGTAACGGCTAGAGGCTTAGCGACCTCTAAATAGAGACGCCACAAGTCCATCGCCTGGGGAAAAATGTCCTCCCAACTCGTATAAGGCCGTAGTCGGTTCAAAGTAAAACCGTCGATCCGAAACTGAGTTATGACTTTTTCGTCTTGACTCTTAAACAAATATCCCTGAAGACCAAGGTCCTGAACTACGGGTGGTTGTCCTTGTCCCTTGAGGACTTGGATGGTGGCTTGTAGGCCCCGCATTTCTTCTACTTTCGGCAGCCGGTTGGAGAGGCGATCCTTTACGGCTGCCAGGTCTTCTGCGCGTAGGTCCGAACGGGTTTTAACCCGAAAATCTATTATCGCCTCGGTTATAGGTGCGTTTTTCAAGTGTCTAGTAGCGGGCATTTTCTTCAACATTCTGTGCCAGGTGAGGAGTTGGTTATGCCAGGCACTTCTCACGCTGACAGCTCGGAGATCTATTCTTCGGATTTCTCAAAGAGTTCCCTTTTGAATTGCTTGATTGCCTTTGCGAACCGCTGCCGTCTTCTGTTGTTAGCCCTAGGCCAGTAGGATTCGAATCTCGTATGTTGGTGCGCCCGATAAAAGAAGGTCGATACGTCTGCGGCCTTTCCGCCTTTTCCACGCCTTGCTCGGTAGAAGTCGACTAGAGCAAGATAAACCTGGTCGATAGCCCGGGAGATATTTGGCGTCCAATTGGCGCGCTCGCAAGTTACACGAAATGTTTCTGCAGCCGACCGCTTCCGCAAAAGAGGCGCTAGCCTCTGCCACAGAAAATGCATAGCGTGCCACTTGGCGTAAGCTCTGTCAGGATAGCCGCTCGCCTGATATTTCATGAGTCGTCCCAACCAATAGGCACTCAGATAGTCCCGGACAGAAGGCCATCGAAGATTGTATCGTAATAGGGACGCTCAAATAGGCCTTCTTTGCCGCTTCGCACGTCGTAAGGATCGAGTTCACAAGCCCCGATGATTTGAGCCAGTTCGTCTTTCTTGATCCGGAACCAGTGATGGCTACCCAGCAGCCGGCGAGCCTCTTGCCTGGTCTGACGCTTTCGAAGATAGTGATAGCGGAGTTTAGCGAAGTCGCGTTCGAGCACTATCTGTCTCGTATCATTCGACCTCAAATCCGAAGGGAAAATATGGTTTTGCCAGTTAGTTGCGGCTACTATGCTAGAAACCAAATTTTCGAAACGGTCGTGTCCATTTTTTTCGTCTCGCGTAATGCTTATAACTTTGACAAGGACAGAGGACCTCGTAGTTGCCGCATCGTGTAACACACGTGTTGTCTGTTGCCCGTTGATCACTTGGGGGTTTGTAACTCGTACAATAGTTTCACCTCGCTCTGATGTCTTGCGGGCCGAGTCACAGACGATAGTAATGCCGTTATTGAAATACCAAAAGTATTGCGGTTCCTTGCCCAGAGTCTTCTTCATCCCGTCGTTGATTTCTGTCTGACCGAGAAAACCGCGGATATTTCGGGCGAACAAACGATCCTGGGCTTTCTTGTACAGCTCAGCAACATCATGCCCACGCATCGTCAGAAGCCAGGACTCGATACGACTAAAGGGATCGAACCTCTGCGACACACCGTCTGAACCCGCGATTCCTGTAGGATCTGCTCTGAGATCGAGAAAGGGTATTGGGGGTGCGGCTCCCTGCAGATAGTCTGTGAGAAGTGACAGGATGTCTGGTCGATCCAGAATGCTGATTTCAGCCTGAGCCGTTATCTGTGCCACATGCGATTCCGCTTCAGACTTGAGGGGTGAGCTGCATTTCCCAGTTGTCACGTAGTATAAGTGCAAACCGTATTTACGACTTTTGATTCGATTGCGTGCAACGGTGAGGCGCTGGCCGACGTTGGCATCAATTCTTTCAAGCAATGATGAGAAATCGGCCTGTGGCCCGACAATCCTCGCGGCGAGTTGAGTAAATGCAAGAATATCAGAACGTGGTTCAGTCGGGGGGGTAGGGCTCTGATGGAACTTGCCCTGTAGGATGAATACCTTTTTGAGATCATCATCGACGAAGATAGCATCGACTCCCTTATCGTGACTCACGCCTGTTACTGCCTTCCCTGCTGAATCTGAGTCAGGAACAAGGAACGCTTGCAGGAACCAGTGAATGAAAGCATTATCGAGCGTCCACGCCGGATTCTGCTCGTGAACACCGTGAACCTCTTTGGCTAGTGTTGTTATGTCAGTTTTACGCGTCATCTAGATTTCTTCATCGCTCGACTCATCTACTAATGAGTAGCAGGTAATCCGAGATCTATCCCAGTGTTCCAACCACTCATTAGCAAAATCAGACGCAATATCACCCACGTATAGAGCCCCTGTCAAGTAGAAGACGGCTATTAAATGGAGCTCGTTGCTTTTCTTCACCTGTTCGCCTTCCGATACCCCAGCGCGTCCTGGGCGATGATGATTTTTTGAATGTTCGACGAGCCTTCGACGATCTGATACGACTTGGCGTCGCGCAGGTAGCGCTCCACGGGAAATTCCGTCGAGTAGCCGTAAGCGCCGAGAATGCGCAGCGCGGCGTCCGCAGCGGCCGCCGCGGCTTCGGCGGCGGTGTATTTGGCGATCGATACTTCGAGGTTGTTCGGCTGTTTCCGGTCCGCCAACCAGGCGGCGCGGTAGACGAGCAGCCGCGCGGCCTCTTCGTGCACGATCATCTGCGCGATCAGGTCCTGGTTCATCTGGAATTGACCGATCTTCTGGCCGAATTGCTCCCGCTGGTTGCAATAACCGACCGCCGCCTCGCGCGCCGCGCGCGCGACGCCGAGCGCTCCCGCGGCGCAATTGAGCCGCGTCTGGTTCAGTTGCCACATGCAGATTTTAAAACCGTCTCCCTCCTTGCCGAGGAGATTTTCCGCCGGGACGCGGAAGTTTTCAAAGGTGAGCTCGCCGATCGGCGAGGCATGAGCGCCCATGGTTTGCAGGGCGCGGCGGGTGACGCCGGTTGCATTGAGGTCGGCAAAGAAGGCGGAGAGGCCGCGGTGCTTTTGTGCCCGGTCGGTGTAGGCGTAAAGGAGAGCGGTGTCCGCCACGGGCGCGTTGGAGATCCAGATTTTGCTGCCGTTTAGAATGTAGGAGTCGTCTTTGCGCGCCGCGGTGGTGCGAATCGCCGCGACGTCGGAGCCCGCGTCGGGCTCGGTGATGGCGAAGCAGCCGATTTTCTCTCCGCGGACGAGCGGCGGAAGCCATTGCTTTTTCTGCTCCTCGCTGCCGAACTGAAGCAGGGCCAGCGCCGGTCCCACCTGCATGTTGATGTAGACTCGGAGCGCGCTGTGGACCCGCGCGATCTCCTCGGTGATCAGCGCGAGCGCGAGAAAGCCGAGATCGTTTCCTCCGTAGACTTCCGGGATCACGGCGCCGTAGAAGCCGAGCTCGCCCATTTTGACGGCAAGGTCCTTGCGAAATCTTTGCTGTCTGTCGTCTTCAGCCGCCGTCGGCGCGATCTCCTTCGCGGCGAAATCTCGGGCAAGATCGCGCACCGCGATCAACTCATCGGAGAGTTCAAAATCCATAGCTTTCCTCCTAAAGATCCGTAAAACGTAAGGGGTTAGGCGTGAGGAGATCGAGATCCCCTTACCCCTCACGCCTTACGCCTGATGAATTTAGCAGACTGCGCGCAATCACCAGCCTCTGAATCTCGGACGTTCCTTCGTAAATCCTCAGGGCGCGGACGTCGTTGTAGAGCCGGGCGATCGGCGTATCCTCCACCAGGCCGATTCCGCCGTGGATCTGCAGCGCCTGATCGATGATTCGCTGCGCCGCCTCGGTGGCGAAAAGTTTGGCCATGGACGAGCTTCTCTTGAGTTAGGCTTCGCCGTGATCGTGCGCCAGGCGGCTTGATAGACCAGCAGGCGGGAGGCTTCGAGGCCGGTGGCCATGTCGGCGAGCTTGAACTGAATTCCCTGGAACTCGGCGAGACTCTGTCCGAACTGCCGCCGCTGTTGGCTGTAGCGGACCGCTTCGTCTAATGCTCGGCGCGCCAAACCGACGGCCGCCGCCCCCACGGTGCAGCGCAGGGTATCGAGCGTGGAGAGGGCGATCCTGATTCCGTCTCCTTCCCGGCCCAGGAGATTCGACTCGGGAACCACGCAGTTCTCGAAGGCGATGACGCCGATGGGATGGCGGGATAGCAGCCGCGTTTTCTCCTTGACGATCAAGCCGCGGCTTTTGCCGTCCACGACAAAAGCGCTGAGGCCTTTTCCTTTTTTTCCCGGCTCCGTCGAGGCGAAGACGACGTAATGATGAGCGATGCCCGCGTTGGAGACAAATGATTTGACGCCGTTCAAGCAATATTTACTGCCGCGTTTTACGGCTCGCGTCTGAATCGATGCGATATCGGAGCCGGCCTCCGGCTCCGTCAGCGCAAAGGCGGCAATCATCTCGCCGCACGCCATCGCCGGGAGACAACGGAGCTTCTGCTCCTCGGTTCCGGCAATCGTTATCGGATAGCTCCCGAGCGCCTGAACGCCGAACATCGCGTCCGCAAGGGAGGAGGCGTGAGCCAATTCTTCCCGGAAGAGACATAAATCCCGCGCCTGGATTTTGTCGCGCGCGCCGCCGAACTTCTTCGGCGTCAAATAAGCGAGCCATCCCGCCCGGCCAAGCTCTGCGGCGATTCGTCGCGCGGCTTTTTCTACGTCCGCTTCTTCGCCGCAGTCGCGGGAAAAATTTTCCTCCGCCCACGCGCGTGTCCGTTGCTGCAACAGCAGATGGTCGGGATCGAAGTAGGCGAGCATCGTTCGTCCGGCTAAGAACGATTGAACGTCGGCGCTCTTTTCTCCACGATCGCGCGGTAGCCTTCGCGGAAATCCGCCGTCTCCATGCAAATTGCCTGGGCCCGCGCTTCCATTTCCAACGCCGGTTCGAGATCCATCTGCAGCTCTCGATTGAGCAACTGCTTGGTTACGCCCAAAGCGTAGAGCGGCGCGTCTTTCAGACGTCGCGCCAGACTGTAAGCCTCTTTCATCAAGTCTTCATGGCGCACGACGCGGTTGGCCAGGCCGATGCGCCACGCTTCCTGCGCGTCGATAGCGTCGCCCAGGAACAAAAGCTCGGTGGCCCGCGCCTGTCCGACGATCCGGGGCAGCAGATGAAGCGCGCCCATGTCGGCGCCGGCGAGTCCCACCCGGACAAAAAGAAAAGCAAATCGCGCCTGAACGGAGGCGATCCTGAAGTCGCTCGCCAACGCCAGCATCGCGCCGGCGCCGGCGGCCATGCCGTTGACCGCGGCAACGATCGGTTTCTTCAGATTGCGCATATTTTTTACCACGTCGCAGCTCATGCGCGTGAATCGATAGAGCGCGTCGCCTTTCATCTCGAGCAGCTTGGCGATGATCTCGTGCACGCTCCCGCCGGAGCAGAAACCTTTTCCCTCTCCCGTCAGCACGAGGACTTTGATGGTTTGATCCCCGGCCAGCTCTCTCGTCAATCGTTCCAGCTCTCCGTAGGTCTGAAACGTCAACGCGTTCAGCCTGCCGGGATCGTTGAGCCGCACGGTCGCGATCTCGTCTTCGACTTCGTAGATGAAACTCTGGTAAGCCATAACGACTCCTCAACTCCAAATCTTCTTCACGTCATCACCGCATCGCGTCCACATTAGGGCCTCCGTGCCGCAACGTCAACCGTTCCGCTGTTGCTACGCCTAAGCACACTCTCTATAATCAACGCATGCTTCACCGCGGCGCTCATATACTTCTCGTGTTGTTGATTGCCGGGTGCTCTTACCTTCCGTTTCCCTCCAAAACGTCGGACGCGCACGCGATCCAGGAAGACGAAGAGACGAAAATCAGCCGCCAGTTCCGCCGCGAGGCCAAGAAAGAATTGAGTCTTTTGAACAATCCGGAAATCGAAGGCTACATCGATCAAGTGGGGCGAAGGCTTCTGTCCGCTATGGGCCCGCAATCTTTCGAGTACCGCTTTTTTGTGGTGGAAGATTCGCAGTTGAACGCTTTTTCCGTGCCCGGCGGATCGATCTATGTTTACACCGGGCTGTTGGAGCGCGTGAAGAACACGGGCGAGATGGCCGGCGTGTTGGGTCACGAAATCATTCACGCGAAGGACCATCACATGGCTCGTCTTTCCGGCGGCCCGGATCCCATCAGTATTTTGGCAATGCTGGGGATGATTCTTGCTCGCGGAGGGGCGGGCGCTCAGGCCGCAGGCGCGATCGGACAGGCGTTGGCCGCGACACGGCAGTTTTCTTATAGCCGGCAGTTGGAACTGGAGGCGGATACCCTGGGCACCCGGTACATGGCGCAGGCGGGATACGATCCCCGCGGCGTCCTGAGCTTCATGAAGACGCTCGACCAGCAAAGAGCCATCAGTCAAACCGATATTCCTGCATATCTAATGACCCATCCGATGACGCAGGACCGCATCGCCAACGTCGAACGGATCATTCGCTCGCTGAACACCGAGCGGCCGCGGTCGGAGGGACCCGACCCGCTCAAGAGAATCCAGGTGATGTTACGCTTGGAGCAGCATGACGAGGCGGCGGTGATCGGCGAATATGAAAGACTCGCCGGCCAAAATCCCGACAATGCCCAGGCGCGGCATTTTATCGCGCTGGCGCAGCAGTCCCAGGGAAAATTGCCTGAAGCCCGCGCGAACTATGAGAAGGCGAGGACGCTCGATCCGGCCCTGCCGGGGATCGATCGGGATCTGGGAAGGCTCTATGGTCAGATGGGAGAGTTCCAGCTCGCCCATGAGGCGTTTGACCGCGCTGTGCGCGCTCAGCCCCGTGAAGCGTTAAATTATTTCTTTTTGGGGGAGTTGTTCGAGCGGGAAAACAACCTGAGGGAGGCGGCGCAGGCGTATCTCAACGCTAGCAATCTTTCGCCGCTGTCACCCGTTGTGTTCAACCGTTTGGGACTGGCTTACGGCAGAATGAACCGACCGGGCGACGGCTATTACTATCTAGCCCGGTCGTTTCTTCTCCAAGACGAGGATGCACGGGCTATCGCGGATTTCGAGCGGGCTATAAAAGTTCTTGGTCCAGCTTCGCCCAGGGGTCAGATGATCAAAGAAGAGCTGGAGAGATTAAAAGCCAGAGGAAGATGACTTAATCCGCCGCTGCGGCGGCAAGCGAGTAGAATTTTCCCCGCGACGGTCTTGCGAGCTTCTGCTCCCGCTTTAACAAAAATCCCCGCGTGTAGTCGGGATCGAAGCCCAATAGCCCGCAGATATTATCGAAAGAGAAAAGCCAGTCGGTGCCGCCGTCTTCTATCCATGCCAGGGCGTTTTCATAGAGTTCCCGGCCCGGACCGTTTCTGACGCTCCGATATTTTTCCAGACACTCCACGGCGTCTTTGAGAACCGCGATCATGAGCCTTTTTTCGCCTTCGAGTTGGCGCGAAAGACCCCGGTTCCCCCAGAATTGGGAAGGCAGGCAGGTGTCCGGTTCCAGAATCCGGGCTAAGAAATCGTCGTACATATACGGCCTTATTTGTTAAATGGCTGAAAGAATAAGCACCTATATCACAGGCCGTTGGAGATTTCAACGACATTCTTTGACCACGAGTCGGAAATGATTTGAGCATAAAATTTCCCAGCAAAGTCAGCAGCTTAATCAACTGAGACCATCCATCAAACCGGCCAGTTTGGCCTTAGCCACATAGTGGTCCCAGACTTTTTGAATAACTGAAGGCTTTCTCCTGCCTTTACCAACTCGTTCGACCTCGTCATCGGTATAAAACCGCACTGGCCCCAGGGTAGAGGCGAGGCAGAGCCGTGCAGCGCTCTCTTCCAGGTCGACGCAGGCGGCAAACGTCCATTCAATCGACTGACCGACGACGATCGACCCATGACCGCGTAAAATGGCGGCATCGCCCTTCCCGACGGTTCGAGCCACTTCGTCTCCTTGTTGGTCGGTGTGTATCAAGGCAGGGTCCTGATATACCGGGATGGCGCCGGGACCGAACAGTGCGCCGGGATTCGATGCCGGAATCAGCGGCCGGTCCGCCATGCTCAGCACCACGACCATGCGATTGTGAAGATGAGCGACGCTCTGCACGTCGTCGCGCGCGCGATAGGTGCGGATGTGCATCGGCAGCTCGGATGGCGGGTTCCATTTGCCGTCTATCTTTTTCCCATCGCGATCGACCGTCACGATATCGTCGGGCGTGACTTCGCAGCGGCTTACCGGATGGCCGTGGATCAGAAAACGGTCGGTGCCGGGAATGCGCACGCTGATGTGGCCGCTGTAGTCGACCAGCTCCGCGACGAACAACATGCGGCACGCCATCGCCAGTTTCTTTTTTAGCTCGTCTATCTCGGACATGACAATTTCTCCTTTGCGCTTTGAAATTTGACACCGTCGTGGCTGAAACGTGGGACTCTCCTATCATAGAGTTTGTCGCTTTTGTAGTTCGTGCCGGTTGTTTGTGCGCTGTAGAAATGGTTACTTGAATATCTATAAGGAGCCTCTATGGCATCCAACAGTGCGGAAGGCATTCGTTGGGACCTGAGCGATCTTTTCGCCTCGCACGAAGACCCGCGGATCGAAGAGACGCTCGACAAGTGTCGCACGCAAGCGGAGAGCTTTGCCCTCAGGTTTCGCGGCAAGATCTCGCGAGCCGATCTGACCGCGACAGAACTCCTCGGCGCTCTCAAAGAGCTGGAAGAGATCGAAGACGCGCTCAGCCGGGTGGCGAGCTATTCCAGCCTTCTCTACTCGGCGGATTCTTTGCGGCCTGAATATCAGGATATGGAGCAGAGAGTCGAGCAGCGCGTGACCGAGGTGAAAAACCTGCTGCTCTTCTTTGAACTGGAATGGCTCGAGCTCAACGATGAAGCGGCGCAACGATTCACTCGCGACCCCGCTTTGACAAACTACGCTCACTATTTGATAAGTAGCCGTCGCTTTCGGCCCCACAAGCTCTCCGAGCCCGAAGAAAAAATCGTCAACGAGAAAGACAATACCGGGAGGAACGCGTTCGGGCGGCTTTTTTCCGAGATCACGTCCGCTCTGACG
>JBGQBP010000153.1:0-9587 GCA_041494945.1 Binatia bacterium | reverse complement strand
TTCAATTCCCCATAACGGGGTGATTGACTGGATTGATTTGATAGCTGTGCCTCATCGGCTTAACAGAAGCCCTAAACCGTCCCCATCCAAATTGTGGATAATTTGAATGGTTGCTACTATTTAGTTTTCAAAGACCGAAAGGTTTTGCCCGGAAGGCAAACCACATATGTAGGACAAACATCCTGCCTTGTCAAGCTGTTTTCTAAATTATCTAGAAGGATGTTAGGCTTACTGGACGAAAACTCAATATAGATTCCCGCGGGCGCAGAGTCAAGAGGATTACGGCGAGAAAGAAATTTTTTCCTCGGTTGCTTCCGCGATGCGCATTTTACCTACTTCGATCAAACGGTGGAGCTTTTTTTGAAACTCGAAACTGATGTCGGTCACAACTTGTCCATCTACACGGACGGCGCCTTGAGCAACCAATCTTCTCGCTTCCCCTTTGGAACGGGCGAATTTTAAATCAACGAGTAACTGACAAACCCCAACCCGCTCGGGAGGAGAAAATCGCGTGCGAATGTTTTTCGGCACCTGCCGCTTCTGATGCCGCGTTTCAAAGTATTCCCGCGCAGAATCAGCGGCGGCCTGGCCATGGAAGCGCAATACGATTTCATGCGCGAGCGACTTTTTGAAATCCATCGGATGCTCTTTCGCGTCGGCAACGCGCTTTCGGCTTTGCCGGATCACCTCCAGCGGTCGATCGCTCAACAGCTCCGCATAGCGCCACATCAGCTCATCCGAGATCGACATCGTCTTTCCGAAAATCTCTTCGGGCGGCTCGTTGATTCCTATGTAGTTACCTAAAGACTTGCTCATCTTCTGGACGCCGTCGGTTCCCTCCAATAGAGGCATCGTCACGACGACTTGAGGCTCCTGCCCATACTCCCGTTGAAGCTCTCTCCCGACCAGCAGATTGAAGCGCTGATCGGTTCCGCCGAGTTCCACATCGGCGCGAAGCGCCACGGAATCGTAGCCCTGAATCAAGGGGTAAAGAAATTCATGAATCGTGATCGACTGCTGGTTTTGGTAACGCGTTTTGAAATCTTCCCGCTCGAGCATTCGAGCGACCGTGTATTTCGCGGCCAATTCGACCAGTGCCGCTGCGTTCATTTTCTCCATCCAACGGCTATTAAATTCTACCGTGGTCTTTTCTTTATCGAGAATTTTGAAAACTTGATCTTTGTACGTCGCAGCGTTCTTCTCGACCTCTTCGCGAGTGAGCGGTTTGCGGGTCTCCGATCTTCCCGTGGGATCGCCGATCATCCCGGTAAAATCGCCGATCAAAAAAACAACTTCGTGCCCCAGGTCCTGAAACTGCTTCATCTTTTGCAGCAGGACCGTATGTCCCAGATGAAGGTCTGGGGCGGTCGGATCGAATCCCGCTTTGATTCTGAGGGGTTTTCCCTGCTCAAGCTTCCGCAACAACTCATCTTCGAGAAGAATCTCCACCGCCCCTCGACGTAGAAGTTTCAACTGTTCGTGAGGATCGAGCTTCAATCGTCCTCCCGCTTCCATGGGACGCGCAGGCGGCGGATATCCCGCGCCTTCCCCGTCTCGTCATCGACTTCGACGACCACCCCCTGAAGCACGACGTTGTCACGAGCGACCTCGAACTTGCGCGGAAGTTGAGTCAGGAACCCTTCGATGACATTTTCCTTTTCTATGCCGATAACCGAATCCCACGGGCCACACATGCCGAGATCCGTAATGTAGGCGGTGCCGCCGGGCAGGAGTCTCTCATCGGCCGTCTGCACGTGCGTATGCGTTCCGTACACGATGGATGCGCGGCCGTCGAGAAACCAACCCATGGCAACTTTTTCCGAAGTCGCCTCTGCATGCATATCGACTATAACCACGCGCGAGTAGCCGCCATGGTCCTTAAGAATGCCTTCGACGCAGCGGAACGGATCATCGACGTGGTTCGGCATAAAAACTCGGCCCTGCACATTGACCACTAACGCGCGGAGGCCACCCTGGCTGCTCCACTCGATCCAGCCGCGGCCGGGAGCGCCGTTCGGATAGTTCGCAGGGCGCAAAAGACGGCTCTTGTTCTCCAGATAAGGATAGATTTCCTTCTTTTTCCAGATGTGATTCCCGGAGGTAAGGACGTGAACGCCAGCGGAGAGCATCTCTTCGGCGCTCTTGATGTCCACGCCCATGCCGCCGGCGGCATTCTCTACGTTGGCGACGACCAGATCGATCGCTTCAGTTTTTACCAAACCCGGAACCAAGTCCCGGACTGCGCTGCGCCCGGGCCGGCCGACCACATCCCCTAATATCAGAATACGCATAGAATTTTAAATTCTTAATTTTGAATTTTGAATTGAAGAGTCGAATTAAACATTCATCATTCAAAACTCAAAATTATTTACCTTGCGTATTCGACGGAGCGTACCTCGCGGATCACGGTGACCTTAATCTGCCCAGGATAGGTCATCTCGTTCTCGATCTTGCGCGCGATCTCTCGCGCCAGGCGCGCAGCATCCTCGTCGGAGATCGTATCATGCTGAACAATGATCCTGATCTCGCGGCCGGCCTGGACGGCGTAGGATTTCTCCACTCCCTTAAAGGAGTTGGTGATGCGCTCCAGCTCTTCCAGGCGGCGAACATAAGTTTCCATCATTTCGCGCCGTGCCCCGGGACGTGCTCCAGATAGCGCATCGGCGGCATCCACCAGTGGCGCCAGGATCGTCTCGGCCTTCACGTCCTCGTGGTGCGCGGCAATGGCATTGACGATCTTTGGCGACTCGCCGTACTTGCGCGCCAGCTCGGCGCCGATAATCGCATGCGATCCCTCGACCTCGTGGTCCACCGCCTTCCCGATGTCGTGCAGCAGCGCGGCGCGGCGCGCCTGCTTCTCGTTCAGGCCCAGCTCGGCTGCCATATTGCCGCAGATAAAAGCCGCCTCGATCGAATGGAGCAATACGTTTTGCGCATAGCTGTAGCGGTACTTGAGTCTGCCCAACAACTTGATCAGCTCGGGATGAACTCCGTGGACCCCAACGTCGAATATCGCTTTCTGCCCGGCCTCTCGAATCGCTTCATCCACCTCCTGCTCGGACTTACGAACGACTTCTTCGATTCTTCCCGGATGAATCCGCCCATCTGAAATGAGCTTCTCCAGCGACAACTTGGCAATCTCCCGGCGGATCGGATTGTGTCCGGAGATAATCACGGATTCCGGAGTATCGTCTACGATAAGATCGATTCCCGTCGCCGCTTCCAAGGCTCGAATATTGCGCCCCTCGCGGCCGATGATTCTTCCTTTGAGATCGTCGCTGGGCAGCGGTACGACCGTAACCGTTCTCTCTGCGACGAAATCGCCCGCCAGTCTCTCGATGGCCAAAGCCACAATTTTTTGCCCCTTGCGAACCGCCTCTTCGCGCGCCTCTTCTTCGATCACGCGGACACGCTTCGCCGAATCATGTTTGGCCTCTTCCACCATCTGGTCGATGAGGCTTCTCTTCGCCTCCTCGCGTGTCATTCCAGCCACCCGCTCGAGCTGCTGCTTGGCCTCATCGGCCATGTGCTCATACTGGGCCTGCTTTTCTTCCACGACTTTTTCTCTATTCCTGAACGACTGCTCCCTGCGCGCGAATTCGCTCTCGCGCCTTTCCGTGCCTTCGATTCTTTTGTCGAGACTCTCTTCTTTGCCGACGAGCCTCTTCTCGAGGGCCTGAAGTTCCCGCCGCGTTTCCCGGATCTCGTTCTCAAAATCCGTCTTGGCCTGTAGGATGCGATCTTTCGCCTGAATCTCCGCTTCTTTCTTGATCGTAGCGGCTTCCTTCTTGGCTTCCTCGATGATTCGGGCCACTGTGGTGTGCGCCTGTTCCACCTCGTTCCGCTGCCTTGTTTTTCTTAGCCAGGAGACGGCCAGGAACAAAAGGGCCCCGATGAAGACCCCGACGACTCCAGCCAATAAATTAACTTCCAAAGTCAACACCCCCTTTTCACCTTAAAGTTTAGGAAACCCATCCAGCATCGGATGGCAAATCACCGCAGTCGATAACTCTCCTTTCGGTTATAATGTGATGGACTTTGCGATCCCATCTGTCGGCGGGAATCTTGTCCACCATCTGACATTCGAATGCCAAGGCAATACATCTCACTTGGCTTCCAAGCGCCGTCAGCAGGCGATCGTACCAGCCCTTGCCCCTGCCGATGCGGTTGCCACAAAGATCGAACGCGAGACCAGGGACAAAAACCACCAGTCCCTCCTCATCGTCTTTGGTCAAAGCTCCATCGCCCGGCGGCTCAGGAATGCCGAACCGTCCCGGCTTTATCGAGTCCGGCTCTTCCAGCTGCACCAGACGTGGCTCCGTTCCTTTTCCGAGTTTCGGGTAAAATAATTTTTTTCCGGTCTTTAGCGCATGTTCCCGGATATCTTCGGTGGCAACTTCATTCCCACTTTGGCTGTACAACGCCACTGCACGGGAATGTAGATAAGGGCTGAATCGTAATGCTCTGCGTTGGATCAGCAGGCTTTTAGGAGCGATCTCGGATGGGCCTAGGCAATCTCTAATATGAAAGGCCCGAGCCCGTAGTATTTTTTTTGTATCCCCCATGTGCGCAAACCTGATAGGCACAAGGAGCCTGCTCAGAGCGAGCAGGAGGGGGGAAGGAGACGAGCGCTACGCTGCTGATCTATGCGGCGAACGGTAAATCACTTTACCGCCGTTCCCTCAGAGAAAGCGCCCAAAGGCGCCAGAGGTACCCGATATTCGGAGAACCTCTAATAGAAGACTCCGAGGCATAATCGATATTTTCCCAATTTCTTATCGTATTCACTGGTGCGAAAGCTGCTAGCTTAAATCCGTAACGCTTAAGTCCTAAACCCTGTTCATCCACCCTATGCCTGTTTTTTGGTTTTCCCCCGCCTGTGCCGTGTCAAAGTTCAACTTGAACCTGGAAACCAGGTGGATGCCATATTACCGTTGGAGTCTTCCCCTCGGTGGGGGCCTGACCGACGCGGCAAGGGACGGCGTCCTTGCTTTGTTTGTTGGTTCTAAGTTGCTCCGATGATCACGAACACTGCAGGGGAAAGGATCACCCTGTTTTAGCCCTCCTCGGTTAAGTTCGTCGCGAGCCTCTTTAACAATACATTGACCCGATGCGATATCTCTTCTTGATGATCTTTCAGCCGCTGGTATTCATCCGCGATGTTTAGCGCGGCCAACATAGCCACGCTCGACTTCGCCGTCGGCCGCGTGCTTTTCATGACTTCTTGCATCTTCCGATCGACATATCCTGCCACGTTACGTACGTGACTTTCTTCGGCGTCGGTACGCAACGTGACCCGCTCACCCATAATCTCTACTTCAATCGCCTTTTTCATCCAACTTCCGTTTGGCTCTAGGGAATGTCCAGGTGTTCCAAATGGCCCAGAATTTTTTCCAAACGCTCGCGAAACTCGTTGCGCTCACGCTCGTATTGCCGAATTTGCCCTCTCAATTGATGCCACTCGCTTTCTCTCTGTTGCAATTTTCTCTCGGCCGACTCTTTTTCCCGCTTTACTCTCTCGTGCTTCTCAAGCAATCGATTTACTTTGGCTTCGAGCTCTTCCAGATTATTAAGTTCCATCGCTCTATCATGAGGGAGTTTTGAAATTCAGTCTAAAGTCAACAAACTTTGTTGTCAAGCTGATTTTCGCGCGCCGATCATGATGCGCTCTTTGGCGAAAGGGCAAACGATGGGCCTCCATATCCCCGACATTGCTGGTAAACCTTTCTGCGCCCTCTGCGTCTAATTCGATTGAAATCGGGAGAAGAGAAGTTAAATCCTGGGCATGGCTGAAAATAGAGGAAGAATGGACTGGAACGAACTCCAGGAAAATCGTAAACTCTATCGGGAGCGGCTCGAGCCGGAGCGTGACCCGAGAAGGGGTTAGCCCTGATTTCACTAACAATATTGCCGGGCGCTTCAGCGGAAAGCCGAGCAGGCTTTTATCCGACCCACAGAGCTGAACGGAAATCGCTCATGATAAGCAGGCGCCCTGAAGAGTTTGGGGATGAGGAGCTTGTCACTTCAGCCCAACAGGGCGAGCGACAGGCGTTCGAGGTGTTAGTGGAACGCTATAATCAAAGGGCTTACCATATCGCATTCGGCTTCACCCGAGATCGTGAAGACGCCAAAGATCTCTCGCAGGAGGCGTTTCTTCATGCCTTCAGTCATTTGAAGTCCTTCGACCGACGGTCGGGCTTCTATACTTGGTTTTACCGTATTCTCGTCAACCTCTGTCTCGACTTTCGCCGCCGGAAAGGACGGGTATCCTGGGAATCCCTGGACGAGAAAACCGAGAAAGGCAACGGGCTGGAGAAAATACCCAACCCGGGTCCTGCGCCGGACCAGGCGGCAATGAGCGGAGAGATTTCAACCCGGATCAGCGCTGCCCTTGCTACGCTGCCGCCAAAACAGCGGGCCGTTTTTTTGCTCAAGAATAACCAGGGGCTCTCGATCGGGGAGATCGCCGCCGTCATGAAATCTGCCGAAGGGACCATCAAAGCTCACCTTCATCGCGCTGTCATGGCGTTGAGAGAGCGGCTAACCGAGCTCGCATAGAGAATCGTAGGAGGCGCCGTATGGCTAAAAGACTAGAACTAACCGGGGCATGTAAGAACTTCGAGCAGGATCTGGTGCTCTATTACTATCAGGACTGTAGCCGAGCGAACCAGCAGCAGGTGGAAGCACATCTTGAAGGCTGCCCTTCGTGCCGAGTCTTTTTGGAGGAGTTGAAAAGCCTGCTTCCTGCGACGGTCAAGACCGACGAGCCCACCCCGGCCTTTTGGCAAAACTACAGCCGGGAGATGCGGGGAAAGCTCGATAAACGGGAATCCCACGGCTGGGCAGGCGCGATTTTGTCGCTGTTTCGACCCTGGCCGGTGCCGGCGGTGGCGACAGCCATGATCTTAACTATCGCAGTGACCTTGACGTTTACCAAGAGCCGTTGGACCACCCAAACTCATCCGAGTCCAGAGTTGGTGGAGATGGCCTCTAATGCCGACTTCTTCGAGTCGATTGACTTTCTCGATTCGATGGATCTTCTCGAATCCGTAGAAGGACATGATGCGCAGAAAAGTGAACCCGCTTCTCATCCTTTGTAGTCTGATTTTGAGCCTGTTCTTGCCGCTCGCCGGTCGGGCACAGGAGCGGCCGTGGGGCCGCCTGAGCCCGAGCGAGAAAGCCGAGATTGAGCGCAATTTTCAGCGCTACCGCAGTCTGCCGCCGGAACGGCAGGAACACCTGCGCAAAGAATGGGACTACTGGCGTAATCTGCCTCCCGATAGGCGTGAGACCCTCAAACAGCGCTTCGAAGAATTTCGCGGGCTGCCGCCCAACGAGCGTCAGCAGTGGCGCGACAAGTTTCAGCAACAGCGCGAGTTTTCTCCGGACGAAAGGCGCACCCTGCGGGATCGTTTGAAAGGTAAGGACAAACGACCAGGAGCTAGGGACAACCGGGATTATAGAAATTAGAAGTCCCCGGAAAGTAAACTTTTACACGGTAAAGGCGTCTAACCAGACAGAAGGGAGATCATGCAGTGATAAAGAGCTTATTACTCGGTTTGGCTTTGATGTTTCTGATCCCCTCGGTGAGCCAGGCATATTATGGGAGACACCGTTACTACAATAATTATTACTCCGCTCCCTATTTTTACCCCTACGTCTATTATCGCCCATATTACCGTCACTACAGCCCGTACTATTATCCCTACAGGTACTATCAACCTTACGGTTACTGGTACGGATACTAGAGGAGGTTTCCTGTATGAAAAGACTCTTGACAGGGTTACTGTTGGCGGCCATCATGGCGCCGTTAGCCGGCTGCATAGTATATGAGCGCCGTTATGACGACGGGTATCGGCGTCCTTATAACCGGCCTTATCCATACAGATCTTATGATTATCGCCCGTAACTGAGAAATAGACCAAGAAACCGGAAAGGAGTCGACGGAAATGAAAAAGATATCAGCAGCGGTTTTGGCGACAGTTCTGGCAGCAATCTTGGCGGTGCCGGCTTCCAGCTTCGCCTGGGGAGGACGTTATTATGGACGGCCCTACGGCGGCGGCCGGGGCTATAACGGCGCGGCCATCGCGGCCGGAGTCCTTGGAGGGTTGGCGACGGGAATTTTTTTGGACCGAGTGTTTTTTCCGCCGCCTGTACTCGTGGAGCGGGAATATCCGCCTCCGCCGCCACCGGCGCCGCGGGATCCTTACGACTCAGGTTACTCCGACGGCTACAATCGGGGCGTCGAGCGCGGTCGCTATGAGCGCTATCAACAAGGAAGAGACCGCGGCTACAATGAAGGGTACGAAGACACCCGCGGCGGCCGTAACTAAAAGCGATTCACAGAGCAGTCACGTTCGGGCTGTGCCGGCGCTTTCGAGGATGCAAAGGAGGAGTTCGTGAAGAAACTTCTGCTGGCCATCGCGATGTTGAGTCTGGTTACAGTTTTCTCCGGCACGGCCCGCGCCTACGATCCTTACTACTATGAATCTTACGATCCCTATACTGTGGAAGTTCAGTCTTACGATCCCTACTATGAGCTCCACCAGATCCATTACCAGCTCTACCTGAGATCCTATCCTACCGTTGTTTATCCATACTACGTTAGGCCTGTCCGCGTTTTTGTGGGAGCGCCGGTGGTCGTCACAACGTCGGCGCCCAGAGAAGTAAGAGGGCCCCAGCCAGCGAGAAGAGTCCGATAAGGGGTCGGAAGGAGCCTCAAATGAAAATAGGCAAGCAGGTCGCTATCGGCATCGCCGCTTCGATCGTCGTGGCCGCGCTCATGGCTTCGACGATCTTGGCGCATCCCGGCTTCGGACCGGGACGATCCGGGATGATGATGATGAGGAGAATGGGGCCGCCTCTACTACAACAGTTGAAGTTGTCCGGCGATCAACAAGCGCAAATTAAAAGTATCTTTACCAACGGACGAGAGAACATTCAGCCTCTTGCCCAACAACTGCGGGAAAAACACGCCGCTCTAAGAGAGACCACGCGCAGCCAACCTTTTGACGAAACTCAGGTGCGCTCTCAAGCTCAAGAGATGGCCGACCTTCAGGCGCAGTTGATGGTCGCCCGAGCGCAGATGATGAATCAAGTATTGGCTGTCTTGACGGATGAGCAGAAGGCTCGCCTCAGCGAGCTTCGCGCCCAACGCATGCAACAGTTTCAGGAGTGAAGAAAACAGCACATGGGTAGACCGGAGCAATCGCAAAGCTAGCCACTACGGTTTTCTCTGCCTGTGGCCTGGAGCACGCCCTTTCTGGCGACTTCAGGCCATCGTCCGTCCATAAGGTCCGCCATCACGCCCCGGAGACCGGCGATCGGCACGCGGATCTGCTGCATAGTGTCGCGGTCACGGACCGTGACCTTCTCGTCCGCCGGCGTCTTGTCGTCGCCCACCGTCTGAACGTCGACCGTGACACAAAAAGGCGTGCCGACTTCATCCTGGCGGCGATAGAGCCGGCCGATCGAAGCGGTATCGTCGTAAACCGAGAACCAGCGTTGCTTTAGCTCGGCGCAAAGTTTTTTCGCGGTCTCGACGATACGATCATTTTTTTTCAAGAGCGGCAGGACCGCGATCTTGA
>JBGQBP010000152.1:0-9665 GCA_041494945.1 Binatia bacterium | reverse complement strand
TCCTCTGGGCTTGGCGAGGTTTAAATACGCCGCCGCCTCGATCCGATCTGTCAACCCGTAGGTCGCCTCAAAAGCAGTGCGCCACATCGACTGACTGGGCAATGTGCCTTTGGAAGTTCCTTCCTCTCCGTTCCGATGTCCATTGGCCACGACGCTGTTGAGCGATTCTATCTCGAGCATGCCCCGATCAAGAGTCTTCGCGGGATAAACTTCGAATTCAAATGGGTCCAACTGCGCGGACGCCGGACTTGCGTGCAAAAGCAAAGCGAGCGATGCCAGTAGCGCTAAGCACGAGAAAGTTTTCATTTTGGTCCTCCTATTCGGCGATATTTTACTTGGCGACGATGGTCCCCTCGGGAACGTCCCGGTGGAAATCGTCGTAGAAGTCGTAGCTTCCCGCCTTAAGCGCCGGGACGTTGATCGTGACCGTCTCGCCCGGGCCGATGACCTTTTCACGGTTAATCTTGAAGCTTTCGAACTCGATCGCCTCCTTGCTTGCGTTGACGATCTTGATCTTGAACGGGCGGTTGGCCGGCACCGTGATCGTCTGCGGCGTAAAGCGGCGATTTTCAAAACGCAGCTCGATTGCATCATCGGCCGGCGCTCCGGCGGCCCGCGCGACTGTAGTGAGAAGCATCAGGCTAAAAACTACGATGAGATGTTTCATATTTCCCTCCTTAAAAATTAAAGAGCCCGGGTCGCGCGCTGTGCGACTCCGGGCTCCGGGTTTAGAACCTCTGGCCTCTAATTTTTTAGATCTGTTTGATCTTGTCTCTACATCGTTTCACTTTTCCCCGCGCCGGCTTCCACCGCTAACGGTATAACGATCTGGCGTTTACATCTTCGACATTTAAGCTCCACCCCCTCCGGGACCAGCCGTGCCAAGAGACTGCCGCAGAGGCAGCGAAAGGGCTTTTCGTCTGCGCTGCCGCCGAGTCTCTTCTTGTCGTCGCACGGCTTCACCGCTGGTTTCCTTTCGACTCGCTCCAGCGCCCCCGGTAAGGCCATAGCGTCGTAACGATGAGCGCCACGAGCACCAAAGCCTGAGCGCAGAGGGTCTCGACGGTTGGATAGATTCCCAAAGCGCTGACTTGCGGCGGGAAGCGGAGCGGTGTCACACTAAACCAGCTGGTGGCCTGGAGCTCTCTTACTCCCTGGCCGGCGAAGACCAGCGCCAACAGGTAAAGCAATATGCCCGTCGTGCCGAAGAAGTATTTGATCGGTATCTTCAAGCCCAGCCGGAACAGAACGATCACCAGCAGGCCCAATACAGCGGCGCCCACGGCAAATCCCGAAACCACCGGTTTTGGGTTGGCGCCGCTCTGGAGCCATAGCGCTTGATAAAACAGCACCACTTCAAATGCTTCCCGATAAGTCGCGACAAACGAAACCCCCGCCAGCGCAAGCAACCGCTGCTTCGACAGCGCCCCCTCGACTTTTTCACGGATGAACTGTTGCCACTTTCTGGCCTCGGCTTTGGTGTGGAGCCAATAGCCGACGTAGAAGAGAACGACGGCTGCGACAAGCGTCGTCAAGCCCTCTAGCGTTTCCCTGTGCTTCCCGGTCAGCGACAGGAACGATTGGGCTACAAGCCATGTGATCAACCCGGCGGCTATAGCCAGAATCCAGCCCAGGTGAATGTAACGCATGGCCGCGGTGGCGCCCATCATCTTGAGCGAGGCCAGGATGGCGGCCAATATCAGGGCAACCTCAAGTCCCTCTCGTAGAATGATGAGCAGTGCGTTGACAAAGAGGTAACTCTCGCTGAGGGAATCCTTGCCGGCAATGAGTTGCCCGGCGTGGTCCAATCCCGCGGTGATCTGATCGTAGAGGCGACGAACTTCTTGGATATTATCGTCCCGTTTGATAGCGTTTCTAAACGCAGTGAATTGCTCTTCCAGGGCGCGTCCAAAGGAAAGATCCCGAGCAAAGAGGTCCGCCTCGACGCGCTCGAACGCGTCGAGATAAGCTGCCACCGCTTTTTCATAGGCTTTGTCTTTTTCATTTTTTTCATAAAGGGCCAGCGCCTCTTTCAGAAGCGTTTGTGCCGCGATCAACGGAGTTTGACTTGGTTGTTTCTCCAACACGCCTCGTCGGAAATAGGCGAGAACCTGATGCGCTTGGTTTTCATTCGGAAATAAATTTATCAACTTATCCCGCAGCTCGGCGTCGATGGCGGTAGATAAGGTCGATATGTTTTGGAGTTCCGGCGGAATGGACGCGGTCCGAATAAGACCGGCTCCTTGCGCCGCTTCTTCGGCGGAAAATCGAAGCGACAGAACATAAAAAGCGACCTGCCAACGCTCGTCCTCTCGGAGCGCAGAAAAGTTCGGCATCGCAGTGCCTTCGACTCCGAAAGAGATAATGTTAAATGCTTTGAAGGGAGAAAGACCGTCCATGATATTTGCGTCGGTAAAATTGGCGGGAGGAGGTTCTTTGGGATTCATCGTCGCGCGTCCCGGCCCGTCGCCCCGACCCGTCTCTCCGTGACACTGCGCGCAGTTTTCAGAAAAGACGGTTTTCCCCGCCTGCCAGGAGGGAAAGCTTGGGGGATAGGTGGCGATTCCGTAGGTCTTGATGAGATTTTCCTTGATGCGTTGCGTAAGCTCGGACACCGCTTTCTCGTCCCCCTTCTCATCGATGAGCGCCGCTAACCTGATGATGCTTTGAACGACGTCTTCTTTGCCGGCGGTCTTGAGTTCTTTGGCGAGTTCCACGCTTCTCTGCGAAAACTCCTTCATCTCCTGATATTCTTGCTGATGGATCACCTTTCCAGCCTGCACCGCGTTTTTGTAATCGCCGCCGATGTAGTCCACGACGGTCACAAGCTTCCTCGCTTCGTCCGCGGCGAGGGCAACGCGGGCGGGTAGAAGCAGCGAGCACAGGATAACCAGGACAAACTTCATAGCGGGAACCGATCAACGCCGACCGGAATACTCTCTTGACCTCGCTGGCCGACTAAAATAAGATCTCCAGTACGACATCTGTTTGTACGAGTTCAGCGATTTAGTTTAATACCATGAACTAAGAACATTCGCATATACTAACAAAAAAAGATTGTCAACCCTATGGAGAACGCCAAGATTACCCCGGCCGCCGAGGATTACTTGAGGACCATCTTTGTCCTGGGCGAGGAAATCCAGCCGGTGATCGCGGCGCGGGTTGCCGACGATATGGGGGTTTCCCCTTCGACAATGGTTATGACGCTCAGGCGGTTAGAGGGCCAGGGCTATCTCACGGTCGAGCGTCGAAAGGAGATACACCTCACGCCCAAAGGAAAAAAGGTCGCTGAAGGAATCCTCCGGCGCCATTTTCTTACGGAAAGGCTGTTGACCGATATCTTAGGTATGGATTGGGTCAAAGCGCATCAGGAAGCGCATCGTCTGGAACACGCGATTTCGGCCGAAGTCGAAGAAAAATTGGCCAAGCTGCTGCGCCATCCCAGCACCTGCCCTCATGGAAATCGCATCCCGGGGGAGGGGTCCGGTTCCCGCCGTAAGGAAGTACCGCTGCATCAGGTCATGGCTGGAAAAGAAGTGGTCATGGAACGCATCACCGAAGGCGGGGAAAGAGACGCGCGGTTGCTCGGCTTCATGCAAGACCATCACCTTTTTCCAGGCGCGAAGATTCAGGTCCTGGAAGTGGCGCCCTCACTCGGAATCATGAGTCTCAGGGTCGGGAAGGATGAATTTTCCCTCGGCATCGAGGCGGCAAAGAAGATTCGAGTGGAGTAGAGTTTCCTTAGTCGGCGGGGGAATCTGAGACTTTGCGTGAAGCTGGGATGTTGGCGAAGTCTCGGATTTTCTTTCGTAAAGTTCGGCGGCCAGGAACTCTACCTGGTCGGCTATGGGAGCGTCGCGGTCCAGGATAATGAGATCGCGCCCATTCAGCCGGCAGCAGCCGCTGTGCGCGTGGTATCCGACTTCTCTTAACAATTTTTCCTTCCGGACCTCTATGTTCATCCGGCCGGCCAACTCCACAAGCTCTTCCAGCACGGCATCTTTGGTTTTTTTCGGCGCTCCCATTTCTCTCCTATGAGCCGTTAGTATCGCTGATTTCCGGGCTCGTGTAAACCAAAAATACGCTCCTTGCAAAAAACCAGCGCCTTGGTATGTTGTCCTCGAACTACCGGCGGAAGCATCCGGAGGGAAGATGATCAGGAATATCTTGGTTCCTCTCGATGGTTCGGATCACTCCAGATCGGCGCTTGAATACGCGCTTTGGATGGCGGAAAAGTTCGGCGGCACGCTTTTCGGTCAGCATGTCATCGACATGGTCTCGATCGAAGGGACCTTTTTCCACGATATCTCCGGCTCTCTGGGCTTCGAGCCGTACGTGGATTTTTCGACGAAGATGCGCGAGGTGCTGGAGGAGAGAGGCAAAATGATTCTCGATGAGTTCAGCCGGCGCTCGACCGAGAAGGGAATACGGCATGAATCCTTCCTGGACATGGGAATCATCCCCAATGAAATCTGCGAGCGCGCCAAGACGGCGGATTTAGTCGTGCTGGGCCGCCGCGGGATCAACGAGGAATTTTCCACCGGCCTGTTGGGCGGGACAGCCGAGAGCGTAACCCGAAGATCTCCGCGTCCGGTTTTCGTATCGGCGAAAAATTTTAAGCCGATCGAGCGTCCCTTGCTTGCGTACGACGGCAGCCAGAGGGCCAGCTCGGCGATGGAATCCGCGGCGGAATTTTGCGTTCAGCTTCATTTGCCTCTCACGGTCCTTCATGTCCCGAAAGACGAAAAACTGGGCGAACAGATTCTCCAAAAGGCGCGCATGTACTTGGGATCTTATGGAATCGAGGCGCGCTATGAACTCGCCCGTGGCTACCCTGAACAAAAAATCGTGGATTACCTGATCAACTTCAACTACGACCTGCTCTTCATCGGAGCGTATGGCCATCGCCGGATCATAGAAATGGTTTTGGGCAGCGCGACGGAGTACGTGCTACGCAAGAGCCCATGCCCCGTCTTTCTTAACCGCTAGGCCGATGAAAAAGGCCCATCTACTTCGTTGTGCTCGACCCGCTTCGCGTCAACGTACTGGAAAAGTACGCCTCCGCTCGCGGACCTTCGCACGCCTTGTATCTGGGACCTTTTTGATCGGCCTCTGAAGAGACTTTTTTCAAAATGAAATTTACGGCTGCCGCCATCCAGATGCTGGCCTCGGACGACAAGGAGGCGAACCTGCGCAAAGCCGAAGCCGGGGTTCGCGCAGCGGCGGCGAGAGGCGCGCGGGTGATCGCGCTTCCCGAGGTGTTCAGTTGGCGCGGCGATAAGGCGGGCGAGAAAAAAAATGCCGAACCTCTCTCCGGCCGGACGGCCGATCTTATGGCCCGCCTGGCGCGCGAGCTCGGGATCTATCTTCTTGCCGGTTCGTTCCTAGAAGATATTCCCGAAGTTCAGAAGTGCTATAACACGAGTCTATTTTTCGGTCCGGAAGGCAATCTCCTCGCGCGCTATCGCAAGATCCATCTCTTCGATGTTGCCATCGAGCGGGGCGTCTCGACGTTGGAATCGGAGACGCGCCAGCCCGGGGCGGAAGTGATTGTCGCCGAGACCGAATTCTGTCGAATGGGACTCACGATCTGCTACGATCTGCGCTTTCCGGAACTTTATCGCGCGTTGGTCGGCAAGGGTGTTCAGGTAATCTTCGTGCCAGCGGCGTTCACTGCATTGACCGGCGAAGCCCACTGGGAGCCGCTCATGCGCGCGCGCGCCATAGAAAATCAAGTTTACATGATCGCGCCGGATCAGATCGGCCACAATCCGAAGAGCTTCGCGACCTATGGAAGTTCGATGATCGTAGATCCCTGGGGAAGGATTCTCGCGCGGGCGCCCGACGTGCCCGCCGTCATTACGGCCGAGATCGATCTCGCCTATCTCGCGAAAGTGCGGGCGGAGCTTCCCGCGTTGTCTCATCGTAAACTGTCTTGAAACCCCGAGCTGTTTGACGCTTTCGTCGTTCTAAGTTCGCCGTCTCGAAACGGCGACTCATTTTTTATGCCCATGGCATAAAGTTTGGATGAAAAGAAAACAATGCTGACTTTAGCTCTCTGTTTCATTTTCGTTGTCGTGCTTTTAGGCCCTTTCCTCAACCGGAAGATAGAAGGAAATCTGGAGGCGTTCCTCTTTGTGATGGGAATTATGAGCGCCACGGTGTCCCATGCCTGGAGCGGCGCGCTGTTAAAAGAGGGATTCGTCGCGCCGATTGAAATCACGCTTGCGGTGTTGGGCGCCGGCCTGTTGTTTCACTATCTGCGGAGTTTTCTCGATAGAGAAGTGAGGCGTCTATTAATTACCCTTCCGCTCCCCGCAGTGGTCTTCTCGGGAATTGCGGTTCTCGGTCTGCTCTCCAGCGTTATTTCGGCCATTATCGCCGCGCTTCTTTTGATCGAGTTTATCAATCTTCTCGGATTGCATCGCCGCGCCGAGGTCCATCTGACTATTATTGCCTGTTTTGCGATCGGGCTCGGCGCGGCTCTCACTCCACTAGGAGAGCCTCTTTCCACGATCGCCGTGTCCAAACTGAGCGGCGCGCCCCATCACGCGACTTTTTTCTACTTGCTAAGGCTCCTGGGCCCTTACGTTGTTGTGGCGGTCCTGCTGTTGGGTGTTGCGGGAATTTTTTTGGTCCGGCTCTCGACAAAGGATCTCGAAGAATCGTTATCCGGCGAAGCGGAAGAGGGCGGGCTCGGAGAAGTGTTTATGCGCGCGTTCAAGGTCTACGTATTCGTTATGGCGCTGATCTTCCTCGGCGCCGGCTTCAAGCCGCTGATCGACATGTATCTCATCAATATATCTTCGCTGGTGCTTTTCTGGGTGAATATCGTCTCGGCGATTCTCGACAACGCCACGTTGACAGCCGCTGAGATCGGTCCGTCGTTAAGCGAAGCTCAGATCAAAAGCGCGCTGCTGGGTTTGCTGATCGCAGGCGGCATGCTGATACCGGGCAATATCCCCAACATCATCGCGGCGCACGCGCTCAAGATCAAAAGCACGGAATGGGCTCGTCTCGGAGTGCCGTTGGGTCTTGTCCTGATGCTGGCGACCATGTTCCTCCTGATTTTCGACCTGGTTTAATAAGCCTGCATCTGCCCATGATTTAGGCGACCTGCTTAAACAGTAAGCAATTCCTCTCGCAAATATTCCCGGCATTTCAATCCTCCGCGATTCAACACAGCCAGTTCTCAGCGAAAATTATTTTTGATTTTCGGCGAGCCGCCGCGGCACGCGCTTTGCGTATTGCCCCAACGATCCGTAGACCCATAAACCTTCAACCATTTGCGAGGTGATTTTATGAAGCAGATCGAAGCCATCATCAAGCCTTTCAAGCTCGACGAGGTGAAGGAAGCTCTCACCAAGGTGGGCATTCAGGGAATGACCATCACCGAAGTGAAGGGCTTCGGCCGGCAGAAAGGCCATACCGAGCTTTATCGCGGCGCGGAATACTCGGTTGATTTTCTGCCCAAGGTGAAAATTCAAATCCTCGTGCCCGATGACAAGGTTGCGCAGGTCGTCGAAACCGTCGTCAAGACGGCGCAAACGGGAAAGATCGGCGACGGCAAGATTTTTGTCATCCCCGTGGAGGAAGTCATCCGCATCCGGACCGGCGAAAAGGGTGCGGATGCAATTTAGCTTAGACTAACGAGAGGAGAAAGAGAGCATGAGCACAAGAAAAACAATGGGGTTATTTTTGTCTGTTTCAATGGTCATCGCGTGGATGTTGATGACGCTTCCGGTATTCGGCGAAGAGGCAGCGGCGCCTGCGCCCGCAGCTCCGGCGGCCGCGGCTCCGGCTCAGCCGGCGCCGAAACTGCCGCCGTACTTTACGTCGACGAGCCCGGATCCGAAAGCGCCGTTGTGGCCCGATCCGACGGGCGCCAATAGCGGCGTCTGGGCGACGCCCGCCGGCGACGGAAAGGGAGATATCCCGGAGAAATTGTCGATTCCGGATCTTTACGATCGCGTCGCCCACAATCTCTTCTCGATCAACATCGTGTGGGCGCTGGTCGCGGGCTTCCTCGTCATGTTCATGCAGGCCGGGTTCATGTTCGTCGAGACCGGCCTCTGCCGCGCCAAGAACGCGGCTCACACGGCGGCGATGAATTTTATGATCTATCCGCTCGGCTGCCTCTCTTTCTGGGTCTACGGGTTCGCGATCGGCTGGGGCAACTGGTGGAACGGTCCCGTGCCTCCAGGATGGTACGCGTCGCTTGGTCCGGGTCTTTCGGTGCTGAACGGTGGTTGGGGATTGGGCGCAGTGGTGGATGCGGCGGGCGCCGCCACCGGCGCATTCAAGTATGGCATCATTGGAACCACCGGATGGTTTCTCAACGGCGCTGTCAATGATGTCGGCGTCATGGTGCTCTTCTTTTTCATGATGGTGTTCATGGACACGACCGCGACGATTCCGACCGGAGCGATGGCCGAGCGCTGGTCGTGGAAGAACTTCGTTCTTTACGGTCTCTGGGTCGCGTTGCCCTATTGCATATATGCAAACTGGCTCTGGGGCGGCGGCTGGTTGGCTCAGGGTGGCGTCAACTGGGGCTTAGGGCATGGTGCGGTGGACTTCGCCGGCTCCGGCGTCGTTCACGGAATGGGCGGTATCATCGGACTTGCGGGGGCGATGGTTATTGGCGCGCGTATCGGCAAATACGACTCGCATGGCCGGCCGCACGCGCTGCCGGGTCATAACGTGCCGATGGTTGTTCTGGGCACCTTTATCCTGGCCTTCGGCTGGTTCGGGTTCAACCCGGGCTCGACACTTGCCGGAACGGATTTGCGTATCGGCTTTGTCGTTGTGAACACGCTGCTTGCCAGTATTACCGGCGCTCTTGGCGCGTACGTCGCGCTATCGGTAAAAGGTCTAAAACCCGACCCGACCATGATGTGCAACGGCATGCTCGCCGGACTGGTTGCGATCACGGCACCCTGTGCATTTGTCAATCCAATCGGAGCGGCGATCATCGGAGCGGTCGCGGGAGTTCTAGTCGTGTTGAGCGTCTTCTTCTTCGAGCGGGTGGGGGTGGATGATCCCGTCGGAGCGATTTCGGTTCACGGCGTGAATGGGCTGTGGGGCGTACTGTCCGTCGGTATCTTCGCGACCGGAGAGTACGGCGCAGGGTGGAACGGCGTCGTGCGCGATGACTTTGTGAAGGCGTACGGCTCCGACGGCGTGCGCGGTCTGCTCTATGGCGACTTTTCGCAATTCATAATGCAGGCGATCGACTGTGTGGTGCTGGCGGCGTTCGCTTTCACCATGGCCTACGTTTGGTTCAAGATTAGCGATCTGATCACTCCGATTCGTGTCAGCAAGGAGACCGAGATCGAGGGGCTTGACGGCCCCGAGATGGGCACGCTCGGCTATCCGGACTTTCAGCTCCATCAGGGATCGAAGCTTGAGTAGGGTTGAGCGACGCACGCAGTGATTAAACTGCGTGCGTCGCAGATCGTTTAGGATTGAAAATTGTGACAAAGAACGAGCGGGGAGGAAAATGACATCCAAAGAAGTATTAGAACTAGCCAAGAAGAACAAAGTCGAGATAGTCGATTTTAAATTCATCGACATGCCGGGACTGTGGCAGCACTTCTCCATCCCGGCGGCCGAGCTCAGCGAAGACCTATTTGAGAACGGCATCGGCTTTGACGGATCGAGCATCC
>JBGQBP010000151.1:0-9696 GCA_041494945.1 Binatia bacterium | reverse complement strand
TCCATGGCGATCTCAATGTTTCTCCGTTTCTCTTCGCGGCTGAGATAGAATAGCTCCCCCGCTTCCGGGTTGATGATCATCGCGCCGCCGGCGCCGGCGAAGCCGGGCTGCATGAAGTAGCGCAAGTGCTTTCGCAGCGCGTGCTCATCGACCTCGAAGTTCTCTTTGAACGGCGTGACGATCGCCACATAGTGACGAACGTACTTGCTCACTTTCCCATCACCCTGCATGCTTCACCTGCACGCTTCAATTGATCTTGTAGCCGAGCTCCCTGGCAACCTCTTTGGCGATTCTATCGTCGGCGACTTCTTCAAAGGCCACTTTTCGATCCGTGAACTGGCCCGCCGCCTGGAGGGACTTGACGATCTGGTCGATTCCCTCGCGCGTCGGCACGCCGCTGCCGCCGGCCGTTCTTCCGACGTCGAGGTAAGTGTCTTCCGCCGCCCGCCGGTCGACCTTGAGAAAATCGGCGATCATGGCCGCGCTCTTTTCTTTCGATTTGAGAATTTCTTGTCTCGCCGTTTGCAGAGAGCGAATGACTCTTTTCAGTTCGTCCGGCCGATTTTGAATTGTCGTCAGCAGCGTCGTGAGGCCGCCCAGCGGCATCTTGACGCGCGAGCCGACGTCGAGGACTTCCTTCAGCCCTTTTTTCTGCGCGAACGAGACGAAGGGCGGGCTCAGCAATACCGCGTCGATGGCTCCCGCCTCCACCGCCGGCAGCAGTTGCGCGGCGCTCAGGCTCAAATAGACAAAATTCTTTGGGTTCTCGCCCAGAGATTCCAGGGCGATTTGCAGCGCGACGTGCGAAGTTCCGCCGAGTCCCGTAAGGCCGATCTTTTTGTTTCTCAGATCTTTTAGATTCCGGAGCTCAGGCCGCGCAATCAGGGAGTAAATGAGCTGATCAGAGGCGAACCAGACGGCTCTCGAAGCCATGCCCCTCAACGTCGCACTCAGCGAAGCGGGTCCGACTCCGGCGAAATATTGGATCTCAGCACCGGCCAGGGCGACATTGCCGACTTGGGATCTGACTTGAATGATTTCTGCATGGAGACCGTTTTCCTCGAAAATTTTCCACTGGAGCGCGGCGAACAGGGGCAGGCAGCATATGGAGTTGCTCGGGTAGGCGATTCTGATCCTTTTCAGTTCTTGAGCGGTGGGGGAAGAGGAGAGAGCGAAAAAGGCGAGGAGCGCGGTGACAGCCGCGATGATTCTACAAGGCCGCATATTTTGTCCCATCCTGCGCCTTCTGCTCGAAAGCGTCTGGTCCGCCGAGAGGACGATAGTCCGGTGGAGAACGGCTTGTCAATCGATCCTGCTGCCCTCTTGCTGCAGCTTCAGCGCGATTTTTGCCGTCAGATCCTTTTTCGACACCTTGCCAAAAGGCGAGAGGGGAAAATCGTCCATGATCTCCAACCGCTCAGGCAGCTTGTGCTTCGCGATCTCTTCTTTGGCGAGAAATGCCACAAGCTCCTCGATAGTCAAAGCACTGCCGCGGCGAAGAATCACGCAGGCGCACATGCGCTCGCCGAGAATCGGATCGGGCATGGGCACGCAGGCGACGTTCTGAACGGCGGGATGAGCTAGAATCAGGTTCTCGATCTCCTCGCAGCTGATCTTCTCGCCGCCGCGGTTGATCAGATCCTTCTTGCGCCCTTCGACCAGATAGTTCCCGGACGGATGCCGCCGCATCAGATCGCCCGAGCGGTAAAAACCATCTTTAGTAAACGCTTTGGCATTGTATTCCGGCACGCCGTAGTAGCCGCGCAGCGTATAGGGGCCGCGCGCCAGAAACTCGCCGACCTCGCCCGGCGCCACCTCGTTGTCGTCGTCGTCCACGAGCCGGACTTCGTCGTCGGGGCTGATCGGCCTTCCCACGGTCTCCATCCTCACTTCATCGGGATCGTCGAGCCGGACGAACATCAGCATTCCCTCGGCCATGCCGAAATTCTCCTGCACGGCGACGTTAGGGATCAGCTCCTTGGTGCGGCGGCGCACTTCGGGCTGAAGCCGCTGGCCGCCGCTCTGAATCACGCGCAATGAGGACAGATCGAATTTTTTAATCAGCGGGTCGTTGAGCCAGCGGATCAGGAGCGCCGGAACCACGTGAACGTGCGTGACCCGGTGGCGCTCGATCAACGGGAAAATTTCTTCGCCGCGTGTCGTATTCGCCAGGACGACCTTGCCCCCGTGCAGGAGGAAGCCCTGCAAGCCGGGGCAGGCGAGCGGCAGATTGTGCGCGAGGGGGAGCGCGTCCAACAAAATTTTATCGGGACCGACGGCGGTCACGGACGCCGCCGTTTTGGAATTGTAGACGTAGTCGTTGTGCGTGCGCGGTATGAGCTTGGGAATGCCGGTGGTGCCGCCGGAGAGCTGGAACAGCGCGGGGTCTTCCGGATCGATGCTGATTTTCTTCAGCTCTTCCGGCGAGCGACTGCTTTGCCGCCGAATGAGTTCGGTCAACGACAAGAAGCCTGTCGGCGTTTCGCCGAGGATGATGCCCAATCGCAGCGTCTTGCTCGTCGCGCGGATTCTTCCAATCAGTACTTTGTAATCAAAGTCTTTCGTCCGATCCGGCGCCGCGCATGCCGCCGCGCCGGATAGCTCGACGAACTGACTCATTTCGCGGTAGCGGTGGGTGGGAAGCGCCATGATCGGAATGCAGCCGATTTTCTGGAGCGCAAAGTAGAGATAGGCGAACTCGACGACGTTGGGAAGCTGCATGACCACGCGGTCGAGCGGCTGGAGACCTTCGTCGAGCAGGTTCAGCGCCAGCCGCGTCGCGCGTTCGTCGAGCTGGAAATAGGTAACATGCTGATCGCGATCGATGATCGCCACGCGATCGGCGTATTTGGCGAATACCTCGGCGAAGGTGTCCGCGAGGGATCTATCTTCCCAGTATCCCTTCGCGCGGTACCGTGCCGCGAATTCAGGAGGAAATCGAACGACGCCTTCAAGCATGTGTCCTCGCTGCGCTCTTGTCCTCGCTC
Source organism: Binatia bacterium (assembly GCA_041494945.1). Lineage (GTDB taxonomy): Bacteria > Desulfobacterota > Binatia > UBA9968 > UBA9968 > JAJPJQ01. The sequence goes on along the minus strand of JBGQBP010000151.1, from coordinate 6,709 downwards.
CGCTCGGAATCTCAGATTGCAGATCTCAGATTTCAAATTGTCTATCTGAGATTTGCCCTTCGAGTTCCCTCAGGGTGGTGAGCTTGTCGAACCAAAATTTGAGATGCCCGAAGGGCTAGGTCGTGCTGGCGAATCCGCCGTCGATGACGACGATCTCGCCGGTGACGAAGCGATTACCGAGGATGAGACTCATCATGGTCTCGGCGACGTCCTCCGCCGTGCAGCAGCGCTTGAGCGGCGTGTACTTGGCGCGCCGCGCCATCAGCCCGTCGTAATTTTTCGCCAGGGTTCGCTTCATCCAGTCTCCCTCCATCCATCCCGGCGCGACGGCATTGACGCGGATCTCGGGGCCCAGCGCGTTGGCGAGCGTCTTCGTAAGATTGGCGACGGCGGCTTTGCTGGCGGCATAGGGGAGCGGCTGCGCGCTCGGGCGCAGGCCCGCGATGCTGCATGTGTTGACAATGCCGGCGTTCGGCGATTTTTTTAGCAGCGGCACGGCGGCCCGGGTGACGAGAAACAGCCCGAGCACGTTGACGGCAAAGACGCGGTTCCATTCTTCGATCTTCACTCCGTCCAAGTTCTTGGGCTCGACCTCGATCGTGGTTCCCGCGTTGTTGATCAGCACATCGAGACGTCCGAATTTCTTTTCCGTCGCCGCGAGCATGGCGCGCACGCTCTCGTCGTCGCTCACGTCTGAGCGATAGAGCAAGGTCCGCGCGCCCGCGGCCTCCGCGTCCCTGGCGGTGGCCTTGGCCGCGTCATCGCTGCGGCTGAAGTTGATCACAACGTCATAGCCGTTTTTGGCCAGCGCCAGGGCGGCGGCCCGTCCGATCCCTGTAGCCGCGCCGGTAACCAGCGCAGCCGGCTTGTCGCTATTCATTGGTTCAGTCCCAGGAGCCTTTCAACATTTTTCCCTAAAATTTTCTCTTTCTCCTCGTCGGATATATTCATCTCTTCGATGCTGGGAACGGCGGCCTCGAGGTCGCCGATTGGGAGCGGGAAGTCGCTGCCCATGACTATCCTGTCGGCGCCGAAAAATTCATACGCCATCATGAGAGCCGGCTGGTAAAAGCATACGGCGTCGGTGTGCAGCTCTTTCAAATATTCCGAGGTCGGCCTCTTCGTTTTAATGCCGCAGGTCGGATCATGGTAGCCGCGGTCGATCCTGGCGGCGAGGAACGGTATTCCGGCGCCGAGGTGAGCGATGACGAATTTGAGCTCGGGGAACCTTTCGAGAATTCCGGAATAGGCGAGCCTCGTCGCGGAAAGCATGATGTCGAATTCGAACCCGAGAATGATCGCCAGCCGCCATTCCTTCATGACCTGGGCGCCCACCGGAGTCGTCGGGTGAATGAAAATCGGGACGCCCAGCGATTGCGCTCTTTCGTAGACCGGAAGCAGAAAATCAGAATCGGAAGTTTGACCGGCTATATTGGTCAGCATGCAAATGCCTTTGAGCCCGAGATCGAAAATCGCCCTGTCGAGCTCTTTCAAAGCCAGCTTGGTGTCGATCAGCGGAAGCATGGCGAGAGCCTGAAAATGCTTCGGGTACTTCTTGACGACTTTCGCCAGGCCGTCGTTGATGACGCGGCTCATCTCGGCGCTCTCATCGGGTGAGAACCGGTCGATGCCGGGGTGAGGCGTCGTCAAAATCTGCATATCGATCTTGTTCTGCTTGATCTTATCCAGTCTCACTTCGATATCGAAAAAATCCTCGGTCACGGGGCCGGCTTTGGCGCCCATGCTCAGGATGATCCTTTCGCCCTTTTCGTTCTTCTCGATCCGCACGTCGCCTTTGGAGGCTTCGAGTCGCTTCAAATATTCTTCGGGGTAAAGATGACAATGAAAATCGATGTGCATAAATCACACTCCCCAATATCCCGTTAAGGCTTGATGAACCCGACGCTCTTGAAGAATCCAGAACGCTCCAGGTTGTCGACGAACGAGTTGTCAAAAAAGTCCCTCGGGTCGGCATTTTTAGCCTGCGGAAATTCCTTTTCATACAGATAGCCAATGCCCGCCTGGATCGCTTCTCTCTGCACGGCAAGGTTCATCGGCCAATAAGGCATGTATTGATCATAAGTCTCATCGATCAGTTGCGCGTCGTCAGTCTTGGTGTACTTGGCGATCGCCTTCTTGGTCAGCGCCGCATCCTTTCGTGAAACGACCACCGCTTCAGCCACCGCCCTGAGAAAGGCGTAGATCGTGTTCGGGTTGCTCTTGATATAACTTTCGGTGGCGCCGTAGGCCATCTGCAGACCGGGAATATTCAACTTCCCGATATCCGCCACCATGTTCATACCGGCGTCGCGCGCCTTGAGATTGTTCGGCGCGGATAGCGTGCCTCCGGAGGTCTTGCCGCTGGTAATCGACGTCAGCACGGCAGGGATGGTTTGGACGTATAAAATTTTAACATCCTTGTCGGGTATCAAACCATTTTTCTTAAACCCCTCGCGGGTAGCGATGTCGAGGGCGGCTCTGGGCGTGGTGGCCGCGTAGGTCTTGCCCCTGAGTTGCTGGATGGAGTTGATCTCCTTGGCGGCCCACATCTGAAACACAAACTGCTGCAGTGTCGCGCCGAAGTACTTCACCGGGCCGCCTTGTAAGCGCGCGTTGATCAGATCCGAACCTTCCGTGTAGAAATCGGCTTCTCCTGAAATGACCGCTTGAGCGGATACCTGCGGATTGACGAGCTGAAGCTTGGCGTTGAGTCCATGCTTTTTGAAGAGACCCGCTTCGTAGGCGACATAGATGGGGGTGAAAACACCGCTCGGTTGGACGTAAGTAACTGTGACGTCAACTTTCTCCGGCTTGCCGCCGATTTCACCGGCGGCGAAACTCGGTGAGGATGCCAGAACAAAAATTAAACCGGGCAGAGTCAGCAGCCACCCGCCAGGTTTTTTCAAAATCCGTGGGCATCTGAAATCCATTCGCTGTTCCTTTCTTCCCGGCCGTCGGCGAATACGAGGCGTCCCGGGGGCGAAAGTTTCCGGCCGGGCAGCGAGCGAGAATAACCTCTGCCAATCTTGCGTGTCAAGCGTCGGCAACTTGCATACATTATCCTGAGAACGCGGGATCGATGCCGGGAAATCGACATGGAAGGCCTTCCATGCTAAATTCACGGGGATCGGAGGTTGCCGTGCGAAGAATTCCAAACGAATGGTACGCGATTGTCGGGGCGGGTGTGGCGGTTTTGTTGGTGTTGAGTTTACGGCAGGACGCCCTTGTGGGGCGGCCGGAAGCGGGCGAGCCCCAAGCAAGTCCGCCTGCGCCCGCCGTCCAGACGGTGCCGGGGATGCCGCCGGTGTTAAACGCGGCGAATCTCTACAGCGAAACCGGCGCCGGAAAATTCAGCCCCGCGGTCGCCGGCGCGCTGCCGCGCGTCTACGTTCCCAACCGCGCATCGAACGACGTGTACGTGATCGATCCGGCGACGCTGAAGGTGGTCGATCGCTTTCGCGTCGGCGTCAACCCGCAGCACATCGTGCCGTCGTGGGATTTGAAAACGCTTTGGGTCAACAACAACGCCGAGGGGCGCGCGGACGGGAGCCTCACGCCGATCGACCCGACGACGGGCAAGCCGGGAAAATCCATTCCGGTCGAGGATCCCTACAACATGTATTTCACTCCCGACGGCCGCTCGGCGATCATCGTTGCCGAGCAGCACAAGCGGCTGGATTTCCGCGACCCGCAAACGATGGCGCTGGAGAGCTCGCTCCCGGCGCCGGAATGCGCGGGCATCAACCACGCGGATTTTTCCATCGACGGCCGGTTCGGGATCTTTACCTGCGAATTTTCGGGCAGCGTGGCCAAGATCGATTTCGTGGAGCGCAAGGTTGTGGGCCATCTCAAGCTGTCGCGCGGCGGCATGCCGCAGGACGTTCGGGTTTCGCCCGACGGCTCGACTTTCTACGTCGCCGACATGAAGGCGGGCGGCGTGTTTCTGATCGACCACGACAAATTCAGGGAAACCGGCTTCATCGCGACCGGCACCGGAACGCACGGCCTCTACCCGAGCCGCGACGGGACGAAACTTTATGTGGCCAATCGCGGCTCCACCAAAATACGCGGACGCGAGCGCGGCAAAGGCAGCGTTTCGGTCATCGATTTTGCAACGCGCAGGATCGTGGCGACGTGGCCGATTCCCGGCGGCGGGAGTCCCGACATGGGCAACGTGAGCGCCGATGGAAAATCGCTGTGGCTCTCGGGCCGGTACGACGACGTCGTCTACGTCATTGACACGACGACGGGCGCCATGACAAGCGTTCCCGTCGGCGACGAGCCGCACGGCCTCACGGTCTGGCCGCAACCGGGACGCTACTCGCTGGGACATACCGGGAACCTCAGGTGAAAAGCGGAAAGCGGAAACGATGAAAGCGGAAATTCGGCGAGGACGCTTTATTTCCGCTTTCCGTTTTCATTTTTCATCCTTGTCTTTCAGCGCTGGCATTACGCGCCGGGTGAAGATATCCACGGATCGCAGAGATTCCTCGAGAGATAAATCCCCGAAGGCAAATTGCCCGACCAGGTAGTTCGCGCCGGATTCAACTATTTCCGCTTCGAGATAGGTAGTCACCGTTGCCGCGCTCCCGGCGATGCCCTGGCCGGCCGCGCGCAGTCCGTCGAAGTCGGTCGGTCGCTGATGTATCGGTGTGCCGCCGCGCAGCCTGAACAGATGATTGAAGCTCCGGTGCCATCTCAAGTAGGCGCGCTGCGCGATCGCGAGCGCTTCTTTGTCGCTCGCGCCGACGACGACGAACCGGCCGATCCCGATCTTCGGCAACGCAGCCGCCGCTCCGCGCATCTCGCGCCAGACCGCGCGATAGCGCTCGGTAAAGCCGCGCGTTTTTTGCGCCGAGTCGAGGCTCACGATATGAAGGCCACGCCGCGCCGCACGCTCGGCGCTTTCCTCGGAGTGGACGCCGTACCACACAGGCGGGTGGGGCTTTTGCAGCGGCTCGAGCTCCATCGGAACGTTGTCGAAGGAGAAAAACTCGCCGTGGAAATCCAGCGTCGTTTGCGACAGGCCGCGCAAAACCACGTCGAGCGCCTCCGCATAGATACGCTCCGCCTCGGCGGGTTTCCGCCCGTAGAGCGCGGTCTCGATCGGCGAGGCGCCCCGGCCGAAGCCGATCTCGAGCCGGCCGCCGCTCATCTGATCGAGCATGCAGATCTCTTCGATCAATCTGAGCGGATGGTGGAGCGGGAGCGCGTAGACCAGCGGCCCGAAGCGCAGCCGGCGCGTGCGCGCGGCGACGGCGGCAAGAAACACGCTCGGCGACGGCGCCATGCCGAGCGGTGTCGAGTGATGCTCCGCGAGATGATAGGCGTAGAAACCCGCGAGGTCGTAAGCCTCGGCGAGGCGGAGCCGCGCCTCGTAAAAATCCGCGAGCGGCAGATCGCCGCGGTCCAGGTGGTCGAAGACTCCAAATTCCATTCACCTGCCTCGGTAGGCGGAATGCTACATGATCCGCCGGCCTTTACACAAGCGAGCCGGGCGGCTTCGGTTTACTTCTCTCGGGGAAATTTCCTCTGCGAATACTGAATTCTCCCTACGCATTCCATTTTTTTCCGGATGTATATTTTCAAAGGGAGGAGTTACGGGGAGGTGCGACCCGGGCTAGTCTCCGAACAAAAAACGGAGGGCGATGGTTATGAATGAACAGATATCCGCGGGTCAGTGGAAACAAATGCGCGGCTGCACGTAATATCGAATTCAATTCGGTTCGACAGTATCCGTGATTGCCGTCGTGCCGGGCACTCCCCGGCCGCTCTGCGCGATGCTGCCTTCCGGCAAGTAGATTTTTTCCGACGACGGCAGCTCCGAAGGTGTGGCGCGGCAAATGCATCGGCGCCAATTCGGTCCATGCGTCGCGCGCGGGATCGTAGAACTCCACCTGGTTGAACGTGCCGAGCGAGGTGTTCTCGGCGTTGTCTTCGCCGCCGAATACGTAGAGCCGATTGTTGGACGGCCTGGAGCTGAGAGAGCTTATCCATGAGGAAGGTGCTAAATGGCGGCGGTGCTGAAAAGTCCGATTCACCAGTCGTATGTGAAATACGGTAGGGCGAAAGAGTACGTGGAAATGGAGAAACTGCGCGCGGCGGAGCGCTACCTCACCGGCAAATGGCAGTGGTGGCGCTTTGCGGCCGGCGCGATTCTCGCCGTCGCGATGGACGCGCTTTCGTTTTTCGATTTGGGGCCGGGCTTCGCACAGGGCAGCATTTGCTTTTGCGTGGTGTTCGTCGAGTCGTGGATCTGGATCATGCGCGCGAAGAAGAAGATCTCGCTCCGCGCCCTCGACGATCTTTCGGAGCGATACGGAGAAAAGTTAACGGGAAGCGCAGCCTGAAGGATTCTCACCGGACGTTCAGCGGCCGGCCCGGCGGCCGATCAGTCGAAGCGTCCTATCCCCGAGCTTTACATATCCGGCTCGTTCGTGAGCCGGCCGTCGTCGTTTGCATCAATCCTCCTTCACCGGCCGGCTAGACCGCGACGCCTTCAACGATCGATATGTGAGTCTCGGTCCCCACGACCGCGGTCAGTTTGAATCCCGCGGCTTCGTAAAGCTTTTGAAATTCTTCCTGCGTGCGCTCGCGGCCGCCCTGGGTCATCACGAGCATCTCGAGATCGAGAAGCCTGGCGAACTGCGACTCGGCGCCGCTTCCGAGCACGACTTCCGCCAGAAGAATTTTCCCGCCCGGCCGCATC
>JBGQBP010000150.1:0-9747 GCA_041494945.1 Binatia bacterium | reverse complement strand
GCGGCGGTTATGGCGGGAGAATGATGTTTCCCATACCGGCGCGTTTACCAGTTTCGAGCATGTCAGCTTGGAGCCCAAACCGGTCCAACCGGGCGGAGTGCCCATTTGGCTGGCTTCGAATAATGTCGAGCCGGGCTTGCGACGAGTCGGGAGGATGGGAGATGGCTGGCTCAACAATCTCACGAGTCCAGAGGTCTATCGCGAATGCTTGGAGAAAATCGGTGCCTACGCGGTCGACGCCGGGCGTGACCCTTACGCAATCGAGCCCGGTCTCTACTTCACTTTGGCCGCCGGAGGAAAGGACGCCGTATTAGAGGGACAAAGGTTTCTGTCCCAGTATTACAACAGATCTTTCGATTCTGTCTCGAAGGCGATGCTTTGTGTCATGGGCTCTTGGGACGAGGTTATCGATCGGATCGAGGCTTACCGTGAGGTTGGCGCGCGAACGATTGTCATACGATTTGCCACGCGAGATCAGACCGGCCATCTGGAATCTTGCGCGGAGTCTCTTGCTCGCCGAGGCCTGTTTGCCGACAATCGGTCTTCAGTCTGAAATCTGCAAAACGACCTTTCCGAATTACCGATCTTCTTGGCTACTTGAAGGGCTGCGTTCGCCACTCCGCCGCCGACGCCTATACTGAGGCATCTAAAAAACCCCTTGTCAGAGTATGTCTCGTCGCATAGAATCGCTTTCCTAAGGCTGCTTTGGGGTTTGCCAACGAGCGCCTGATTGAGCTGGACCACCCGGCTACAAATTTCATGCAATCGGAGGTTTAAGTGGCAGAGCCAAAGAGCGAGCGTTTTCGGGTCGTCGTGCTGGATGATTATGAAGGCCTGGCCGCCGAGGTCCCGGCGTATCAAAAGTTGAAAGAGCGCGCCGGCGTCACGGTCCTGAGAGAGAGGCTGGCGACGGAGACGGCGCTTGCCCGCGCCCTTGAGGGCGTCCACGCCGTCCTGCTCGTGCGCGAGCGGACGCGCTTCGGCGAAAAGCAGTTCTCGCTCGCGCCGCAATTGAAGCTCATCGCGCAGACGGGACGGACGACGGGCCACATCGACGTCGCCACGGCGAACAAGCGCGGCATCGCAATAACAGTGACGCCGACAGACACGGGAAATTCCACCGTCGAGCTGACGACGGCTCTCATCTTCTCCGTGCTGCGGCGTATTCCGGAAGTCGATCGAAGAATGCGCACCGAGCGCTGGCCCGCGGTCGCGGGACGACTCTTCGAAGGAAAAACTCTCGGCGTCTTGGGACTCGGAAGAATCGGCACGCAAGTGGCGCGCATCGCGCAGATGTTCCGGGCGCGGGTGCTGGCGACCGGCAGGACGCTGACCGCGGAGCGCGCCCGCGAAGCCGGCGCCGAGGCGGTATCGCTCGAAAAACTTTTGCGCGAGTCGGATATCGTCAGCATTCACGTCCCCTTGAACCCGCAAACTCGCGGCATGATCGGCGCGAAGGAGTTCGCGCTCATGAAGCCGGGCGCGATCCTCATCAACACGGCGCGCGGACCGATCGTGTCGGAGGCCGCGCTGCTGGACGCGCTCGGAAGCGGCAAGCTAAGCGGCGCGGGCCTCGACGTGTACGATGAGGAGCCGTTGCCGATGGATCATCCCTTTCGCGGCTTCGACAATGTCGTGCTCCTGCCGCATCGGGGCTACGCGACCGTGGAGATATTGAGCGAGCGCTATCAGCATGCCATGGAAAACATTCTAAGTTTCATGGACGGAAACCCGGTCAACGTGATCAATCCGGAGGCGCTTGACGTATTGAGTCGCATAGATTGACAGCTTCGTTCCTCTGGACTAATTTGCAAGCATAAGAAGAAATGAGCGCAGTGCCGCTCAAGGAGGCATGCCATGAACGAGAGCACGACCAACGGCCATGAAATATTGATTTCCGCGGACTCCCACGTGATGGAGCCGCATGACCTATGGGAAAAGGGGGTGCCGGCATCATTTCGAGAGCGCGCCCCCCGTTTCACACCCCTCCCGGTCGGCGAAGGGTTTCAGAAGCATCCGGGCGGCCAGGACCCGAACGCGCGGATCGGCGAGATGGAAACCGACGGTCTCAGCGCCGAGGTTCTCTACCCGACCCTTGCCTTGACCCTCTTCGCCCTCGACGACGCGCGCATGCAGGAAGCCTGCTTCCGCGTTTACAACGACTGGTTGATCGATTACTGCAAGGTGGCGCCCAAGCGACTGGTAGGCAGCGCCACGATCCCGCTTTACGACGCGGACAACGGCATCCAAGAAATGGCTCGCTGCAAGAAAGCAGGCTTGAAGGGAGTCACGATCTGGCAGGTGCCGCACCCCGATCTCCCCTTTTACTCGGATCATTACAACAAGTTCTGGGCGGCGGCCGAAGAAATGGACATGCCGATCAGCCTGCACATCTTGACCGGCCACAGCTATTTCAAAGATCCGAATCGCAGAAAAGGCGTCGAGCACTATCGCGGCAGCGTCAACTTGAAGCTCCTCGACAATGCAAACGCGCTCTTTGAGCTTATTTTTTACGGCATTCTCAAACGCCATCCCGGGCTCAAGATCGTGGTCGTCGAGGCCGAGATCGGCTGGCTGCCGTTCCTCTTGCAGCAGTGGGATTATTATTATCGCCGCTTTCGCGACCGCAATCCGCCGCCCATCGACAAAGATCCGAGCGAATATTTCAAGCGCCAGATTTACGCCACCTTCTTCAACGATTCGGTCGGCGGGCGCTGTCTCGAGTGGTGGGGCGCGGACAACTGCATGTGGTCGAACGATTTTCCCCACGAGAATTCCACCTGGCCAAACTCGCGCAAAGTGATCCAGCGCGACCTGGGATATCTGCCGGCGGAGAAGCGCGCCAAGCTTGTGTGCACGAATGTGGCCAGGCTTTACAATCTGGAGATTCCTCCAGCATGAGGATCACATCCCCAATCGTCACCCCCGAATGTGTTTATCGTGGTTCGACTGTGCTGCTCACCACGACCCTGAGCCACGTCGAATGGGTCGGGGGTCCAGTTTTATTATTGATTCCCTGGATTCCCGCTAAAAGCATGCGGGAATGACGGACGGCTGATTTATGGCCTCACTCATAGATTGGCACTCGCATCATACGCCGCCGGAGTTGGCGGAAATTTTTGTCGGCCTCTCCGGCAAGGCGCCCTACGCCGACAAATACGACTCGCCAGATTTTTCCCGCCGCGTGCGCGAGCTGGACGCCGCCGGTATCGACCTGCAGCTCGTCTCTCAGGGCGCGGGAGTTTACGCCGACCGTTTTCCCGCCGCTCAGGCGATGGAGATCGTCCGAAAATCCAACGACGTGATCGCCGAGCGCATCGCGCCGCACCGCGACCGGCTCTTCGGCGTGATGACCGTTTCGCTGAAAGATATTCCCGGCTCGATCCGTGAGATGGAGCGCAACGCGGGCAAAGGCTTTCGCGCCGTGCTGCTTTATCCGAAAACCGACGGCGGTTTTGTCCTGGACGCGCCGGAGGCCGACCCGCTCTTTGCGAAAATCGCCGCGCTGAAGCTTCCCATTTTTCTCCACGGCGCGACGGCCGCGAACGATCCGACTCTAAAGCGGCTGGAAGACGAAGGCGCGGGCGTGATCTACAGCGTCATCGCCGACGCCGCGGTCTGCGAGTGCGCCGTGCGCATGATCGCGAGCGGCCTCTTCGACCGCCATCCGGATTTGAAAATCGTCATCCGCACCGGCGGCGGCGGGCTCCCGCTCCTGCTCCACCGTCTTTTCTGGAAGCACAAAGGACCCAACGGCGAGCAGCGTTACTCGGATATTCTACTGGAACATTTCTGGATCGACACCGCCGGCGTCGATCCGCGGACCTTCAGATTTCTCCTCGATACTCTGGGAGAGGACCGGATCGTGTTCGGCTCGGACTACTGCGGCGGCCTCGGCGCGCTGGAGAAAGCGCTGCCCGTAATCGACCAGCAGCCCGACACGGCGCGCATCAAGACCGTCACCGAGCGCACCTCGCGAAATCTCCTCGGTATTTAAAAATGAGTCTTCAGGCTTCTGTGTGAAGCTGGACTCGGAGATTGCACCGCAGAGGCGCGGAGTACGCAGAGAAAATCGAATGAGGATATCATCTTGAACAAACCCTCTGCGAACTCTGTGTCTCTGTGGTGAATACTCCTTCACATAAAACCCAGAAGGACCTTAAAATTAGATGTCGGCCATGCATGGGACGCGGGCGATGCTTCTGGCACTGGCCGTGATCGGGACGGAAGCCTGTAGCCGGTCGGTGCCGATGGTCGTCGACTCGACGCCGCCGAAGATCGTCCTCACCGCGCTCGGCGCGGCCGGCAATTCCACCTTTGCCAGCGACGAAGCACTACAACGCAAGGACGCGTGCGCCAAATTCCGCGCGTTCCCGGCGCGTTTCGTTATCAGTGTCGGAGATTCCGGCGGCGTCGGCCTGGCCAGCATCCGGGTGGCGAACGGCCGAATCGTGCCGGAGTCGATCATCGTGGGCCCCGACGCGCCCGAATCGTCCTGGGAGATCACGCGGCTGGAAGGCTTCAGCGAACTGCTGATGATCCGGCTGGCGCGGCCGGGCGCAGGCGCGGTTCGAACGGGCCTTCTCGGGATGTTTAATGTAATGTCCGATTCGCAACGAACCAGCATTCTAGCATCGGCGTACGACACCAGCGGCAACGTGGCGAAACTCTACGAGGTCGCCGTGCGGGCGGGCGGCGACGACACAGCGTGCCGCTAGGTCTGAGCGTGCCGGACTCCGTGAAAGTCATCGCCTAGAAACTTTCATATTCTTGGGACTGATGAATCCCCTCTCACTCGAAACATTGATCCACTCGTCCTCCCGCGCGCTCGTCATCGGCGTCGGCGGAGGCGGCGACGTCGTCGGCGCGCTCGCGGCTTCCAGAGTTCTCCTGGAGACCCTCGGTGAGAATCGAATCGTCTTCGGCTCCGACTACTGCGGCGGCCTCGGCGCACTTGAAAAGGCGCTGCCGGTGATCGAAGAGCAGACCGATCCTGGGCGCATCAAAACGATCACCGAGCGCAACTCCCGGAATCTCCTGCGCCTCTAAGTGATAGGTAGTTCCTTTCCCTATTGGGATAGAAGGCTTTTAAATTAGCTGGCTATAGGAAGGGTCAAAGGTGATCTCTTGCGGATTTGAGGACGAGCTAAGATTGTTGAATGAGACGCCCTGACGGAGAAGCCTGCGGATCGTCTGCCGAGACAGATTCACGCCTTCCTTCTCGGTAAGCTTCTCGGTCAAATGCGTGTCGTTTAAACCCTGGTAGCGGCCACGCGCCAGTTGAAGGACTTTTTTAACCGCCTGGGTCACAGTGCGATTCCATGGCCTCCTCCCTCGATTGCCGTGCAAGAGCCCTTGCGTCCCGCGCTCTCTCATCTTCTTTCTTAATCGCTTGACCTGACGAGCGGAGAGTCTCAACAGATCTGCTCCTCTTTGCACGCTCTCTCGCCCCTCTAACGTCAACTGAACCACGTGCATCCGATGTAGATCTCTCTGGCTCATGATCAGCTCCCCTTCGTCCATAAGTCCTCCTCCCTTAAGGAAGAAGATCCTATGCCCAAGGGTGACATATTCGCTAAGCAGTTACGGGGTGACAGAATCGCTGTACTACCACACAAGTCGAGTTCTTCGTTGACAGATTCCGTGTTCAGTTGATACGATCGGTTAACTTTTCAACCCAAACTGAAGGGAGTGTGAGATGATGACGCATAAACGGTCGAAATGGGTTTTGACGGTCATGTTAGTTTTGGGCGCGGGGCTTGCGCTTTCGTTGGTCGGCCAGCGAAGCGCGAATGCGCAGGAAGGACTGACGCGCACCGTGCTGATGAAGAAGGACTTGGAGGCGGACCCCAAGAAAGAGGTCACGGTGTTCGTCGGCGAGTTCAAACCCGGCGCGAAGAGCGGCAAACATTATCATCCGGGACAGGAGTTCATCTACGTTCTCGAAGGCCAGGGAGTCATGGAAGAAGTGGGAAAGCCGCCGGTAGACATGAAACCGGGCGTGCTGCTTTATTTTCAATCGGACCCGGCCAATCCGACCTACGTGCACGAAGCGACGAACTTGAGCAAGACTACCGTTATGAAGCTCCTGGTCACTTTAATCACAGAGAAAGGCCAGCCACTCGCCTACCCGTTGAAACAGTAGCGCTGTACTGCTGAAGGACCATACGGAAGTCAACTCCGCATGGTCCTCGCCAGCTATTCCCACCTTTGAACCCACCTACTCGCAGTCAGGCAAAATCCCAGTGATAGGAAGTTCCTTTTGAGTTTCAGTTGCCGAGAACTCAAATTTACTCTCGATGACCCTTGCCAGCCCGCGCCCCGAGGCTTCAAGGTGCTAACTCAGGTTGTCCCTTTAATTCCACATCTCAATGTCCGCTTTCTCTAGTCCGAGTTGTTCCAGGGGCAAAGTCCATATCCCGCCTCCGTTTGCGTTCTTTTTGAAAGCAAATTAGAAAACCTACAATGTCCTCGACAGCGACAACGATACCGTCGCTCGAAGATCTGATCCGCTCCTCCTCCCGCGCGCTTGTGATCGGCGTCGGCGGGGGCGGCGACGTAGTCGGCGCGCTCGCCGCGGCGAGGTTTCTGGAGTTCTGCGGATTGAAGTTCCATCTCGGCGGTCTCTCGTGGGAGCGGTCGGTCTACGATCCGATTCCCGGACCGCGCTCGTTGGATGAAGTCGAGCAGGTACGCGCGCTGAACCGCTACGCCTGGCTTGCCAACGCGGAAAGCAAAACCAAGACCGGCGTCTATTTCGCCGAGTCGAGAATGGCGGCTTTCCTCGGGCAAGAAATTTTGCTCGTCGACATCAACGGCGGCGTGAAGGGCGCCGTCGAAGGTTTGCAAGCCGCTCTGAAGGAATTCAAGGCGGACCTTCTCGTCGGCGTGGACGTCGGCGGCGACTCTCTCGCGCAGGGGGAAGAGCCCGGCCTGCGCAGCCCGCTGGCGGACTCGATCATGCTCGCAGCCTACGCAGAGTTGGAACGGCGCGGCCAGCCGACGTTGTGGTCGATGTTCGGCTATGGCAGCGACGGCGAGCTGACGGTCGAAGAGATCGAGGCCGCGCTCAGCCGAATGGCGAAGGCCGGCGGGCTGCTCGGCGCCTGGGCATTGACACAGCAAGCCGTCGCCGAGCTTGAACAAGTGATTAAAACGGTTCCGACCGAGGCGAGCGCGATACCCGTCGAATGCGCCCGCGGCGCCTGGGGCGAGCGGGGAATCCGCCAGGACCAAAGAAGAGTAAAACTCACGCCGCTCACGACCCTGACTTTTTTCTTGTCGCCTACTATTCTTTTTGAGACACTGTCGCGGCCGGCGCAGGCGGTGAAAGAGAGCTCGTCGCTGGAAGAAGCGAACGACGCGCTGCACGCCATAGGGATCAAAACCGAGCTCGATCTCGAACGGGAAAGATTCAAGGCGCTCAAGATTCGCTAAGCGCTCGCTTCTCTCAATGTTCAACGGCACACATCGGGATGTGAAACTCATCATGGCGTCCCGAGGGGTCAGGGCCTTTGCTTTTTCTTATCTGAACGTCGTCTTCGCCATCTATTTAAACCGGCTCGGTTATTCTACCGTCGTCATCGGGATCGTTCACTCGGTGGCGTACCTCAGCGGGGCGATTCTCACCGCGATATGGGGGTTTCTATCCGATCGATACGGCAGAAAAAAAATCCTCATGCTGCTGGCAGCGCTGACGATCGTCTCCAACGCCATTTACATCTTCTTCAGCGACCTCGTCTTTATCCTCGCCGCGGTCGCTATCGCGAACGTCGGCGCCGGAGGTTCGGCGGGCGGCGGGCAAGGCGGCGGACCGTTCAACCCCGTGGAGCAGGCGCTCCTGGCGGAAAAATGCAGCCACGAAAAACGCAATCAGATTTTCGCGATGAATTCTTTTGTCGGCTCGGTGATGGGCTCTTTGGGCGCGCTGGTGAGCGGCCTGCCGCAATACCTGCAAGAATCTCGGGGATGGGACGCGGTCTCTTCCTACCGGCCCCTGTTTGGACTGACGATCGTCTTCAGCCTCGCGCTGATCTTTGTTTACAACGCGATTACGGAAGACCACCGCCCTTCCGCAAAGAAGCGGGTCGTTTCCAAGCAATCCGGGGCGTTCGTGACAAAAATGTCGCTCCTGGGAATCGTCGACAATCTGGGCGCCGGCCTGATCGGGCCGTTGATCGCCTATTGGTTCTTCCTCCGCTTTGGAGTGGAGCTAAAGGCGCTGGGGGTGTTGTTCTTCCTCTCCTACTTGTCCGCCGCCATCTCTTTTCTGCTGGCGCCCGTGATAGCGCGCCGCATCGGCATCGTGCGCACGATGGTCTTTTCGCATGCGGCGGCATCCTCTCTCTACCTTGTCCTCCCTTTCGCGCCCACGTTTCATCTGGCCGGAGCGATTTTAGTCGTGCGCTCTCTGCTGGCCTACATGGACAATCCGTTGCGCGAATCTTTCACCATGGCTATGGTGAAATCCGAAGAAAGAGGCTCGGCGGCGGGTGTCACGACTCTCGCGCGCGTCGTGCCTTTCAGCGTCAGCCCGACGATCTCCGCTTACATGATGCAAACCCTCTCGCTCAGCGTGCCGGTCTTCGTCGGCGGATGCTTGCAGCTTGCGAATGATTTTATGTTCTACTATTTCTTCCGTCACGTGAGACCGCCGGAGGAAGAAGGTTTAAGAGTTCAAGAGTTCAAGGGTTAACCAATTTGGACTGCCTCTTGATAATCCAAAATCGAAAATCCAAAATCGAAAATCGAGATAGAGATCCACAGGATCGAGGATCTGCTGAAATACGTCGAGGACGAAGACGCGCGCAAGGTCTTGGCCAAGAGCATCCAGTGGAAGATCATCCATCTCGATATCCTGAAACGCCGATCGCTTTCGATGGACACCGTGCGGCACTACGGTAACAAGCTGGTTCACCGTTTTTCCCGCCGCTAACGGCTCTAACACGATCACCCATTGCCGGCGCGCTTCAGCCCTCCCCTCCACCCTCATTCTTCCTATAAGTTTCGCCTTGCTGCCACTGCGCAAATCGCATAAAATCCGTGGAAAGTTATGGCAACCAACAGCAACAACGGCAAATCACTAGAATCTTGGATATGGGATGCGGCGTGTTCGATTCGCGGCGCGAAGGATGCTCCCAAGTATAAGGAGTTCATTCTTCCGCTTATTTTTGCGAAGCGGCTGTGTGATGTCTTTGACGACGAGCTGAACCGTATCGCTAAGGAGGTTGGCTCGCGGGCTAAGGCGTTCAAGTTGGTGAAAGCCGACAAGAAGCTCGTACGGTTTTTCTTGCCGCTCAAACCAGAAGATCCAGATAAGCCCGTCTGGTCGGTGATCCGCATCCCGCCGAAGACTGATAAACCCGTAGGCGAGGGGGAACGTGTCACGAGTCACCTCCGCGCCATTGCTGACGCTAACCCGCTACTCAAGGGCATCATCGACCGAGTAGACTTTAACGCTACCACCCACGGCCAGCGCGATCTTGACGATGACAGGCTGAGTAACCTCATTGAGGAGATCAGCGCAAAACCGCTCGGGCTTGCCGATGTGGAGCCGGATATTATCGGCCGAAGTTATGAGTATCTGATTCGTAAATTCGCCGAAGGCAGCGGCCAGAGTGCGGGAGAGTTCTATACGCCGACGGAAGTCGGATTCGTTATCGCTCGCATCATGGACGCTGAACCGGGGATGGATATTTACGATCCTTGCTGCGGCTCTGCGGGATTGCTCATCAAGTGCGAGCTGGT
>JBGQBP010000149.1:0-9782 GCA_041494945.1 Binatia bacterium | reverse complement strand
AGGGAGCAATCATTAACCTGGCTTCCCCTACGCAGCGCAGCTCCGGCGAGACAAGGCGTGAATTCCAGGTACTTCGTCAGGGGCATTATTTCTATGGTGATATGATGCCTGTTCAGACTATCTTTGAGATCTCGGAAATAGACGTCGTTCCCGGTGTCGCTCCTGAAAGTTGGAACCAATATCTTCACCCCAGCTCCTCAGCGTTTCTCGATGTCGCTCGGTGCCGTGCTCGCAACTGCCTCAAACACCGCGTCATATTGTTTTGCAATTCGCTCCCAACTGAATTTCTCCGCCGCTCTCTTCCGCGCATAATCGCTCAATACCCGTCTCTTTTCGCCATCATGTAATAAGTTGACGATCGTTCGAGTCATGTCTTCGTAGGCGTCCGCATCAACCAATATCCCGCTCATGCCGTCTTCGACGGCGTCGGGTATTCCGCCGACGCGAGTCGCGACGGCCGGGAGTCCCGCTGCCGCGGCCTCGATCACGACGATGCCGAACCCTTCCACGTCATTCTTCATCGCCAGAGCCGGCAAGACCAGCAAATCAGAAGCACGGTAGACTTTGGCTAGGTCATCGTCGCCAAGCCATCCCAGCAAACGAATGCGATCTTGCATTTTCATGGACTGAATCTGCCCTTTCAACTCTCCGGCGACGTCCTCGTGATGAACGAGAGACTCCGTGGGATTCCCGCCGACGATCAAAAAATAAACTTCAGGAACTTCAGCAACAATTCTTGGAAACGAATTTTGCAAAAACTCTTTGAGGCCTTTGCGCCGAGCCAATCGGCCAACGTAGAGAAGCACTTTTTTCCTTGTCACCCCGAACTCGGCTTTGACCTCCTCTGCTCCGTGGGAAGGTCGCGGTCCATCATCGATGCCCGGCGGTATAACGACAAGGCGTTCCCGGCTTATTCCCTTCTCTTCTGCCAACGAGGAGGTATAGCGACTATTCGCAACGATGCGGTCACAGAACCTCAGCGCCCGGACACATAGAGCTTGGTAGACACGCCTGGGATAGATCACATCGAGCCCATGAACGAGTATGATTGATTTTCGCCGCAGCAATCTCGCCAAGACCAGAACCAGAGGGCATACAAGGGCGCTTCCCCCAAGGATCCATTTAATTTCCGGATTTCTCCACAGAACCAGAAATCCGCGAAACAGCGCAAAAATGAAGAACGCGGGCAATCCCGGCCATCTCGGCCGTAACACTCGCTCGTCTCGATCCGCCGCGCCGGACGCCCAAGAAGTAATAACGACCAGCGAATGATTTTTTTTAAGGCCGCGATACAAGCCGGCGATAAGATTTTCGAGCCCCCCCACGCGCGGGGGAAAATTCCAGGAGATCACCAATATGCCGGTGCTCGACATGGGCTCTTTTATTTCACCTTTCGACCTTGCCTGGTCCAGTTTTATCCATCTGGTAAAGAACCGCGGACTCGTATCGCCTGATCATCCTCGGAGCACCGAACTCAGCCTGCTCGATTTTGGTCCGATCCAGGAGAGCTCGTAGAGTTTGATGATCGGATAAGTTGACGACGGCAATGATGCGTTGAACGGCGACTAAATCGGCCGTCAGATACTCGCGGGATATTCCGTGAAGATCGAAGTAGTATACCAGTGGCGCGTCCGAGGGAACAGGCGCTAAAATCCGATCTCCGGATTTAAGGTGGCCCTGCAAATACCAAGTGATCGCCTCGGCGTCCCTCAAAGTCCCGGTCTCGTCCGAATAATAGACAGACTGGCTGGCAATAACCCCGAGACTCAGCCACAGCGAAAGAGCAACCGACACAATCGCAACCAAAAACGATAGACGCAGTATTTTTGACTCAAGGATGTTTAAGCCGTAGACCAGACCGGCGGAAGCAACCATAAAATAGAGCGGGAGCAAGAAAAGCCATACTCGTTCAAACGGCACCACCCGTTGGAGCAAAAGCACGGGTACAAGCCAAACCGCTGCGGCGGCTACGATGGGAACACTATAAGAACTTAGCCGTCTATGGAATAGAGAGCCGACACAAAATCCGGCAACCAAGACCACTCCGATCCCCCATGGGAGATCTCGATTCCATTGTCTCCAGACCGATAGCAGAGAGCCCGGAAGGCGCGCGGCAAATTCATCCCATGGTTTCGGCGCCACAAATCGATTGGCAACGACTGGCAAAAGCCCCGACGACAGGAACACAGGAGCGTATAACGCCAGCGTCAAAAAGATCACGATACCTAGCGCTATAACCAGCCGCCGAATCCGAGGTCCACGGCGGAAAGAAGGATCTTTGCAGAGGATCGAGAGACAAAGCCAACCCATGACGACCCCAAAAGGATATAGCATGATCGGGATGGTGTAGAAGCCGACTGCGGAAAGCACGGTCCATGCAACCCACCTGATTAGTTTGTCCTCCTGCGCAAGAGAAGCTCCGACAACGAGCAGAGCAATGAAAATGAGCGTGACCAGCGTATACCCGCGCGCATTGGTCGAATACTCGATAAGCGAAGATGAAGCTGAAATCATCGCCGCAACCAGCAGCGCCGTATGTTTGCCGTAAAAAGCGCGGGCCGTCAGATAACCGGCGGGGATCAGAAGGACGCCGGCAAACAGCGCCGGCAGACGAATGACCCAAGGCCGGTTGCCCAGGGCCAAGTAAGCTCCATGGACAAGCAGGGTATGGAAGAGGTGATTGTTGGGGTACGAATAATCCGAAAGTCCTTCGGCGAGAGGTGGGGAGGCAAATTTCAAAAACGTGAAGGCCTCGTCGTAGCGCATCGGCTGAAATAGAAACATCATCCTGACAACGATGCCGATGACGACAACAGTCAGCAGAGTGCAAAGGTGTACTGCGCTCTCGTTGCTCGATACAGCCTTCGAATGATCCGGCTGGAAAAATGATTTCCCCGACACTCCGTTCAATTCCTCCGGGCTGACGAATCGACAAAGCTTGCGCTGTTTCCTGCTTCATAGATCGCGCCGTCCTCCACCCGCGCTACCAGACGTAGTCCCAACTCCTGCGCCAGCTCGGCTTCGGCCGGGAGATACCAACGCCATCGGACAGTATTAAAGTAAACCAGGACTCCGCGCCGCTCTTGTAATCCGCTGCGCAAGCCCGCGAGCTCCGCCCGGTAGCTCTCGTTCGGTAATTGGGTTTGCGGATTTACCTTTGCCGGAATCCCGGAGATAGGCCGTTCAGAGACGGCATAGAGGGCATCGGGCGAATTGGTAAACACCGGGACAGAGCGGTCCAGACGTCGAACTCGATCGGCAAGCGGAGACTCGCGCCACTGTTGGCCCGCGTATCCAATCCCGTTGCCATAGCTGAGCTGCAGCCAGGAGCTCGCGCCGACGAGCTGCGAGAGAAAAACGATCGCCCCGAGTGTCCCGATCGCGAGCCGAACGCGAACGTCCGGTTCATTTAAGGCGAAAAAACGATTCATGGCGCCGATTCCGAGCACGAGCAACGCCGGATACAGGGGTGAAAGAATCCGGCTGTCCATCGGGATGTACGCGTCGAAAAATGACAGCGAAAAGATAATTACCAGTCCATAACTGGCGATAAAAATGGCCAGCAAAAGATTCAGACGGGTCAGTGTACCAAGTTTTTCCGGCCGAGTTCTGCCGAATGTTACCTGAGCCCATACATAGCCATAGACGATAACAACCAGGAAAAGACCGAGCCACCTCCCCGGAGCCGGTTCAATCGGAAAAAATAACCAGCTTGAAACAACATCCAGCGCCCCCTGCAAGTGCGCGAGCCCGATCGGGTGAAAGGTTGCGGTTCTATTGGTCGGCACGCCGGTTACAAGAATGTTTCTGATCAGCCAAACGGCCATAGGTACGGAGCTTAGCAGCGCAAAAATCGCCGTATCTCTGGTTCGTCTTCTCCAAGCCGTCCGGCTGAGGAGAAGTATCGCAACCACTCCCGTGCCCATAAGGGCCACCCCGGCATACCTCACGATCATGCCGCATCCCGCCGCCAATGAGGCGGGAATGAGCAGGTGAACACCAGGACGCCCCAGGTAAGACGCAAGGAAGATTAGTTCCAAGAGTTCACATGTCAGATAGAGCGGCTCCGACCACGCCATCGAGTGGATTAAAACCATCGGAGGCGCAGCCATCATGAAAAGAGAGGCGAACGCCGCAGCCCAGAATGAGCGAACGGTAAGATACGCCAGGAAACCGGCCATGCCGATATTCAGCGCGAACAGAATCGCGTTGAGCCATCTCGCGCCCACCAACGGTTCGAGACCGAAATATCCGATACCCGCAAGCAACGCTGGATACAGAGGTGGATATTGGTTCAATGGAGAAAATATTTGGGGATCGAACGAAACGCTCAGCCCATATCCCCGTAGAAGGTTGCGCGCGGCGGCGATATAAATGATCGAATCAGGGCTCAGACCGGCGCCCCATCCTGTGGCAACGATCAGGACCACGGCGCCGCAAAGCCCAAGGAAAGCGAGGGTAGCGAACAGGCGGCCCGTACATGGTTCGACCACGATGGCTAGTCGCCCTCGCCTTCCAAGCTCCCCGTCGACGGAGGCGACCGCTGCTCCATTCTAAGCAGGGCGATTTGCTCCGACACCAGGCCCATCATAAAAATAAGCACCGCCGTCGTCAGGAGAAAAACCGCCATATTGGTGAAGCGATGCTCTGTAATGTAGGTGTAAAAATAATAACCGACACCGGTGAAAAAGAAAAAGGCGCTTACGGGAAGAAAAACGCGGAAGGGCGAGAAAAGCGTGGCGATCTTGGTGATGACCAGCAAAAAGCGAATGCCGTCGGTGATCAAGCTGATCTTGCTCTGACCGCTGCGATAAAGAGTTTGGATTGGAACATATTTTACGGCGAGACCCGACCTCAGAAACGCCAGGGTCAAGGTCGAAGGGTATGAAAACGTGTTCGGCAGCAGATCGATAAATCTCAAAGCATCTTTTCGTTTAAGGACGCGAAAGCCGGACGTGAGGTCTTCGACCTTGAATTTCGTGACGTACGACGCAAACGCATTATACAGGTGGTTAGCGATGTAGCGGTGAACCCGCAGCTTGGACCCTTTGGCCCGCGCGCCGACGACCATTTGATAGCGCCCGGCCTCGGCGAGAAGTTTCGGAATGTCCTCCGGTCGATGCTGCCCATCCCCGTCCATCAGCAGCAAAAGTTTTCCCCGCGCCGCCCGGATGCCGCTCTTCACCGCCGCTCCATTGCCGATTCGGTACGGATGGCAAACAACGTTGGCGCCGCCCTTGATTGCGGTCTCCGCGCTTCCATCCGTGGAACCATCGTCAACCACAATGATTTCGTTTGGAGGCAACTGCATGGAACGCAGGCGATCCAGCAGCGGTCCGAGGTTTTGAGCCTCGTTGAAAACCGGAATGATAATGGAAATATCGCGGCGCTCAGACATGTATTTGAAAGACGGCGTAGCGCTCATCCTGATAGAGCGATCGCAGGTGGACACGGACAAAGCCGTCCCACTTTTTCGCGTTGTCGGCCGTGAGATTGTTCTCCAAGAACCTGATGAGAAGATCCTTCCGCACCATGAGATGAGTGAGTCTTTTCTTGCGCAGCCCGATTTCGATCTCTTCGCTATTCTTTGCGGCTCGGATCACCGCAAGTAGAAGCGGGGCGCTATCGCTTCCGTCATGGAAATAGTCCCGCTCGCAATAATACGCTCTTCGTCCCATAAAGAGAAGATAAATTCTCGCTGCGCCGGGGAGATTCCGGTTGGCATACTGCATCACCCGGTAATCAGGCATTACGCGGGTCAGATATTCGTCGCGGTTTTCCCGGCCGGTTAAAAAACTCAGCGCGGATACGCTCTGAACGTAGTCCCATAAGTATATTCCGTTGATAGCAACGAGAAAAACAATCGCGGCAAAGAGATACGCAGGGCGCGCGATTCTTAGATAGATGTTATGGACGCCGTACACCAACAGGATTACCAGTGGTGGGACGAGGGGCAAGATATAGCGGACGCGGAGATCCGCCATGAATAAACCAAAGAAAAGTTGGAGCGCGGCAAAGCCAAGGAGTATTTTTTTCTCCTCGATCCACTTCCCATTGAACGCCCAGGGAATAAACAAAATCAGCATCGGATTGAGCACTCCGTCGAAATATTGGGGACTGTCGTCCCGACCGGAAAAAAATAGCCTGAGCGGCAAGGCGGCGATTTCCCAGGCGCTCTCTCCGTAAAGGAGATGCCGTTTGGCAAAGATGCCGAGCGCGGGCTCACTCCCGCCTCCTCCCCCACCGCTTCTGATCCCATCAAAAAAAGCAGAAAACAAAGGAAAAAAAGGGTTTCCCGTCCAGACAAAGTTCTTTGCCAGCCATGGAGCCAGGGATAGGAGAGCCAAAAATACAAAAAGCGCGAGTTGAACAACGGTCGTCCCAATCCCGGTTTTCACTCGTCCCAATCCCCACACTAGAGCGAAAAAGAGAAGCAGAAGCAGCAAAAGTCCATTCGGCTTAGTGGCAGCGGCAAACCCCGCCAATAGACCCGCCAACACGAACCAGCGCGGCTGGGATTTGCCGATTTCACGGCTTTCTACCCATTTCAAAATACAAAGCAAAGACCCTGTGGAATAGAACACCAACCCAAGATCGACATAGGCCCAATTGCCGAGTCGGAGAATCGCGGGCGTCGAGACAAACAGGAAAAAACCCAACAGACCGTAAAGCGGGCTCAACCGGCGCGCGAGGTGGCAATAAAGGAGTAGTCCGATGAGAAAGCCGAAAAGACCGTGAATGAGTTTGGGGACAAAATCCCAGCCCCAGGTCACCCATGGAGTGAATAACATTTCCAAGAGCATGGGATAGAAAGATGGATAGTCAAAGGTAATCTCGAAAATCCTTCCCGCCGACGCGTACAGTTTGGGGACGGCTAGATGATGCGTGAGCTCGTCCCGCGCCGTAGGCGGAAGCAGACCGAGACAGATTTCGGCAACCATGACAAGAAATATGCAAAGCCACAGAAAAAAACCCAGCCAACTCTTGTCGAATAATCGAACAAAAAAAAGATAAAGAAAATAAATCGCCGCCCCGACGACGGCGGCAGCCGTGAGGCTATTCGCGACGGGGTCTCGGATATGACCGCTCAAACCGCTCAATAAATAGAGCGTCGCCGCCACGCCGAGCACGATACCCAACAAACAGGTTCGATAAAGTAGAAATGAAATTCGCTCGGCCATCAGCCGCTCTTCTCCCAACCGTTGAGACATTGCGAAATGACTGGAACGATCTTCGCAAGATGCGGCGGATGCCCGCTAATCTTTCCTATCGATAATCGCGACGACGGAGTTAAAGCTCGCAACGCACCCCTCTTCGGCGCGGATCTCAGTCAAGATCCCGGAAGCCGGCGCTTCGATCTCGACATTAACTTTATCCGTCTCAACTTCGAGTAGAGGCTCTCCCTTTTTAACCATGTCGCCTTTCGCTTTGAGCCAGCGTAAAATTTTGACCTCATCGCTCTCGTCGCTCGATCCTAAACGCGGGATGATGACTTCCATTTTCAAGCGATTCGCCTCAAGAGTTTGTGAACAACCACTCGACCGAAAGTGATTTTAAGTGGCTTGACGCGCACTTGCAACAAAAATCGCCCGGCCATCGCGCTTCGCGGCTAATTCTGGATATTTTTCCAGACCCGCGCTATAAGATTAATCAACGCGAGATTGGGATAAGGCGCGTAGGAGGTTGTATGAGTGAGCCTGCTATAGAGAGCGATACGGAACTGAAGGACTTTTACCAGGAAGCGGACCAAAGGCATCTCATTCCTCTATGGAAGGTTACCGAGCGGCTTCTGCCGCCTGAACCGAAGACGAAAGTTCTTCCGTACCATTGGAAGTGGGCGGACCTGCGCCGCATGGCTTATCGCGCCGCCGATCTTGTGCCCATCGAACGAGGTGGAGAGAGAAGGGTTTTGGGGTTGGTTAATCCAGGCCTCGGCGGGAAGTACGCCGCGACGCATACTCTTTGGGCCGCGGTGCAGATAGTCAAGCCGGGCGAGACGGCCCCCTGCCATCGCCATACCGCGGCGGCGATCCGCTTTATCATCGAAGGAGACCGTTCGTTTACCAACGTGAACGGCGACAAATGCATGATGAGCCGGGGCGATCTCGTTCTGACTCCCAACTGGACCTGGCATGATCATGGATGCGAATCGGATCGACCCATGATCTGGATGGACGGTCTGGACCTGCCGCTGGTCGGCGACCTCGACGCGGTTTTTTTCCAACCCTATCCCAAGGACCGGCAGCCGGTCGCCGGGGTGAACGATTCGGAGCGAAAATTCAGCGGCCCACACCTGCAGCCGACCTGGGAAAAATCCAGCGAGAATTATTCGCCGCTTCTAAACTACAAATGGGAACCCACATACCAAGCGCTCAAGAAGATCGGCGAAGGCGCTGCTAGTCCGTTCGACGACGTCTGCTTCGAGTATTTAAATCCAAATACCGGCGGACCCGTGTTACCGACGATCGGTTGTTATATCCAATCGATCCGCCCCGGTATCCACACTCAGGCGCATCGCCAGGTCAACAGCGCCGTCTACCACGTGTTCGAGGGGCGCGGCAGCACGGTCATCAACGGCCAGCGGCTCGATTGGGAGCGCGGAGATTTTTTTGTCGTTCCAACGTGGGCGTGGCATGAGCACATCAACGAAAGCAAAGAAGAAGCTATTCTGTTTTCCGTCCAGGACACGCCGGTAATGAAAGCTCTGGGCCTTTATCGCGAGGAGCCCTACGAGACCAACGGCGGCCGTCAGAAAATTACCGGCACGTTAAGCAGCTAACTATATTGGGAGGAATAAACCGTGGCGAAATATCTCCAATGCAGCGAGTGCGGAAAACTCGCATTCTACTACGACGATTACGTGGGGACCGAAAAGCCTTTCTATCTGAGACACATGAGATATCCCGATGGCACCAAACCTCACTCTCCCAGATGCATTAGCTGCGGCGCGGTGCCGAGACTGATTTACGAGTTTATCAAAGAAGAAAAGGCCGCCAAGCACGAATAAATCCTCCAAACCGTCATTGCTCTCACATCAATTGTCCATTCGGGCCACATTACTTCCTCGAAGGTGAAAACCCCCGCCTAAAAATCTACCGAGATTAACAACCCATGCGTCCGGACTTGATCGCCGATCTTTTTGAGAAGGAAGGAACTTACTGGTGGAACGTTGCCAAACGGGAAATCGTTCTGGCTCTGGCGAATACCGAAGCAGACCAAACAGACCGACGTACCTCGGCAATCGGAATCGATATCGGCTGTGGGTCGGGATTTACCACAAAGGTTTTTGAGTGCAACTGGCGGATGGTCGGCGCGGATATCTCGCGCGACGCCCTCGATTTTTGCAAGAGCCGCGGCCTGCGGAACTTATGCCGGATCGATATGACGGACTTTTCGCTCCCGTTCAAGACAAATTCAATTGATTTAATCTTGGCCCTGGACGTGATCGAACACGTTGAGGACGATATCCACGCCCTGACGGAATGTCATCGTATTCTTAAAACGGGAGGGTTGTTAATAGTCACCGTTCCGGCTTTCATGGCTCTATGGAGTCCTTGGGATGAAAGTTTGGGACATAAACGACGATACACTTCTCCCCAACTCCTTTATGCTTTGCGAAAAGTGGGTTTCGCCGTGGCGAAGTCAACCTACATTTTCTTTTTTGTGTTTCCCGCAGCCATTGTGATCCGACGCGTGAAAGGATTTTTCCAGAGAGATGCCAGAACTTATTCTTCCGACTTCATGCCACTGCCCGGCATAATAAATAGATTTCTCATCGGGGT
>JBGQBP010000148.1:0-9806 GCA_041494945.1 Binatia bacterium | reverse complement strand
GGATGGAGACGTTCTTCCGGCGCGATCTTCTCGGGCTGGAAGAGTCCCGCGATGACGACGCGGTCGGCAAGCCCCAGCGCCGCGGGAAACTCGCGCGCAAAGATTCTGCGCCGGCTGGTGTTGCTTCTAGGCTCGAAGATCGCCCAGATCCTCCGGCCGGCATAAGCGGCGTGCACCGCCTCGATCGTTTCCCGGATCGCGGTCGGATGATGCGCGAAGTCGTCGAGAACGGTAATCCCGCCGACTTCGCCTTTCAGCTCCTGCCGCCGTTTGACGCCGGCGAAAGTCGCCATGCCGTCTCGAATTGCCTCGGGCGCGATCCCCAGCTCGCGCGCCGTCGTATAGACGGCAAGCGCGTTGCTCACGTTATGGCGGCCGATCAGCGTGACCTTTACTTCACCCTCTGAATTCCCTCCGTTGAAAGGCTCAAAACAGCTCGCGCCGTCGACCGTGCGCACATTCCGCGCCTGCCAGCCACGCGGCTCTTTGTCGCCGTAGAAAGTCACCGGACAATGCGCCGAGGCTGCAATCTCTTTTACCGTTTCATATTCGTTGCACGCCAGAAGGCTTCCCGTAGACGGGATGATATCCATGAGCCTCCGGAACGACGCTTTGATATGGTCGAGGTCGCGATAAATATCCGCGTGATCGAATTCCACGCTCGTTAAGATCACTTTCTCCGGCCGGTAGTGCAGAAACTTCGGCCCCTTGTCGAAGAAGGCGCTGTCGTACTCGTCTCCTTCCAACACGACCCACTCGCCGATGCCCTGCTTGAAGCCGCCGCCAAAATTCCGCGGCATGCCGCCGATGAAAAAACTCGGCTCGTAGCCCGACCGGTCGAGCACCCAGGCCATCAGCGCCGAGGTCGTCGTCTTTCCGTGCGTGCCTGCGATCACGACGGACCTTTTCGAACCGATCAAAAATTTTCCCAGCGCCTGAGGAAAAGAAATGTAGGGGATGCCGAGTCTCAGCATCTCCTCGACTTCGGGATTGTTACGCGACACCGCGTTGCCGACCACGACCAGGTCCGGCTTGTCCCTAAGATGCTCGGCGTTGTAGCCCATGAGCGCGTTGACCCCGAGCTCCGCGAGATAGGTGCTCATAGGCGGGTAGACGTTCTGGTCCGAGCCGGTGACGCGATAGCCCTGAGACAAAAGCAAACCGGCGAGCGGCGCCATGCCGACGCCGCAGACCGCAATCAGATGGATGTGCGCGCCCCGGGACAGATCGTTCACTGAAGCAGAGCCTTCATGATCAAATCGTGGATGTGCGGACGGAACGCCTTGATCTTATCGTTGTTGCGCGAAGGATGCACGCGGTTGGTGAGAAGAATCACGTGGCAATCCTTTTCCAGGTCCCACCAGATCGAGGTGCCGGTAAAACCGAGATGGCCCACGGAGGTCGGGGAAAAGCCGCTGCCGCTCGATGAGTTCTCCGCCGAGGGCGTGTCCCAGCCCAGGGCGAAAGTCGATCCCATCACCGTCTCGTCCCGAGTGAGAAAGTCCTGCACCACGGACGCGGGCAGCAGCGGATCGTCGCCGGCCAGACATTTTCTCATGCGGATAAGAAAGCGATGGATGTCCCGCGCATTCGAGAAAAGGCCCGCGTGGCCGGCCACTCCGCCCATCGCGTAGCAATTGTCGTCGTGCACTTCGCCGCAGAGGACCCGCTTGCGCCAGGGGCACTCTTCGGTCGGCGCGATCATATCCTGGACGGGCTGGAGGCGGCGCGCCCTAATTTGCGTGAGATCGACAAAGGAGGTCGAGCGCAACCCCATCGGCTTGAAGATCTTCTCCTGGCAGTAGCGGTCGAGACTCCAGCCGGTGATCTCCTCTGCGACCTCTCCGAGCAGCATGTACCCGAGATCGCTGTAAAGACTCTGCGTGCCCGGAGGATGGACCACCTTTTCTCTGTGAATCTGCTCGAACACGTACTGCTTGGCCGCGCGGCTGGCGACAAAGTTAACCTTCCCCTTTTTTTGATTTTTGACGATATCTTCGTAATAGGCTTTCCAGGCGGGGAGACCGGAGCAGTGGGCCAGGACGTGGCGGAACGTGACGTGGGTCTTGCCGAACACTCCGAAGTTGGGAAAGAAGCGGGTGATGCGGTCGTCGAGCCGGATTTTCTTTTCGCCCACGAGCAGCATGATCGCCGGCACCGTCGCCAGAGGCTTGGTCAGCGAAGCGAGATCGAAGATCGTGTCGGGCTGCATAGGCGTCTTGCCCGGGACGAGCGAGCGGAAGCCGAAGGCGCCCTCGAAAACGATCTCGGCGCCTTTGCCGACCACCAGAACCGCGCCGGGAAAAACGCCCGCGCCGACCGCCTCTTTGAAGGCGTCCTCGACAGGTTGAAAAACCATTCTTATCCGGAGGCGATCATTGGACCGGCGACTCGAGCAGACTGAGGGTCCGCGCCTTTGCATCGAGCCTCATCCGGACGCCGAAAGGCATGAGCAGGTTTTCGGCGCCGTGGCCGGCGGCAAGTCCGGTGACGACGGGATACGGAGCGTCCCGGAAGAGATCGTGAATGATTTTCCTCACGTCCCGCTCCCCTTCCCCTTCGCAGCGGGTGAAGGTCCCAAAGACCAGGCCCGCGAGGCCGGTCAACTTGCCGGCCATTTTCAAGTGCGTGAGCATGCGCTCGATGCGATAAGGCTTTTCGGCGACGTCTTCGAGCATGAGAAGCTTGCCCCGGGTCTCGATTTCATAGGGAGTGCCGACGGTCGTCACGATCGTCGAAAGACAACCGCCCGCCATTTCAGATTCGGCCACCCCAGGCCGGACGGTTTCTCCGAGTTCGACGCGCCACTGGCGCTTCTCGCCCGACAGCGTCCCCCAAAAAAAATCCGCGTTCTGCCCGGCCAGCCCGGCGGCCAGCTCCATCGCGACCATGGGGCCGTGAAACGTAACCATGCCGCAGTGCTGGAGCAGCCAATTCAAAAGAATACTCACGTCGCTGTAGCCGACAAATATTTTGGGATGACGGCGGATCAGATCGGCATTTAAAAGCGGCAGCAACTGGACCGAGCCGAACCCTCCACGGGCGGAGAAGATGGCGGCGATGTCTTCGCGCTCGAAAAAAGACTGCAACGTCCCGGCGCGTTTTTCATGCTCTCCGGCGAGGTAGCCGTTCCGGTCGAGGATGTCTTCCGGGAGTTCGACGCTAAAACCGGCGCGCTCGAGCGCCTGGACGCCGGCCCGGAGTTGCTCGTCCTGGAGCGCGCCCGAAGTCGCCACCACTGCGATCTTGTCTCCTCTTTTTAACGGCGCCGGTTTTTGCAACTCTATTCAGGTTCTCCACAGCGCGATTCCGGCAAAACATGCAGCCGATCGCGAGGGCTGTGGACAAATTAGCGTTCGGGTCCACCAGGCATCGAAGCCGGAGCTCGAATGATTTGCATATTGACAAAAAAGGCCTTCAAGCACAAGCAATTTTTGCAGAAGCGCAAATTCGAGCGGCGGCCCCACGCGAGTCTTGGAATGGTTGACATGCGCGCCGGCCGACAGTAAGACATGACAGAAACCCGCGGTATTCTTCACCGGTATTCCCACAGGGTTTCGGCACATTGTCCACAGACTTTTCCACAGGCATGAAAATTAAACCGGAACAAGCCGATAAACTCGCGGAGCAAATTCTCAAGAGCTACCGCGCCAAGGACCTGATCGTTCTGAAAGCGCAGGAGAACGAGGTCCGGACCCGGATCAAAAAAATCATCATACAAAATTTTCACGAGGAAGAAGTCATCGAGGAAGAGGCGCGCGAAGTGCTCGCCTCCCACGCCGGCCAGGTGCGACAAGCGGGCGAGATGGACCAGCACAAGATGTTTTTGCTCATCAAGCAGAAGCTGGCGCAGAAGAAGGGCTTCGTTCTATGATCCGCCTGTCCGAAAGCCGGATCTCCCATCTGGCGCACCTGATTATCGACGGTCTTTGGAAGGGAGATCTGGCGGATTTTTCCAACGAGGCGCGTGCCCTCGGCGAGACTAAAAACGTGCTCACGGAATTCTTCGGCGGCGAGGACCGGCTCGATGAAGTCGTGCGCCAAAAGATCCAGTCCCTCTCGCGCCGGGTCGCGCCCGGCAGCCGGGAATGGGACGTGCTCTACCGCCAGTATCTCGAAGAGGAGCTTCGAAAACAGCGGAAATGAGCCGCTTGCTTGCAATTGCGGATGTCGTATGTAATAGGTGTGGGATCGGCCCCGTCAACAGAGCGCCATCGGTCTCTTGACACTATAGAAATCGTGCTTAAATAAAGGCCGCTGTATATTTCAACAGCAGCTGACGGGAATTTTTTTTCAAATTCGGCGAGTTTCGAAAGGAGGAAACAAGTGAAGATCAGGCCTTTGCAGGATCGTGTTATCGTAAAAAGAATCCAGGAGGAAGAAAAGACCAAGGGGGGCCTTTTCATCCCGGATACGGCTAAGGAAAAGCCCCAAGAGGGCAAAGTCGTTGCAGTCGGAAAAGGGAAGGCCAACGAGGACGGCAAGGTCTTCCCGCTCGACGTCAAGGTCAACGACCGTATCCTCTTTGGAAAATATTCAGGCTCGGAAATCACTATCGACGGCGAAGAACACTTGATCATGCGCGAGGAAGATATTCTCGGCGTGATCGAGAAATAACCATTCCTATCAATCAGGAGGCAAGCAATGGCAGCAAAGATCGTTAAGTTTAGTCAAGATGCGCGGGAGGCCATTCTCAAGGGAGTGAACCTGCTCGCGGACGCGGTTACGGTAACCCTGGGGCCGAAAGGGCGCAACGTCGTCCTGGACAAGTCCTTCGGCGCGCCGAACGTCACCAAAGACGGCGTGACCGTGGCAAAGGAGATCGAGCTCGAAGACAAATTCGAGAACATGGGCGCGCAGATGGTCAAAGAAGTCGCGAGCAAGACCTCCGACGTAGCCGGCGACGGCACGACGACGGCGACGGTGCTCGCCCGCGCGGTCTTCGCCGAAGGCGTGAAGATGGTTGTGGCCGGCCACGATCCGATGTCGCTTAAGCGGGGCATCGACAAGGCCGTTGCGGCCGTGGTTGAAGAGTTGAAAGTCCTCTCCAAGCCGACCAAAGACCCCAAAGAGATCGCTCAGGTCGGAACCATCGCGGCGAATAACGATTCCACTATCGGCGATGTCATCGCCGAGGCGATGAACAAAGTCGGCAAGGAAGGCGTGATCACGGTCGAAGAGGCCAAAGGGTTGGAGACGACGCTCGAAGTCGTGGAAGGCATGCAGTTCGACCGCGGCTACCTCTCCCCCTACTTCGTCACCGATCCGGAGCGAATGGAAGTCGTGCTCCAGGACGCCTACCTGTTGCTCAATGAGAAAAAGATCAGCTCGATGAAAGAGATCCTGCCGATCCTCGAGCAGATCGCCAAGACCGGAAAGCCGTTTCTGATCGTCGCGGAGGACATTGAAGGCGAATCGTTGGCGACTCTAGTGGTCAACAAGATCCGCGGCACATTGCAGTGTTGCGCAGTGAAAGCCCCGGGCTTCGGCGACCGGCGCAAGTCCATGCTCGAAGACATCGGAATTCTTACCGGCGGCAAAGTCATCGCCGAGGAGCTGGGAATCAAGCTGGAGAACATTACGATGCAGGATCTTGGCCGCGCCAAGAGAATCGTCGTGGATAAGGACAACACCACCATCATTGACGGCGCCGGCAAGAAGGCGGACCTCGAAGGGCGGATCAAGCAAATCCGCGCTCAGATCGACGAGACCACGTCCGACTACGATCGCGAAAAGCTCCAAGAACGGCTTGCGAAACTCATCGGCGGCGTCGCCGTCATCAACGTCGGCGCGGCCACCGAAGTGGAGATGAAAGAGAAAAAGGCCCGCGTCGAGGACGCTCTCCACGCCACGCGCGCCGCAGTCGAAGAGGGAATCGTTCCCGGCGGCGGAGTCGCGCTGCTGAGGGCTTCCTCCGCGCTCGATAAGCTCAAAGTGCCCGAAGACGAGCGGTGGGGCGTCAACATCGTGCGCCGCGTTCTCGAAGAACCGCTTCGTAGAATCGCCATGAACGCCGGCGTCGAAGGCGCCATCGCGCTGCAGAAAGTCAAAGACGGCAAGGGCTCGTTCGGATTCAACGCGGCCACCGAGGAATACACCGACCTGATGAAGGCCGGCATCATCGACCCGACCAAGGTGGTGCGCACGGCGCTCCAAAACGCCGCTTCGGTGGCCGGCCTCATGCTGACCACGGAAGCCATGGTGGCGGAGAAACCGGAAGAGAAATCCGCCATGCCTCATATGCCTCCCGGCGGCGGCATGGGCGGCATGGGCGGCATGGGCGGCATGATGTAACGCCAGCCAGAACTTCCCGGCCCGTCCTCGGACGGGCCGGGCTATTCCCCTCCCAATCTTGACAATGCACGCCAGTCAAATATGCTTAATGCTTAGAAGGTAATTTTTCGCTCAAAATATAACGGCTCAGCCTACCCCTGGAAATGTTCGAAACCTTAGCCGACAAGCTGGAGCTGACCTTTAAGAAACTCCGAGGTCAGGGGAAAATCAGGGAAAATAATATCGACGAAGCCCTCCGCGACGTCCGGCTTGCGCTGCTCGAGGCCGACGTTCACTTCAAAGTCGTCAAGAGTTTTCTCGAAGCGATCAAAACCAAAGCTATGGGTCAGGATGTTCTCGGCAGCCTCTCCCCCGAGCAACAATTCATCAAGATCGTCCACGAAGAGTTGACCGCCGTTCTAGGCGGGCAGCACGTCGAGCTGGAGCTTAAAGGCGTCCCGCCGCAGATCCTCATGTTGGTGGGATTGCAGGGCTCCGGCAAGACCACTACCGCGGCCAAGCTCGCGTTCCACTTGAAGCGGGAAAAAAAGCGCAAGCCTTATCTCGTCCCCGCCGATATCTACCGGCCCGCCGCCATCGAGCAGTTGAAGACCTTGGGGCAGAGCCTCGATCTTCCGGTGCACGACTCCAAGCCGACCGAGTCGGCGTTGGCCATATGCCGGGAAGCTCTGGAGCAGGCGAAGCGGCAGTTCTGCGACGTGATGATCATCGACACCGCAGGCCGGCTTCATATCGACGAGGAGTTGATGCAGGAGCTCAAGCTCATTCAGCAAAATCTCCACCCTCAGCAAATTCTGTTCGTCGCGGACGCCATGACCGGACAGGACGCCGTCAATCAGGCGGAGGGATTCAACCGCGACCTCGATCTGACCGGCATCATCCTCACCAAGATGGACGGCGACGCGCGCGGCGGCGCGGCTTTGTCCATGCGCGAGATCGTCGGGAAGCCGATCCTCTTTTGCGGCGTCGGCGAAAAGGTCGAGGCGCTGGAGCCTTTCTATCCCGAGCGGATGGCGGCGCGCATCCTGGGCATGGGCGACGTGCTCTCGCTCGTCGAAAAGGCGCAGCAGGTCTACGAAGAAAAAGAGATCGAGCGCATCCAAAAGCAGGTCAAGAAAAACCAGTTTTCTCTTGAAGACTTTCAGTCGCAGTTGAGGCAGATGAAAAAGATGGGCTCGATCGGAGAATTGCTCGAGATGGTCCCCGGCGCGCGCAAGCTCGGCCAGAACGTCGACTTCGGGCAAGCGGAAAAGGAACTCAAGCGCGTGGACGCGATCATCAATTCCATGACGATCCAGGAGCGGCGCAACCCGGCGATCTTGAACGGCAGCCGCCGGAAGAGGATCGCGCAGGGAAGCGGCACCACGGTCACCGACGTCAACCGCTTGATCAAACAATTTCTGGAAATGAAAAAAATGATGCAGAGGATGAGCCGAGGCGGCATGCGCGGGCTATTGAACCGGATGCCTATTCCGTTTAACTAGATAACAGAATCTTGAAAACTATGTGTCTAGGCCGATCAAAAAGGTCCCAGATACAAGGCGCGCGAGAGCCGTCGAGCACAGGCGTACTTTTTTCAGTACGTCGAGCGAAGACGGCCGAGCGCAACGCAGTAGATGGGCCTTTTTCAGCGGCCTGAAAAGGATAAAATTATGAGTGTAAAGATACGTTTGAGCAGACACGGGACAAAGAAGAAGCCGCATTACCGGATCGTCGTGACCGATTCCCGCTCCCCGCGCGACGGCAAGTTCATCGAGCAGGTCGGAACCTACGACCCGAAAGCGGCGAGCGGAATCAGGCTCAATCGGGAAAAGATGGATGCGTGGATCAAGCGCGGGGCCAAGCCATCGCAAACGGTTTCGGAATTGATGAAGAAAGCTCAAAGCAATACGTAGTCAGGAGGCGCCCGTCTCATGAAAGAACTCGTTCAGTTCCTGGCAAAATCTCTCGTCAATCATCCCGAGGCCGTCGAAGTCAAAGAGACTCAAGGAGAGACTGCTTCGGTCCTGGAGCTGAAAGTCGCCAAAGAGGACCTCGGGCGCATCATCGGCAAGCAAGGCAGAACCGCCAACTCGATTCGTACGATTCTCAATGCCGCCGCCTCCAGGGCGAACCGCAAGGTCGTTCTGGAGATCATCGAAGAGAAGTAGTCCAACGGCCCCGGAACCCCAAGCGCCGGAACGGCTGGTCCCTCTCGGGGAAATCGTCGCCACCCACGGCATCGCCGGGTGGCTCAAGCTAAGACCGTACAATCCTAAAAGCCCTAATCTCTTCCCCACTCAGGAAATATTCTTGGAGAAGGACGGCGTTCGCTCGCCTCACCGATTGCAGGCGGTCAAGCCGCACAAAAATCAACTGCTGGTGCGTCTCGAAGGCGTCGATGGAATCAACGAAGCCGAGAAATGGATCGGCTCGACACTCTCCGTCGCCGAGACCGCGCTGCCGCCGTTAGGCGCCGACGAATATTACTACTATCAAGTCGTCGGTCTTGAAGTCTTCGACACTCACGGCAATCGCGTTGGAACCATCGCGCGCCTCTTGTCCACGCCCAGCGGCGATTTGTATGTTGTCCAGGGCGAAGTGAAGGAGCATCTAATCCCCGTGACGAAGGAGATCGTCGAGAAAATCGATTTCGCCGCGGGAAGAATGATCATCAACCCGCCGTCGGGGTTGTTGGAGCTGTAGAACTGGACCCTGCTAGGGCGATGATGTCAAAGATAGACAATGCACACGACAGACCCGGGCTCGCGCGGATCGTTATCGGCGTGGCACTTCTCCTCCTCGCGATGGGACTCCTGAGCGACCTGTATCTTGGCCTGCCGGTGTCGCACGGTGCGAAATCTGTGCTTCCGTGGCTCGGAGGCATCCTCGGCCTGGGATCGTTGTGTTTGTTAGGTGAAGGAGCAGCGGATTGGGTCCACGCCAGAGACAAGGTAACAGATCCGCTTTGGAGACGGGTACTACATCTGATTACACTCCTGGCGCTCTGGGGTGCGGGCTCCTTTCTGATTTGGCTCCTGTTGAAGGTAGTAATCTAACCGCCATTCGCGCTCGATCACCTCTTCACGTCCGTCCCGATCCGCGCTAAACTACGCCAATGCCCGCTACGGTCTATAGCAACACGCTTCGATACTTCCGGCGACGTTCAGGCGCAATCGCGCGGCTCGGAAAAAAAAAGACCCTCATCGTCGTCTGCGTTCTCTCGATCGCCGGTTTTTTTATCATCAATTGGGCCTACCAGGTCTATCGCAAACCCGGCGAGATATTGGCCCCGGTAGGCGCGGCAAAAAGTCCTCAATCCACATGGGAAAGCTATGGATCGCTCTTCGAGAAAAATTCCACCGACATACTTTCACCTGAATTTCTCGCCGCCCTGGCCCAGGTCGAAGGCGACGGCAACCCCGTCGCCCATACCTACTGGCGTTGGCAGCGGTCGTGGAACCCGTTTAAAATTTTTCGTCCCGCCTCGAGCGCGCTCGGCATGTTCCAAATCACCGATGGCACGTTCGCTG
>JBGQBP010000147.1:0-9819 GCA_041494945.1 Binatia bacterium | reverse complement strand
GAGCAACCGACGAAGTTTGAGCTGATCATCAATTTGAAAGCCGCCCAGCAGATCGGCCTCACGATTCCGCCCAATGTGTTGGCGCGGGCGGACCGAGTCATTCGATAATTGAAACGTACGCTGGCGTTGAGGTGAAAATGATTAGACGAGTTTTTTCTTTCATGGTGGGTGCTCTATTCATCGCGCTCGGCAATCCGATCTCAGCAGCGGCGGCCGAGAAGACAGCGCGTGTCGGCATTCTATTCATCGGCGGAAAGGACCAGCCGCATCTTGAATCGTTCAAACGAGGCATGCGCGAACTTGGCTACACGGAAGGCAAAAATATTATTTTCGAATATCTCTACGCGGAGGGCAGATACGATCGACTGCCCGACCTTGCCAAGGAGTTTGTGCGGGAAAAAGTCGATGTCATCGTCACCACGTCGTCGATTAGCGCGCAGGCCGCGCGCAAGGTGACTCAAACCATTCCCATCGTCATGACCAGCGGCAGCCCGGTCGAGCAAGGCTTGGCCGAAAGCTTGGCGCGGCCCGGTGGAAATGTTACCGGCCTTTCGGTTCTGGTTACTGATTTAAGCGGAAAACGCGTCGAGCTGCTCAAGGAAAGTTTCCCCAAGCTATCCCGTGCTGCGGCGCTGTGGACGCCGCGCTCGAGCGAATCGGTCATCGGACTTCAAGAAACCCGCGACGCAGCACAGGCACTGTCCGTGCCGCTTTATTCAATGGAAGTGCCCACGGCCAACGATTTTGCCAGCGCGTTCGCAAAATTACCCAAGGCGAAAGTGAACGCCCTGATCGTCGTCCTCAGCCCGATGGCAACCCTCAACTCCAAAAAGATCGTCGATCTCGCGCTCAAATATCGGCTTCCCAGCGTCTATCCGACGCGCCAATTCGCCGAAGAAGGCGGAATGATGGCTTACGGTCCGCTGATCGGCGATCTCTACCATCGTGCCGCCGCTTACGTGGATAAAATCTTAAAAGGCGCAAAGCCCGCCGATCTCCCCGTCGAACAGCCGACCAAGTTCGAGCTCATCGTCAACTTGAAAGCAGCGAAGCAGATTGGACTCACGATTCCGCCAAATATGCTGGCTCGGGCGGATCGGGTGATCAAGTGAAAACCAGGTACGGCGCACGAGGCGTCATATAAATAGAAGGAGAAAAATTCATGAAAAAAGGAACTTTCACATTATTTATCTTGGCCACACTTATTCTTGCTCCGGTTTATCTGGCCCACGCGCAGAAACAAGCGACGATACCCCGGATGGGTGTTCTACTACTCGGTGCGCCTCCCAACGCCAACCTCGATGTATTTATTCAGGGGCTCCGGGAACTCGGCTACGTTGATGGGAAGAACATTCTTATTGAGTACCGCTTTGCGGAGGGAAAGGAAGATCGTCTTCCTGAGCTCGCAATGGAACTGGTCCGACTGAAAGTCGACGCGATCTTTACCGCGGGTACACCAGCCATTTTCGCTCTTAAGCAAGCGACTAAAACAATCCCTATCGTTTTCTTCAGCACTAGCGATCCGATTGGAACCGGCGTTGTCGCTAGTCTCGCGCACCCGGGTGGTAACATCACGGGCATATCTGGCCTGGCCTCCGACTTATGGCCCAAGCGGCTAGAGCTGCTTAAGGAAATCTTTCCCAAGCTCTCAAGGGTGGCCATGCTTTGGAATAAAAACAATGCCGGCATGGCACTCGAAGCGAGAGCGACCCAAGAGGTGGCAGGGCCGTTGGGCGTAGCGTTGCAAGATCGAGGGGTGAAAGACCCTAATGAGCTCGAAGTGGTTTTTGCAGTAATGACTAAGGATCGACCGGATGCGTTCCTCGCCTTAATGGATCCGGTGCTCCGTTCTTACGAGAAGCGGATTCTAGATTTTTTAGCAAAAAATCGGTTGCCGGCGATATTCCAAAGCAGAGACTGGGTCGAAGCTGGCGGTCTTATATCATATGGGCCGAACAATTCCGACATGCACCGGCGCGCCGCCATCCAAATGGACAAGATTCTCAAAGGGGCCAAGCCGGCTGACATACCCGTCGAGCAGCCGACAAAGTTTGAGCTGGTGATCAATCTGAAGACAGCAAAACAAATTGGCGTTACTATTCCACCTAACGTACTTGCGCGGGCGGATAAGGTGATTCGATGAAACGATTTTGGATTTTCGATTTTGGATTTTCGATTGGGAGATCTAAGAGGAAGAAAGTTTTTGGTCTTGCTCTTTGCGCTACGCTCTTCGCTCCTAGCTTGTCCGCCGACGCGCAGCAGGCGGGGAAAGTACCGCGGATCGGTTATTTACAGATCGGTTCCCGACTCGGGTCGGGAGCTGAAGCATTCCTCCAAGGGCTGCGCGATCTCGGCTACGTCGAGGGAAAAAACATCGTCATAGAGTACAGAGGGGATCCCCAGCGAAGAGAGGATCGCCTGCCCGAATTCGCCGCTGATCTGGTCCGCCTAAAAGTTGATGTCATTGTTGCGCTGGACCCTCCGGCGGCGCGGGCTGCAAAGAACGCAACCAAGACGATCCCCATCGTCATTAGAAGCACGGCAGACCCTGTTCAGGCAGGATTCGTCGCCAGCCTTGCACGGCCGGGCGGAAACATCACGGGGATGACCTCCATCTCCACGGAGTTGTACGGGAAGCGGCTGGAGTTGCTGAAAGAGGTTATCCCACGGCTCTCCCGTGTGGGCGTTTTATGGAATCCGGTTCGTTCGGCCAACGCAATCAATTTCAAAGAGATGGAGGTTGCGGCCCGATCGTTGGATCTGCGGCTCCAATCCCTGGAGGTCCGAGGCGCAAATGATTTCGAGAACGCATTCAGAGCCGCAGGCAAGGCGCGCGTGGAAGCTCTCATTACAATCAGGACTCCCCTCATCAATGATCAGCGAAAACGGGTTGCCGACCTGGCGGTGAAGAGCCGTTTGCCGGCGATCTACGATGATCGTGAATATATCGACGCCGGCGGCCTGATGTCCTACGGGACAAACCTTGTGGATTTGTACCGCCGCGCGGCCACGTACGTGGATAAGATTTTAAAAGGTGCGAAGCCTGCTGATCTTCCTGTGGAGCAGCCGACGAAGTTCGAGCTGATTATCAACCTTAAAGCGGCCAAGCAGATCGGCCTGACGATACCGCCGAACGTGCTGGTGCGGGCGGACAAGGTGATCAAGTGAATTTTGGATTTTAGATTTTCGATTTTGGATTAGTAAGAAGGTGATATGAACAGAACAGCTTGGACCAGATATTTAGATTTTCACTCCGACAATCGGAAGTCTAAAACCTGTACTGAGCTAAGTCGAAGTATCCAAGATCGAAAATGGAGTGTTCTAGGGGAATGCGAGAGTATTTTTGAGGGCGCGCTCGACCTGTGCCAGGAGCGAAGGGGTCAGATTCCCCAGCCGTTTGACGAGACGGCGCTTATCGAGAGCTTTGACCTGTTCGGTGACGGCCTTGGATGTGAACGTAAGACGGGCGACACCCTTGGGGATGACCGCGTGACTGGGAGAGAGGTGGGCGATGTTCTTGGTCATTGGGACGACCACTACGAGCTGGCTGAATTGGTTGATGCTATCATTGGAGAGAACGATCACCGGCCGGGTCTTCTTAATCTCGACGCCGATGGTTGGGCCGAGATTGGCCAAGAACACGTCACCGCGCCTGACCACGATCACTCAACTCCTCCTTCTCAAGAATGGCCCAGGCCTCCGTGTCGCTCAACTTCCATTCGACAAGCAGGTCGCGCTCCTCTTCGGCCTCCCGATCCGAGCGGTGGGTATAATACCTCACGTACTCGTGCTCCAATTGTTTCCGTGAGATGGAGTCCAGGAAGGACGTGAGCATTTTGGTAATGACACGGCTGCGCCGCGTTTTCGGAATGAGAGCGTCGGCTCGCTTCACCAGGTCTCGGGGGAGTGAGACGCTCACGACTTGGTACCGTCCTCGACCACTCGGCATGTCCGTTCCTCCTGTTTCTTATGCACTTTTGTTAATAACCGTATTCCATAGCAGCGTTAGTGTCAACTCAGGGATGCAGGCGGATAAGGCGATCGAATGAGAACAGGCACAGGCATTAGGCAGGAGGCAATAGTAAAAAAACATGAACAAAAAAATCATCAGCTTTGTTCTTGGCGCTTTGCTCTTGGCGCTTAGCGTTCCAATCGAAGCGCAGCAGCCGAAAAAAGTCCCGCGGATAGGATTCCTAAGTTCTCTCTCTCCTGCAGTTGTGTCGGACCGCATGGAGGCATTCCGGCAGGGTCTGCGCGAGCTTGGATACGTGGAGGGGAAAAACATTGTCATTGAGTGGCGATATGCAGAGGGGAAAACAGAGCGGCTTCCCGACATTGCGGCCGAACTGGTGCGTCTCAACGTAGATGTCATCGTCACGGGTGGTCCGGCGGTAAACCGCTCCGCCAAAGAAGCAACTGGTACGATTCCCATTGTCATGGCGTTTGATAATGACCCCGTTGGAAACGGGTTCGCGGCCAGCCTTGCGCGCCCTGGCGGGAACATCACGGGATTGTCAACCCATTACCCAGAGATAAGCGGAAAACAACTGGAGCTTCTGAAGGAGATCGTTCCGAGGCTCTCGCGCGTGGCAGTCCTGGGAAATTCAACTGTTCCAGGCAATGCGCAAGCGTTAAGAGAGACGGAACTGGCCGCGGGCGTATTCGGGGTCAAGCTTCAATATCTAGACATACAGAATCCCAAGGAAATCGAGACTGCATTCCGAGCGGCAAGCAAGGGGCGTGCTGACGCAGTCCTCGTGCTAGGGAGCCAGGTCGTCACTTCTCATCCAAAACAGTTCGTAGAACTGGCGGCAAAAAGCCGGCTCCCAGCGATATACTGGAGCCCCGAATTTGTGGAGGCCGGGGGTCTTATCACCTACAGCGTGATCATTATTGATTTGTTCCGCCGCACCGCGATTTACGTGGACAAAATTCTGAAAGGCGCGAAACCGGCAGACCTGCCTGTGGAGCAGCCGACGAAGTTCGAGCTGGTGATCAATCTAAAAGCCGCGAAGCAGATCGGTCTCACGATTCCGCCGAACGTGCTGGTAAGGGCGGACAAGGTGATCAAATAATTTTGGATTTTAGATTTTCGATTTTGGATTAAAATGCTGAGTCCTAAGTCTTACGCGAGCGCTATAAGGTCGATTTCGATCAACGCTCCTTTCGGCAGCTCCGCCACGGCGACGGTCGAGCGGGCGGGCTTGGAGTTGCCGAAATATTCCGCGTAAACTTCGTTCATAGCCGCGAAGTCCGCCATATTTTTTAGAAACACGGTGGCTTTGACCACGCTCTCCATGGACGAGCCCGCGGCTTCTAGAACCGATTTTAAATTCTCCAGCACCCGGCGCGTTTGCTCGGCGATCCCGCCCGGCACCAAATTGCCGGATGTCGGGTCGATGGGAATCTGTCCCGCCGTGAAGACAAAACCGTCGATGCGGATCGCCTGCTCGTAAGGGCCGATCGCCTTCGGCGCGGCGTCGGTCCTGATCGCTTGTCGTTCCATTTTTTCCTCCTTGGCGAGGTTTCAAGAAACCTACAATAGATCGACTAACCTGGCAATCCTATGATATCTTTTGAGCGAGCTTGCCATGACGCTACTGACGGCGCATAAAATTCTGATCTCGACGGCCGTGGTCTTTTTCTTCGGCTTCGCGCTGCGGGAGGCGCGGAATTATTTCGACACGGCCGACTCATGGGCGGCGTTCCGCGCCGGTCTCTATTTCCTGGTTTCAATCGGTTTCGCCGTCTATCTCAAGTCGCTAAAAAAATGGATCAAGTGATGGAAGGATCGTCTTTTTACGTCCCGGTGGACGACGAGGATATCCGCCGCGAGCGGCGCAAGGCGAGGGAGCTGCGCGCGAGCCAATGGTGGAAGCGCCGCTGCTCGGCCGGCGTCTGCCACTACTGCGGAAACAAATTTCCGCCGCGCGCGCTGACGATGGATCATATCGTTCCGATCGTCCGCGGCGGGAAGAGCAGCAAAGGCAACGTCGTAGCAGCCTGCAAAGACTGCAACAACAAGAAAAAGCACAGCCTGTTGATGGAGTGGGAGGAATATTCAAAGAGTTGAGGAGTTTAAGAGTTTCAGGGTTTCAGGGAAAGAGGGATGAGCGAGCTTCGAAAATTCCTGAATGGGCGGGTGGTAGTCAAGGTGGGCGATATCACGAAAGAGGACGTGGAGGCGGTGGTCAACGCGGCGAACGGCTCGCTGCTCGGCGGCGGCGGAGTCGATGGGGCGATTCACCACGCCGGCGGACGCGAAATTCTGGAGCAGTGCAAGG
This sequence comes from Binatia bacterium, assembly GCA_041494945.1. GTDB lineage: Bacteria > Desulfobacterota > Binatia > UBA9968 > UBA9968 > JAJPJQ01. Next base: position 3,535 of record JBGQBP010000147.1, on the reverse strand, counting down.
AGATCCGCCGCACCCGATTTCCCGAAGGTTTGCCGACGGGTGAGGCGGTTGTGACGACCGCGGGAAAAATGACGGCAAAGTTTGTGATTCACACGGTCGGCCCCGTCTACGGCAAGGGCGGTAAAGAGAAGGGGACGCAGCTGGCCGCCTGCTATCGCAACTCTCTGGCGCTGGCCGTGAAAGAGGAGATGAACACGATCGCGTTTCCAGCCATCTCGACCGGAATTTACGGTTACCCGCCTGACCAAGCCGCCCGGGTTTCCTCCGGAGCCGTAGAAGAGTTTCTCAAAAGCGACTCCTCGATTAGAGAAGTGCGCTTGGTCTTTTTCAGTTCGAACGATGCTCAACTCTTTTTGTCGAACCAGGTGTTTGCTTCTTAATTGGGACGATGGTTCAGTCCGGGCAATTTCTCTTTGGTCCGCTCGCCCTCTCGTTGAACGCGCCGCGCGGCGCGCTGCTCGATAAATTTGTCGCGACGCTCGGACTATATACGACGTCGTCTGGGAGCCGCCCCACCTGGCGGTCAAGATCGATGTCGTTCGCGCCGGAGCGCCCGCGCCGATGGCGGTGGAAGGGAAGGTCGTCGTCGGTCTGCCGCCGGGTCTCGGCGCGCGCGCGCAAGAGATCTACAGTTTTCCACCCACTGGCGGGGAGAGTAGTCGGTGAGCCGAAGCGGGCAACGCCCGCTTATTTACCGTAGAGCTTCTTGATGAAGCCGGAATCCTCGAGCTCTTTCACAAAGCGCGCGTCGATGTAGTCCTTGGCGTTCGCCTGCGCGGCCTTCGGATTGGTCGCCGCCAGATCCTGCAAAATCAACTGGTAGCCTTCGAGCGGCGGATACGGCGCGTCGGGAATATAGCGCGTGTGCCACTGCCACGTTTCTTCCTGCGCTTTGCGATCATCCAGGCGCGAATATTTCTGCGAGATCTTGATCGCCTCTTCCTTGTGCGTTTTATAAAAATGGATCGCCTCCACGTAAGCTCTCATGTACCGGCGCACGAGGTCGGGATTTTCGCGGATCAGCCGGGTCGAGGTATAGACGCCGTTTTGCGGAAACGGGATTTGCAGCGCCGCCATGTCGACCACCGTGGGAAAGCCGAGCTTCTCGGCCATGGCTTTTCCCGGCTCGGTCACCACGGTGAAGTTCACCATGCCTTTTTGCAGCGCGATCATGCGGTCGAGCGAGCCGCCGATCACGCGCAGGTTGACGTCTTTCAGCGGGTCGAGGCCGAGTCTCTTGAGCCCGACGCGGAGCGCGAACTCCGCCGTGGTGCCGGCGATGTGGTTGCCGCCGATCTTGCCTTTCAAGTCTTCAGGCTTCTTGATGCCGGGCTGCGCGACGAGATAGTACGGCAACACGTTGACGTTGCCGGCGATCGCGATCACGTCTCCGCCCGCCAGCCGCGCGCTGGTCAATCCCGGCCCGCCGCCTTCGCCGATCGGGATCTCGCCCGCGAGAATCGCCTGAATGCCGCGGACGCTTCCGGAAATGAAGATCACCGTCGCGTCGAGTCCGTGCTTCTCGAACAGGCGCGCGTCTTTCGCTACCCAGATGATCGACGATGAGCCGGGAGATACGGAGATGTACGAGCTGTTGATTCTGTCCGCCGCGACGCCCGCGCGCGGCGCGAGCATGAGGAGACACAGGCCGAGAACGATCGAGAGGCCGAGCGGACTCAGGCTCCGGTGATTGTGTTTGCGCATAGATCCTCCTTGTCGGCTGGAGGATGTTAGCACTTTGCCGCGCCGGAGAAAACGGAAAATTTGCGGTTTGACAGCCCGCGCCGCCGCGTCTATCTTGATTTTTCTCCCGCCGCCGTTATGAAGAGAGAAGTGGAATTGCTCATGTTCGACCTGGACGGGACGCTCGCGGCGACCGGGCGCGATCTCGCGAGTTCGGTCAATTACGTGCGTTCCGTCCTCGGCCTGGAGCCGTTGGAGGATGCTCTCGTCTATAGGTACGTCGGCCACGGCTCCGAGCATCTGCTGCGGAAATCGATTCCGGAGAAATTTCACTCCCGCTTCGACGAACTGATGCAGCGATTTCTCGACCATTACGAGAAGCACCTGTTGGATACGACGGTGCTCTATCCGAATGTGAGAGAGACCTTGGAACGGTTCAGCGACAAGAAGAAAGCGGTCGTCACGAACAAACGCCACTATTTGTCGGTAGCTGTCTTGAAAGGGCTGGGTATCGAATCCTCTTTCGACGCGATCGTCGGGGGCGACAGCGGATGGAACAAAAAGCCGGACCCGAGCTGCCTGATACACGTTCTCTCAGCGCTCGACGTGGAGCCGGGAAAAGCGTTGATGGTCGGCGACGGCGACACGGACATCGAGGCGGGGAAGAGCGCCGGCGTTTACACCTGTGGCGTGACCTATGGATTGTGCGGGAAAGAGGAACTCGTGGCGGCGCGGCCGGATATTCTTATCGACGATCTGCGCGCGCTGGCGGATTACATTTATTAACGCGGGACGGGCAGGCTTGCCCAAGGAGGAAGTGTATGGCGGCGACGATTCCGGAAAAATATCGCGATCTTTTCAGCAAACAGGCCTTCGCCCACCTCGGCACCGTGATGCCCGATGGAAGCCCGCAGGTCACGCCGGTCTGGGTGGATTACGACGGCAACCACATCCGGGTGAACACGGCCAAGGGGCGCGTCAAGGACAAGAACATGCGGCGCAACAAAAAGGTGGCGCTCTCCATCACCGATCCCGAAAACCCGTATCGGCACATCGCGGTGCGCGGCCAAGTGGAGGACATCACGGAGCAGGGCGCCGACGCGCACATCGACTCGCTGGCGAAAAAATATCTCGGCAAAGATAAATATCCGTTTCGCCAGCCGGGCGAGGTCCGGGTGATCTACAAGATACGGCCGGAAAAAATCGCGACGATGGGGTAGCGGTTTTTTGACGGACGCAGAGGGACTCGGACCGGGTCTTTCCGGTCGAGGGCGATCAAGAACCAGGTTCCCTTGCCGGCGCCGCCTAGCGCGGCGAAGTAGCCGGCCGGATATCCCACAAGATCGGCTCGCCGCCGAGAGCGGGACAGAAAAGATCGACCTGCAATTGCGCCGCGCAGCCGGGGCAGAAATATTCGTGGTACTCGCCGATGTAAGGCTCTCCGCTCGGCAGCGGGTTGGGCATGAAGTCGTTGAGATCAACGACTCGATGAAGCGCGTAGAGCTTGTAGTTCTCTTTTGCCGGGCAGAAGACATGGCCGCAGCGCCGGCAGCGGATGGCCGGATTTTTTTTCTCTCCCGCGAGTTCGAGCGCCGCGTGAAATTTGAGGATCGTTTTTAGCTCTTTGTTCCCATCTCCGCCGAGCGAGCCGGTTTTTCCCGATTCGGATTTGCCATCGCGGAGCCGCGTCTCGCGAATCTCTTTTCTCTTTCGCTCGGTCGCTTCGCGGTCGACGTTTTTTCCATCCGCGCCGAGCATCACGCCGTAAATCTTCTCCCCAATCTCCCGGCCGAGCCAGCCTCTGCGGAAATCGCCGAGGACCAGCTCCGGTTCTCGATCCAAAGGATCTCCG
>JBGQBP010000146.1:0-9862 GCA_041494945.1 Binatia bacterium | reverse complement strand
TGGATCGCGGCGGTGATGTTTCCGGCCATTGGGTTTCGTATTTCCTCGCCGATGTGAGCCATCGCGCCGAGCGTGCGGCCGATAATCGCGAATGCTTTGGACATGGGCCACGGCAGTCCCAAATCCGAAGCGACCGCGGCAATAGCGCCGGTGACGTTTACCGGAAGGCGCCGACCCCGCTGCGCCTCCGCCGCGCGCGCGATGCGCCGCAACAACTCGCAATACCCTCCGTAGACTTCGGTCTCGCGGGCGATCTGAAACAGCCGGTCTGCGCGCGGGTCTCCTTCTGCATGTGTCCGATGGCCGATGCCGGGAATTCGCTGCTTCCTTTCCTCGTAGCGCCTCGCCACGGCGGCCGCAATCGCGTCGAGGTCGGCGCCACCGTCCGTTTTCGGCGGCAGCGCTTCCTGGAGCATTCGCGCGCACCATTCGGACGAGCCGAGATGGACGCTGCCCGCTCCTAGAATGGCCGTGGCCACGGCGGCCTGAATCGCTTCGGGCGCGGTGTGATAGGTGAGGCGCGCCGCGACGATACTCGATACCATGCCATGCTCGACTAGAATCGTGAGCAACGCGTCGATCATGCGCGTTTGTCCGGCCGTCGGCATGAGGCCGACGAGCATCAAAAAAGTCATTTGGCTGAAGGTAATCTTGCCGACGAGATCCTCAGTCAGGTCGTAGCCCCTAACCAAGATTCGGTGCAGTTCGGCTTTGCCGAGGCCGGTGACGATTTTTTCTTCACCCATGGAAGTCCTCCTTCCGGCGCGGAGAGAAGTTCTTGCTGGAGACATACGAGAAGGTGTTCTTGTTGTCAAGATACGTCGGCGAATGACTATTGCAGGCGGGTGACGATTCAAGTTAGATTCGCGTCATAGAGATTTGGGAAGGAGCGTAGCCATGGTCAATTTTGCATCGAAGCTCACGTTTGGTCCTGCGACGGCGGACTGGCAGGAACGATTGAATATGGATCGTATGCGGCAATATCGAATGGAGCGCGCCAGGAAGATCATGAAAAAAAACGGCCTTGCCGTTTTGCTCGAGGCGAGCGGCGTGAACATTCGTTATCTCACCGGCCTCAGGGGGTTCGCCTATCCCATGTGCCGCTTCGTGCTTTTTTTCGCGGAGCACGATCCCGTCATGTACGAGCACGACGGCTATTACCATATGATGCCCGATCAGGCGCCCTGGATTAAAGAGTGGCGTCCGGCCCGATGCTGGCTCACGGGCGCGTGCGGCCTGGAGGCCTCGCAGGATGAAGCGAAGCAGTTTGCGGCCGATATCAGGAGCGAGTTGGAAAAGAGCGGCCTATTAGGTGAGAAGCTCGGCTTGGGCGGATTCGACGGCATGGCCCGCGAAGCGCTCGCCGCGGCGGGCATAAAGAACATCGTCGATACGCGAGCCACCATGCTCGAAGCCCGGTCGATCAAGAACCTGGACGAGATCAACTGTCTGAAGATGGCGGCGGCGATCGTGGACGGCGTCTGGTTCCGCGTCTGGGAAAATTTAAAGCCCGGAATCATGGATACCGATTTGGCGACTGTCGCCTCCACGGCGGGATGCGAATATGGCGCTGAAAACGCGATTCCCGGAGGCTGGCGCACCGGCCCAAACACCTTCGATCGGGCGTTTCATCAGTCCAGCCGGGTCATTCAGGTGGGCGATCTGGTTTATGGCTCGCTGTGCGGTCTCACTTATATGGGTTATGGGACTTGCACCTACAGGACCTTTATTGTCGGAAGAGAGCCGACGGCGAAGGAAAAAGACTGGTACAAGCGGGTGGTGGATCGCATTAGCGCGATCATCGAGGAGATCAAGCCGGGCAGGACCACGGCGGACGCGGCGAAGCACTTTCCACCGGCGTCGAGTTGGGGATATAAGGAAGAGGTCGAGGTACTGGCGAGCGAAATCGGCCACGGGCTGGGGCTGGGGGGCGGGGGCAGCAGCGGCTACGACATGCCGATCATTAACCGGCAGTGGTCATTCAAGTATCCGCAGGTTTTCGAAGAGGGGATGACGATCGCCGTCGAGGGCCGCGAAGGCGAGCGGCGCGTCGGCGGAGTCAGATTGGAAAACATGCTGGTCGTCACCAAGGACGGCGCCGAGATCATGGACCGGTTTCCGAGGGACGAAATTTTGGTGGCGCCGAGATAAGTACGTCACTCCCGCGTCCGCGGGAGTCCAGGCAAGAAAAGATTCTGGATTCCCGTTTACACGGGAATGACGGGTAAATTCCGGAACTCGGAACTTCATCGAGAGGAGGCATTATGCCCCAGTTGCGTTGTCTGACGATTGCCGCGAAAGAGCCGAGTCGTCTGGCCGATTTCTACCGCGAGGTTTTCGAGCTGAAGACGGTTGCGGAGAGCGATCCGTTGGTCCGTCTCTCGGACGGCGTCTTTACGCTGGCTCTCCTGAAGGAGCACGAGGAAAGCACGCAAGGCCTACATGCGAGCGGTTTCGAAGTGCAGGATCTCGACGGCATCAAGGAAAAAACGCAAAAGAGCGGCAAAGGCTCCGGCCCCTACAGCGAGGGGCAGGTGTCCGACCCGGACGGAAATCTCGTCGATCTCACGCGACAGAGCTTCGGCGCCTCGCCGGAGCGGACGCCTTATCCCATTCGGCACATCGCGCTCTACACCGCCGAGCCGAAAAAGCTTTCAGATTTTTACAGCGGCGTTTTTCAGATGAAGGAGGTGGCGTACTCCGACCGCTCGTCGATCTTCGTCTCGGACGGATATTTCAACGTGGCCTTGCTCTACCAGCGGGCCGGCGAGGAAAAGAACGGCCTCAATCATTTCGGATTTCACGTGCAGGACCTCGAAGAGATGCGCGATCGGGCCGAGAAGGCCGGCGTCCGCCGCGGGGCCAAGCGGCCGGACCGTATTCCGTTTGCGGAGTATCGGCTGCACGACCCGGAAGGGAACGGGATCGACATCTCTGTGAAAGGCTGGAAGACATAGCAGGCTGTCCAAAAGGCCCATATGCTTCGTTGCGCTTGATTCTCTCGCCTCGACGTACTGAACAAAGTACGCCTCGGCTCGCGAATCCGCGCGCGCCTCGCCTCTGGGACCTTTTGATCAGCCTGAGAGAAATTTTTACGGGGAGAAACATGATCCTTCGTCGTTTGCTAATCACTTTCTTTGTTACATTCGTGTTTCCCGGCGCGGGCCACGCCGCCGATAAGATCATCGCCGATTTCGGCGGCGTGTCGGGATTTCAGAGCGCTTCCTGGGTGGCGAAGGATCTCAGGCTGTTCGATAAATACGGTCTCAACGTGGACCTTGTGATGATCACCGGTGGCGCGCGCTCGGTGGCGGCGCTGCTCGGCGGCAGCACGCAGTTCGCCACCGGATCGGGCACAGCGCCGCTGCAAGCCTACGCGCGCGGTTCCGACGTGACGATCCTCGCCGCTTCCTACAACAAGTTTCCCTACGCGTTCGTGGTCAAGCCGGAGATCCGCTCGCCGAAAGACTTGCGCGGGAAAAAAATCAGCATTCTCAACTTCGGCGGCTCCAACGATATCGCGCTTCAATTGGCGCTGAGGGAGTGGGGCCTCAAGCCGCAGGAGGTGAACGTGATCATCGGCGCCGACGCGCCCACGCGCCTCCTTTCGCTCACCGTCGGTAATGTGGACGCGACGATTCTATCGCCGCCGCATCTGACCATGGCGGTCAAGGCGGGTTACCGGGTCCTCGCCGACATGGGGGAGATGAGGGCCAATTTTTCTCAATCGACGCTCTACGTCCGGCGTGGCTACCTGCGCGAGAACCGCGACGTCGTGAAGCGGTTCGTGAAAGCGTACTCCGAGGCGGTTCACGTCATCAAGACCGATCGCGAGCGGACCGTCAACGTTTTCGCCAAGAGGATGCGGCTCGATGACCGGCAAATTCTCAATGAAACCTACAACTATTTCGCGCCGCGCTTTTCGTTCCCGCCGCGGGTGGACCTGCAGGGAATCAAAGACACGCTGGATTTTTACGCCGCGACGAGTCCTGAGATGAAAGGCCGCAAGCCGGAAGAGTTTGTCGATCACTCGCTGCTCGACGAACTGGAGAAGGAAGGATTTTTCAAGGGGATGGGGTCGTGAGCCTACCTCTTTAGCTCTTCGTTGGCTCTTTTGGCGAAACTCCAGTCGGCCACGTCGGAAATCGCAACAGGGGCTGTGCTCTTGCGGGTCTCCTGGACCAGACGGATCACGTTCTTCATCGTTGCGTCCGAGGCGACGCCGGTACGGCTATAGAGTCCGACCAGATCCTGATAGATGCTTTCGCGGACCGCGGCCTCTTTGACGCCCCAGCTTTTGTCGAACAGCGACAGAATTTCGGCTTTGCGGCTCCAAATGTAATCGACGCTCTTAATGAGCGCCCGCACCATCCTCACGATCTCCGGCCCGCGCTCTTTCAAATGGTCTGTGTGAACCGCCAATCCCGCGAGCGGGATCTGCATCACATCGTTGAAGCTCACGAGCTCGTTGAATCCCTTCTGTCGCCCGAACTTGTTGAACGGCGGCGTCAGCATCGCGGCGTGGATCGAGCCGCTCTCCAATGCCTGGTAGCGGCTAGAGCTGCCGCCGATCTGAAGGTAGGTGACGTCCTTTTCCGGATTCATGCCGTATTTTTTGAGGATCGCGATGATTTCGCTGTGTGGCGTGCCGCCGAAACTGCTGATGCCGACGACCTTGCCCTTGAGGTCCTCTATTTTTTTGATGCCCGGTGCCGCGACCAGCACGTGATCCGAGCCGTCCATCACCGCGGAGACGAGCCGGACGGGCAGGCCCGCCATTGCGGCGCCGACGAAATTCGAGAAGGTGCCGCCGTAATCGACGTTTTTGCTCAGCACGCCGTTGACCACGACCTGGTTCTGCATCATCACGACGACGGCGTTGAGCCCTTCGCTTTTGAAAATTCCTTTCTCTTCGGCGATGACGAAGGGGAGCGCGAAGCTGCCGACCTTGCTGGTCAGCCCGACGATGATTTTTCGTTCCTGGGCGGCCGACTGAATTGGAAAGAGCGAGACCAGCGCCAGGAGATAGAGGATGGTTACGAAACGCCTCATGATTCGACCAGGTCCATCAGGACGCCATCGGGATCGGCCAACGAGCGGCGGCCGAGCATGCAGCTATCGATCTCCTGTTTCGTCACGGGTCCGAACCGGCCCAGATCGATTTGCTTCGGCTTCGACTCGGGATGCGATCGGACGAGCTCTCGCAGATCACCGTCGGCTTTCTCCAGCGTCTCCACTTTGAAGCCGATGTGATCCAGGCCCTCGGTCATCGAGCGGTAAGAGTTCGTCTCCGTAGGAATGATGACGAGCGACACTTTGCCGTCGCTCAAGCAGAGCTGGCCTTTCTCCGCGCCGCTCTCGACCGGCCGCAGCTCGAAAACATCCTGGTAGAATTGGGCCAACAACGACGGTTTCCCCGCGCGGATCGCCACGTGATGCAGATGGCGCGGCTGCTCCCAGCCTTTTTCCAAATATCCTTCCCTCACTTTGGCCACGCCCTGCTGCGAGACGTCGATGTGCGTGCCCGCGGGGTCTTGAATTCTCAGGACGGAAAAGGGGACGTGCTCGAGGGCGCTGGCGACTCTAAGGTCGGGATACTTTTTTCGCAGCCGTTCCTGCACGTCCTCGTTCGACTCGACTTCGAAACCGTAATGGTCGAGCCCCGAGCGGATGCCGGCGTGCCGCTGCAACAAAGCGAGGCCGATGACGCCGTCGCTGATGTGGCCGCGATTGGGATTGTAGTCTCCCTTCTCGTCGGTCATGCCGGTCGTGATCTGCTTCATGCCGAAAAGGGTTTTATAAAAGGCCGCCGTCTGGTCGTAGTTTTCAGTGTAAATCGCCACGTGTCTTATGCGCGCAAAGCTCATGGGCGTCTCCTCTCTGAAACCGGCCTATCACCCGGCGCGGCGGATTGTCAATGCAGCCTGATCGGTCGAGATCCTTCACTTCGTTCAGGATGACACCTCCTCTCGTGTCATTCTCAGCATAGCGAAGAATCTCGATTCCGGTAGAGCCATTCGCCGATAGTTGACTTGGATGAAGCAACCGTGGGAGATTTACACCCATGCGTGTCAACGCGCTCGCCGGCATCACCGTCATTGAATGCGCCACGTTCGTCACCGGACCGTATGCGGCCGCGCTGCTCGCCGATCTCGGCGCGCGCGTGATCAAGATCGAAGCGCCGCCGCAGGGCGATCCGTACCGCACCTTCGCTCCCGATGCTGCTTTCAGCCCCAATTTCGCCCATCTCAACCGGAACAAAGAGAGCGTGTCGCTCGATCTCAAGTCCCCGAAGGGCGGAGAGATCTGCGTCGAACTCGTCAAACGCGCGGACGTGTTCGTGGAAAACTTTCGTCCGGGGACGGCGGACCGTCTGGGGCTCGGTTACGAAGCGCTGCGCGCCGTGAATCCGAGACTGATTTATTGTTCGATCTCCGCGTTCGGCCGGAGCGGGCCTTACGCCGACAAACCGGGCTTCGATACGCTGGGCCAGGCGATGAGCGGCCTCATGAGTTTGCTGACGGAGATGGAACAGCCAAAAGTCATGGGCATCGCGCTGTCGGACTACACGACGGGACTCTCCGCCGGCTACGGAATTTTGGGCGCGCTCTTCGCTCGGGAAAAAACCGGCGCGGGCGCGAAGGTCGAGACTTCTTTATTGCAGGCGACGCTGTCGTTCATCGGCGAGACGGGCGCGGGCTATCTTCGAACCGGACAAATTCCCGATCGTCTCGCGCGCGTGAAGAACGCGCATGCATTTGCATTTGTCGCCAAGGACGGCTTGCCGCTGGTCGTCCATTGTTCCGTGCCGGAAAAATTTTGGCAGTCTTTTTTGAAAGCGGTGGAGCGGACCGATCTCGCTGCGGACCCAAGATTTACGACGAGAGATAATCGTAGAAAAAATTATTCGGAGCTGGAAGAGGAGCTGGCGAAGAGCTTTTCGGCCAGGACGCGGAGCGAGTGGCTGAAAACGCTCGAAGCGAACGACGTCCCGGCGGCGCCACTCTACAACATGGCGGAGGTCTTGAGCGATCCGCAGGTAAAACATCTGGGACTGACCGAGGAGGTCGAGCATCCGACGGCAGGCAAATTGAAATTTATCGGCGGCGCAGTAAGCTACCAGGGTATTCAAAAAGAAAACTCAGGGCCGCCGCCGCTGCTGGGCGAGCACACGGCCAAAATACTGGCTGAACTCGGCTACAGTGAAAAGCAGTCACGCGAGCTTGAAGAAAGTGGCGCGGTCAAAATTGAGCGCTAGTTATTGGTTACTTGTTATTGGTTGATTCGTTCGCAGCAAGACCAGTGACCAATAACCAGTAACGAAAAAGGAGGGCACGATGGCAAACAGATCGGAGCGCATCCTTTATATCGGCACCGCGGAGGGGCTGTATCAGGCGGCGCCGGATAACGGCGGCTATAAGTTTCGCCCGTCGGGCCTGCAAAGCCAAGGCGCGCTGCGATCGCCCGTCGTGATCGACCGGCGCGATCCGCGGCGCATGTACGCAGCGACCAGCCGCGGCGGCATGTTCCGCAGCGAAGATCGGGGCGAGAGCTGGCGCGAGATCAACGAGGGAATCCTTTACAAAGAGGCTTGGTCGCTCGCGCAGCACCCGATGACGGGAGAATTGGTTCTTGGCACGGGACCGTCATCGATTTTCAAAAGCAACGACGGCGGCGATAGCTGGACCGACTGCGAGCAGTTGAGGAATCTGCCCGAGACCGAAGACTGGACGTTTCCCGGGCCGCCGCACATCAGCCACGTCAAAGGCGTGTCGTTGTGCGCGGAAGATCCAAAAATAATTTTCGGCGCGATCGAAGAAGGCTGGCTCATTCGCAGCAAGGACGGCGGCGCGAGCTGGCAGAATATAAAGGACGGGACGGAGTTCGACTCGCATTCGGTCGCCGTCATGCCCGGCGATCCCAACGTCGTGATCGCCACTTCGGGAAAGTCGTTCTACAAAAGCGTCAACGGCGGCGACCGCTTCATAAAATGCGCGGCGGGACTGGACCGCCGCTACATGGCCCAGGCGGCTTTCCATCCGACGCGGCCGCGGACTTTTCTCACCGCGGCGGCCGCGGTGCCGCCGCCGTTCTGGCGCCGCCCGGAGGGCGCCGACACGGCCTTTTATCGCAGCGACGACCAGGGAGAGTCGTGGCGGAGACTTTCCGGCGGCCTGCCGGAATATTTCAAAGCAGCGCCGCGCGCGGTGGCCGGCGATCCCGAAGATCCGAAGACGTTTCTCTTCGGCATGACCGACGGCGCCGTGTGGATGACGGAAGACGCCGGCGAATCGTTCCGGCAAATTCTCGCCGGCATGCCGCAGGTGATGAGCATCCGCGTCGCGTATCGCTGATGTCCGGCTCCAGCATCGACTTCGGCCTCTTGCTGCACACGCGGCACTTGATCCGCGAAGATCACGGCGCCGACGCGGTCGCGGAATTGTGGGAAACCGCGCAAGACGCCGAAGCGGCGGGCTTCGATCATCTGTGGCTGGGCGACAGCCCGAGAATATCGCTGCTCGACCGCGCGCACGCCGACTGCCTCGCGGTCATGGCCGCACTGGCGGCCAAGACGAATAAAATAAGAATCGGCGCCGTGCCGCTCATCGCCGGGCTGCGCAATCCGGTTCTGCTGGCTCACACGCTTGCGACTCTCGACGTGATTTCCTCCGGGCGTCTCCTCCTCGGCGTCAGCGTCGCGCCGCAATACAAATTCGCCGAGTATGAATTCGAAGCTTGCGGCGTGCCTTTCAAGCAAAGAGCGGGGCGGCTCGAAGAAACGATTCGAGTCATGCGCCGTCTGTGGACGGAGGAGAAATTTTCGTTCGAAGGCAAATACTATCGCTTCCGCGAGATCGGCATCCAGCCCAAGCCGGTTCAGCGGCCGATCCCCATCTGGATCGCCGCCGGAGACAACGAAAACGCCCTCAAGCGCGTCGCGCTGCTGGGAGACGGATGGTTCACGGTCGCGCCGACGCTGGAGAAATTCGCCGCGCGGCGGAAAAAGATCGAGCTGTTTGCGCGCGATTCCGGCCGCGACACGAAAAATATTCCCTCCGCTCTCTTCGCCACATTTCACTTGCAGCCGGACGCGAAAAAAGCGGAGGAAGAAGGCTGGGCTCTCGCCGAGAGCTATTACCGCCAGCCGCGCGCTCAGCTCTCTCATCTGAGTCCGTTCTTCGACTCGCCCGAGGCGTGCGCGCGCAAGCTGCAAGGCTACGCGGACGCCGGTTTGACCTCGGTCGTCGCGCGTTTCGTCTCGCCGGATGTTGCCGGACAGACGCGATTGCTGTTAAACGAAGTGAGAACTAGGTTGAAAGTAGGAGACTCATATACAAGTTAATCAGACCGGTCAAAAAGGTCCAGATGCAAGGCGCGCGATGGTCCGCGAGCGGAGGCGTACTTTTCTAGTACGTTGACGCCATAGCCCGCCACTGGCGGGCGTTAGACTAGCGGGCCGAGCGCGACAATATTAACGCCCGCCAATCGGTGGGCTATGGCAGATGGGCCTTTTTCAACGGTCTGTCAAGGAGGAACTATGGAAGCGCCGGCCGATACGACCTGGAAAGGATTCACATTGGCGGAGCGCGACCGCCGTTGGAACGCGGTGCGAAAACATGCCGCGCAAGCGGGCTTCGATGGTATTCTAGTCCCGCTCTGCGTCGACGGGCGCAACCAGCATCTTTCACTCGAGCAAGCGCGCGGCATGCGGTCGGACGGACGCTATCTCACGCTGTTGGACAACGCGGCGGTGATTTTGCCGACCGACGGCCGCAAGGCGATCGTCATCAGCGACTTGCCGGGCAACGAATGGACTGCGGAGCCGCGCTCGCCGGGACGCTCGTGGGGAGAAGCGATGGCC
>JBGQBP010000145.1:0-9891 GCA_041494945.1 Binatia bacterium | reverse complement strand
GGGATCTGGCCGTAGCGGAGCGTGACGGGCTGGGCCCAGGCGGTCCGGATAAAACCCGAAAGTAAAACTGCTGCCGCAATGACTAAAACCCTGCGCTCCATGGAAATCCTCCTGACGGCGCTCTTCACCCTGCTGAAAGAGCCGCTCGTCTTCAGACCTTAAACTCCAAGCCTGCCGCTTTTATCCCCGCGATCGCGCAAAGTTCGTCTTCATCCGCCGTGCCGCCGCTTACGCCCACGGCTCCGATGATTTCGTTGCCGTCCATCACCAATACACCGCCGGCAACGGGAACGACCTTGCCATTCGACATGATCGACAGCGATCCTAAAAAAGCCGGGCGATCCTTCAATCGCTCCGCGAGCTGGCGGCTGGATTCACCCATGCCGATGGCGCCCCATGCCTTACCGATAGCGATGTCGGGGCGTAGAATGCTGGCGCCATCCTCTCTTTTTATCGCTTTAATATGCCCGCCGTCGTCCAACACCGCCACGCACATCGGCCGAAATTTACTCGCTCTCGCCTGTGCAAGAGCTTGGTCAACGATCATGGATGCCTTGTCGAGAGTCAGCTTCATTTTTTCTCCTTGGCTACCGCTTCAACGCCTCGTCGATCACCTTAATTCTACAAGACCTTCCTAGCGTGCGGCGAATACTTTCAAAAACTCATCGTTGATCTCGTTGTAGCGCGTGCCGCCGTCGATGATGTCGGAGTAAAAAAGCTTCCGGCCGCGGATGAGCTCGGGCGGATCGGGATCGACTTTGGGATTCGCGGGGATTCTCCCGGAGCGGCGAAGAATAGTCTGGCCCTCCTGCGAGAGAGTAAAGTCGAGAATCAATTTCGCGGCGTTCGGCGACCTGCCGTAGCCGCTGACGCCGATCGCTTGCGGTGTGGTAACGAGCACGTCGTCCTTGATCCAACCCATCGGCGCGCCCCTTTTTTGGAACTGGCCGATGCGATGGGCGTAAGCGGCCATGCCGATCGCGTGCTCGCCCGCCATCGTCAGCTCGACCATCATGCGATTGCCGGCCTGCACGTGGACGTTTTGCGCCGCCAGCCGCTTCATGAACGAACGGCCCTTCTCGGCGCCCATGTACTGCAGCATGCCGTGATACCAGGTGACTCCCGAATCGGGAATCGCGATTAGATTTTTCCACCTCGGGTCGAGCAGATCGTTATAGCTTTTGGGCGCGCTCGCCGGCGGGACCAGGTTGGTGTTGTAGACCACGACCTGCGGTAGAAGGAAGAAGCCCGACCAGCGGCCCGCCGGGTCGCTGAGTTCTTTGGGATAAGCGGCCAGCTCCGAAGAGACGTAGCGCACCCAATAATTCCGCTTGAGCGCCTGGGCCACGTAAAATCCGTCGAGATCGATCAGATCGACGTTCAAACCGCGCGCCCTTGCTTCCACGTCGAGCTTGCTCAGCACGGGCGCGTTGGCGGCGCGAAATCTTTTTATCTCCATGAACGGGTACTTTTTATTGAGGCCCGCGATCAAAGCGCTGGCATCGTCCACGTTCATCGAGCCGTACCAGTAGACCGCGCCTTCCTTCTTGGCTGCTTCGATTTTTTCCTGCTCGCTCTCAGCGCCGGCGGGCGACCGGCAGCAGAAAAGCGCGATGACGATCGCGATCAGTGCGGCGGGAAGGCAAAGCTTCATGCAGTCCTAATCTTCGACTTGCAGATGATTTAGTACGGTTTGAACGCCGGGCACCTGCCAGGCAATTTTCGCCGCATGCTCGCGCGCGTCCAAGGACGCCACGCGACCGGTCAGGTAAACCGTCCCTTTCCTTGTCTCCACGGTCACCGGGGACAAGTTGACGGACTTATCCGCCAAAAGTTTTTCCTTGACCGCTTTGCTGAGAGCCGCGTCTTGCGGCGTCTCGACGCCGGTCGGCGTGGACACAGGTTGTGGCGGGGGAGGCGGCTTGCCCGTCGTGGGGCCGCAACTGATCAAGAGTGGCAAGACCATCACCATCAACCCCAAAGTAATCGTTTTGACCGTTTTCATGGATTTCCCTCCTCTTTCGCCGCAAACGCCGAATCCGTTCGTAACCATCGCATAGCCAAGATACTCCGCAGCCGCATGCGCTTCGCAGAGAGTAGCGACTCGGCGAAGCGGTTGTCAAACGGCCTTTTTGGTCGGGGCACGTTTCCGGAATTCCGGAAACGTGATACATAGCCGGCGTGGAATCGAGGAACGAATATGAAGTTGCCCGGGCATGGGGCGAGATAAGGAAGGCGATTATGAATCGGCGAATTTTATCCCTTGCCGGCGCGCTCTTCTGCGCGAGCTTGATCGAGACCGCCGGCGCCGCGGAGCCGTTCACGCTGCGTTACGGGCAAAATGCGGCCTCGGCCGGCAGTCTGTCGTCTCTCCCGCTGACCGTCGCCGAGCGCAAAGGATTCTTTGGCCGCGAAGGCATCGATCTCGTCGTCGTTCCCATTCCCGGCGGCACGGACCGGATCGTCGCGGCGCTCGACAAGGGCGAGATCGACGCGGGCAAGAACGCCACGCCCTATCTGATCCAGGCGGCGCTCAAGGGTTCCGACGCGGTGGCGATCGTCGCCCAGACGACCAATCCCGTCTACAGCCTGATCGTAAGACCCGAGATCAAGAGCTTCGCCGATTTAAAAGAAAAGGTGCTGGCCATGTCGACGCCGGGCGATACGATTACGTTGTCGACGATGAGGCTGCTCGCAGCGAAAGGCATCAAGGCTGCGGATTTCCGCGCCAAGGCCGTCGTCGGCACGGCCGCCCGCTTCGACTGTCTCAAATCGGGAGAATGCGCCGCGGTGCCGATGGGCCAGCCGGAAGATCTGGGCGCGCTCAAGCAAGGCTTTCCGAGGCTCGGCTTCACCTATGAAGCGGGCGCGGACCTGATTTTCAACGTCGACATGACGAGGCGCGCCTGGGGCGAGAAGAACCAGGACGCCCTGGTCCGGTTCGCGCGCGCGTTCGCCGCCGCCTACGAGTTTATCAACGACCCCAGGAATCGCGGCGAGGTTACCAACATCATCAAGGAGTCGCTAAAAGTTTCCGATGATATCGCGCGCGAAATTTTCGCGCCTTACCTCGAGCCCGGCAAAAACGTGTTGCCCAAGAAAGGCGAACTGGATCTCAAAGCCTTCGATCGCGTGTTGGCGCTGATGGGCGAGGCGGGTGTGATCCCGACGCCGGTTTCGGCGGCGGAGCGCTTCATCGATCTCAGATACTTGAAGGCCGCCGGGATTCAGTAACCACTTGTCATCATTCCGATGCCAATCTTCGACTCCTTGCCCAGCGCCACAGGACCATCACCAGGATGGCGACAGCCACGAGGCTGGCGAGCGCGCTCCACAGCGCGAGATCCCACAAAGTGGACGATTCAAGACTCACAGCATCCTTAAAGCGTTGTTGGACGACCACTACGAATCCAGTATTTCCTACGGGCGCAAAACCGGCGATCCAACGACCTGCGTACTCCTTGGCGACCGACGAGACGGGGTCCATGTAATTATCATCCGGGGAAATTTGTAGTTTGGAATCCGACAGCTGAGATTGTTGGTTATTGACCGGATCCGGTTTCATTTCGATCTTGTTGATATAGGGAAACTCGACTGGATCAATCCCTTTCCGGTAGCCGGGATGATAAAGGACTACGTATTTATCTATTCCGTGCTCCTCTGGGTTGTTAATGTCTGTAGGAGCGATGAGAGCCACTTTGCGGTTATCCTCGTGTAGAAAAACAGAGCCCATGGATGCATCCGTAGTCACCGAAGTGGCGATGGTACCAAGGAAATTTTTCTGACGGTCCAGGATCGGCGCAGAAACAGCGAACTTGTAAATGTCGTCACTTCGACCGCGGTAAACCCGCGAGATGTATACCGACCCGCCGACTCCCTTAATGCCCAGCGCTTTCGCACCCTGGAAATGGTTCCGCCAACTGAAGTCACCTCCAATCACGTTATCTGCCCGTGGGGCATGTGCCATCATGATGCCATCTCGATTGATGATGTAGCAGGTCTTGAATGGAATCGGCTGACCTTCACAAATATCAAAAAGAATCCGCTGTAAACCATTTCGATCGTCTTTTGCCAGCAAGACCGCCAATCTACCGTCCGCGGTTGCGATATCAACGCTCCTGCCCAAAGACCTTAATTGCAAAAGTGTTGTCGTGGCCAAATCCTTAGCGGCAAAACTAACGCCATTCAGGGTCGCTTGCAGAAGGTCGGCCTTGCGAGCCTGCGCCACGGACAGAGCCATGACGACGGCGAATATCCAAATTGCGATTACCGCTGTCACCAGCCCCGCCTCGACCTTGTTCCGTCGGCACCAGGCAACAACACGCTCCCGCCGTGTCCGGGGCCTCGCCACTGTCTCGTCCCCACTCAGATAGCGGGCGAGATCGTGCGCGAGCGCACTGGCCGACACGTACCGTTGGGATTTGTCCTTATTGAGGCACTTGAGGCAGATGGCTTCCAAGGTGTTATCCACTTTGGGATTCAGCAGGCGTAGCGGTTTGGGAATCTCGTTTCTGACGAGCTGCAACGTTCCCTGGATCGTCTCACCGCGGAAAGGCGGCGTACCCGTTAGCAGCGTATATAGAATGGCTCCCAACCCGTACACGTCACTTGTGGTTGTAATTTCCTTCCCCTCGGTCTGTTCCGGAGACATGTAGCTGGCCGTTCCTTCAATTGCGCCCGTTGCCGAAGAAGAAGCGTCTTCTCCGAAACGCCTGGCCAAACCAAAGTCTGTAACATGCGGCTGGCCTTCTTCATCGAGCAGAATGTTGGCAGGCTTCAGGTCATTGTGCAGGACGCGTCTTTGATGAGCATGGTGCACGGCCAGGGCGACCGTCTCCATCAAGGCGGCGGCGTCTCGCGGGCGATCGACGAAATCCTTCACCCGCTCATTCAGTGATTTGCCGTCGATCAGCTCCATGATGAAATAGGACCGCCCCTCATATTCACCCGTCTCATGCACGGTCACGATATTGGGATGCCTGAGCCGGGCCATGCTCTGCGCTTCGGCCCGAAATCGTTCGAGGTCGGCGGAACTACTCAAGTGGGAGGGAGAAATAAACTTCAGCGCGATCCAGCGGTCGAAATTTTTCTGGTATGCCTTGTAAACAACGCCCATTCCGCCCTGGCCGATATACTCAATCCCGCTAAACTCGGAATCGCCACTGCGGAAATCAGGGAGAAAGAGAGGGATATCGTCGATCACCCATGCGGGTTCCCTCAAGAACCCTTCACTCTCAGCCGCCTGGGCGTCGCGCAGCAGTCGCGCCACCTCTTCTTGCAACGCGGCGTCGTGAGCAAATGCCTGATCGAGATATTTGCCACGATCGCCCGGTTCCTGATCAAGCACTGACGAGAATGCTTGGTTTATTTCCGTCCATCGTTCCGGCGTCATTTCCCTTTCCTTTCAGGCTCCTGTAGAGCCATCCTCTTGCCGCTTGCCAGTCCTTCTCCACCGTGGAGGTACTGACATCCAAACAAGTAGCGATCTCACTCCACTGTAGGCCGCCGAAAAACCGAAAGGTGACTACTTCCCATTGACGCTTGTGCATTCGTTTCAATTCTTCCAGTGCATTGTTGAGGTCGAGCATGTCCGTCCCGTATGTGCTCTTGACCGTGTCCAGGATTCCATCCAGAAGCGGCACCCGCTTCCCTTCGGGACGGGCGGCGAGTTTGCGCGCATAGTCGATCAAGACTTGCCGCATCGCATTTGCCGCAGCGCCAAAAAAGTAGGCCCGATTGGTGGCTTGGAGGGGCTTGCCGACGAAGAGTTTGAAATAGGCTTCGTGTACCAGGGCAGTGGGCTGCAGGGTGTGATTGCTGCGCTCCCGCGGCATCATGGTGCCGGCCATTCTATGCAGCTTGTCGTACACCAGCTCGATGAGTTTTTCTTTGGCGGTCACGCTTCCTTCAGCGATCTGCGCGAGTAAGAGCGTTATTTGTTCCTGTGGCTCTTCCATGAGGCGCCCGGTTTTTCGCTTTCACAACTATATGCGTAGAAGCACAGTGAAAGCCGTAACGGAATTTACCTCACTTATCTCGATTCTAGCAAACTGGACATAAACAAAAGCTTAGCAGTGGTTTTCTTGTCTCCGGGCAGTCGGTTTTCCTCCCCTGAGAAAGAATTACGGGTTCATGGCCGGCGCTTCGCACGAAGTATTGAAAGCGGCAGATATGAGCACTGATAAAATACTGGCCAAAGAAGGGAGGTACATATGGAAAAGCTGGAGCTGTTCGTCCTGATCCTGCTCGTTCTGAATTTCGGCATTAGCTGGTTCAACGCGCGGTCGGTCGGCCGTTCTTGGGCGGACTCCAAGGCCATCGGTGGCTGGCCCCGTTTCATGGTTTGGTCGGGCGCCGTTATGTCGGCCTCCGGGTTCACGTGGTGTTACCTCGTCCTTTTAGTCTTGATTGCTACGGCAACGGGGCTCTTGCCGATGAGGTACGTCCAGGTGGCGCTGGAACTTGGTTATGTCCTAATCATTTTTCCGGCGCTCGGCTCGGGAATCGCAATCTGGATGGACTCGGTTACCACGGCATGGCGCCGTCGGGACGCGGCGAGTGTCGGCGTGGCCGGCTGGAACACTTTCGCTATGGCCCACGACACCTGTGAGGCGGCGACCACTTTGCCCGGGATCTTCAAGGATCTTGGCAGCGGCTTCTCGGAAGGAGATGACGACGCAGAGGGAAAATTGCTTTATCTTGCGGTCCTCATCGTTGTTCTTGCTCTTTGTGGGGGCATTTTCACAACGATGGCCATCGTTCGCTCCACAGCCAGAAAATATGCGCGCGGCGTTATGGTTGAGCACGGTTTTCAGAGGCAGCCGGCTAGAGCGGCGTAGCATTCCTTAGATCGGTCGCAGCCTAGCCTTATCGACGTTGAGAGTTTAGGTTTTGGCCTGCAGGTTCTCTTCCCTCAACATTCGTGATCCAAATCCCTCAGAAATGATTACGGGTTTCCGTTCCAGCCTTCGCATGTAGTGTTGAAAGTGGCAGATATGCCAAGACGACATGCAAGGAGGGAAAACCGATGAAGATTCAATGCCCCAAATGCAGACGAACGGTGCCCGCGGCTCAGCTTAATGTGTCGACAGACTTGGCTCTGTGTCCCGCCTGCGGTGAAGGATTCAAGGTATCGGAGAGCATTGATTTGGATTCTGTGAGCGCGGAAACTATGCGGAACCCTCCAAACGGAGCATGGTTCAGAAAAGAAATGGACAGGATTGTCGTCGGCGCCTCGACTCGTTCACCGCGCGCATTCGTCCTTGTTCCATTCATGTGTGTCTGGTCGGGTGGCTCGTTAGGTGTGATATACGGTCGCCAGATCATTTCTGGAGAATTCAACCTTACATCATCGCTCTTCGGCATTCCGTTCGTTCTCGGGAGCATTCTCCTCGGGGCTCATGCGCTCATGACCATATGCGGAAAAGTCGAAGTGTCCATTGGAAGAACTAGTTCTGTCTTTGTTGGGATCGGGTATCTGGGGTCGACACATAGTTTTGACTGGTCTTCGATTCAGACCATTCGAGAGGAACAACCGGATGGCGATCAAGGAGCCATCGTGTTGCAAGGCAAAGAACGCCTGAAGTTCGGGACACTATTGAACCAGAAACGTAGGCGCTTTGTTTTGAACGCACTGAAATACCTGCGAGCAGAGACTCGTTGACAATGCGTGAGAACGATTACGGGTTTCCGCTCGAGCCTGCGCATGTAGTGTTGAAAGCGGCATCAAGACTATGAGCACCGAACATCAAAACCACGCAAAGGAGGATACCCAATGAACGTAGCACAAAGCTTTTTCACTGTTGTCCTGTTATCAGAGGGATTTCGGAGTTCGCGATTGCGGCAGCTATCATTAATAACCAGCCGCCTCCTGCTGTCCCTCGTTCTCCTTCTTGCCTTCGTTGCACCCGCGCGAGCCGACGTCACGCCGGAGAGGAAGCCGAAGCTGGTTGTGGTCGTGGTCGTCGATCAGCTGCGACGCAGCGATCTCGATCGGCTGGCGCCGTGGCTCACGGGTGGCTTCAAGCGCCTGCGCGACGAGGCCGCCGTCCTCGACGGGCACTACGGGCAGCAGAACACGTACACCGGGCCGGGCCACGCGCTCATCGCCTCGGGCTCGTACGGCTACCTGAACGGCATCTTCCAGAACAAGTGGTTTAACCGCGCGACCAACCGCTCGGAGGGCATGCTCTTCGATCCGCAATCAAAGCCGATCGGGATGGCGGACGCCGATCCCGGCGATGACACCTCGCCGCGCAACTTGCTCGGCTCCACCGTCGGGGACGAGCTGAAGATGGCGACCGGCGGCGCGGCGCGCGTGGTGGCGCTGGCGCTTAAGGAGCGGGGCGCGCTGCTGCTCGGCGGGCATCTCGGCACAGCGTACTTCTTTCTAGAAAAGACCGGCGAGATGACGTCCAGCACCTATTACATGCAGGAGCTTCCGCAATGGGTAAGCGCGTTCAATGCGCGGAAGATTCCCGACAAAGTATTCGGCACAATCTGGGAACGCGCCTTGCCTGACGCAGCATACAGCGCGCCCGATGATCAGCCCTGGGAGACTGACGGATTGGGCCTCGGCCGTACCTTTCCGCACAAGCTCGACGGCAAGGAGAAAGCGCCCGGCCCGAAGTTCTACGAGGCCTTCACCACCTCGCCCGCGGGAATCGATTACACGTTCGACTTCGCTCGCGCGGCCGTCGACGGCGAGCAGTTGGGCGCGCGCGGCACGACCGACCTTCTCGCCGTCTCCGTGAGCCCCCCCGATCTCATCGGCCACGCCTACGGGAACAACGCGCAGGAGACCGTCGACGCGCTCGCCCGCACTGACCGCGCGCTCGGCGACTTCTTCAAGTTCCTCGACGGCAAGCTCGGCACGGACGGCTGGATCGCGGCGGTCACGGCCGACCACGGCGCCTCGATGCCGCCCGAGGAGGCGAAGAAGCTGGGCCTCGGCGGCGAGCGAACCAAGAAGGCGCGGATCAAGGCCGCGGTCACGGCCGCCCTCGACGCGCGCTTCGGTAAGGGCGACTGGGTGGTGGCGCTGGAAGATCCGAGCATCTACCTCAACCGCAAGCTTATCGAGGAACGCAAGCTCGAGTTGATGCTCGTCGAGGAAGCGGCCGGCGAAGCGCTGCTCACCGTGCCCGGTTTCGTCGGCTACGTCACGCGCTCGAATTTGCTGCGCGGCTTCATGTCGCCGACCGCCGCCGCGCGAGCCATCGCCCGCAGCTATTTTCCGACGCGCGCCGGCGATGTTGTGGCTGTGCAAGCGCCGTTTTCGTTCTGGGGCAAGTATGGCGAAACGGACTTCGGCGGCTCGCACGGCAGCTTCTACCGCTACGACACCGACGTGCCGCTGTTCCTCTACGGCGCCCCGTTCCGCACCGGCTACTACGGTCAGACCGAGATGGTCCACCTCGCCGCCACGCTCGCGCGCGTGCTCGGCGTCTCGTTGCCGGCGGCGTGCGAGGGGCAGCCGCTCATCGAGACGTTCGTCCCGAGCAAGCCGGTCGCCCCTACGCCGGCTCCGCGGGCTGCAGCTTCTCCGCGCCACTCTGACTTGTGAGATGAGCTTGCCTCGCGCAGGTGGGCTGGTGTATGATCGGGGTCAGGCCTGACTATTGACTTATTGTGGTGAACGCTCCACTTAAATCCGGCAGAGTTCCGGGGCGGGAAAGAGCGCGTCCCGCAGATTTCCCAGAAGCCTTCTGGGAGATTGCCGACCGCTAGAATTCGCCAGACAGCGTCTGGCAAATCGCCTGCTGCAATTGCGCAGAAGCCTTCTCCGCAATTGCCGACCGCCGCGAAGTCGTTACGGTCGCATCCTGCCCTTTGTATTTCGACCAGGTGATCTCGGCGGAATTGGAGTCACGACTATCTTACTTTTGATCG
>JBGQBP010000144.1:0-9977 GCA_041494945.1 Binatia bacterium | reverse complement strand
GGCCATCGCCGCATGAGGCTCGTCACGCGCGCGGATTTCGACGGCATCGTGTGCGGCTCTTTGATCACTCTCATGGAAGAGATCGATTCGTATCTTTTCGTCGAGCCCAAATTCATGCAGGACGGCGACGTGGAAATTCGCCGCGGCGACGTCATCGCCAATCTTCCCTACCATCCGAACTGCACGCTCTGGTTCGACCACCACATCACCAACGCGCCGGCGTGGCGCACGCACACGGGAATGACCGAAGCGACGACGATCGTTCCCGGCAAGGGAGGATTTCGCATCGCGCCGAGCGCGGCGAGGGTTGTGTATGAATACTACACGGAAGGCAATAGAAAGATCGAGGAGCGGAGGAAAATCCTTGAATCGGAGCGGATGAAATTTTTGCTCCAGGAAGCGGATAAAGTCGATGCCGCGCAGCTCACGCCCGAAGACGTGCTGCATCCGGCCGGCTACGTCCTGCTTTCGATGACCATCGACGGCAAGTACGCGGAGGACGAGCCTTACTGGCTGCGCCTGATCGAGCTGCTGCGCGAGAAAACTCTGGAACAAACCATGAGCGATCTCGAGGTGAAGCCGCGCTGCCGGAAAATCCTCGACGACCAGGAGAAGCTCAAACAAATCCTGCTGGAGCGGACGACGCTCAAGGGCAACGTCATTTTTACCGATCTCAGGGGAGTCAAGGAAATACCGGATGGCAACCGATTCCTGATCTACACACTGTTCCCGAGCGGCAGCATCTCGATGAAAATCGCCGACGACTCGCAAAGACCGAACACGACGGCGATCTCGGTCGGCTACAATATATTCCACACGACCTCGAAGGTGAACGTCGGCGCGTTGATGGAGAAACACGGTGGCGGCGGGCATCACGTCGTCGGCTCGTGCCGCGTGCCGAAAGACGAAGCGGAAAAGCACATCCGGGAAATCTTCGAAGCCATAAAAGAATAGACCACAACAGTGAAGATCGTCAAAATCAAAGACGCGCTAAAGACACTTAAGAAGATCAACGAGGAGATTCGCTACAAGGGCTGCGCCGAGGGCAAAGGGTTCACGGCAGGCTTGATTTCGTTCAGACCAAAACGAGGCGCCGATGCCGATGCCAAGCAGATCAAGCATCGCGACCGCGACGTGATCTGCCACGTGCTTAAAGGCCGCGGCCGTTTGCGCGTCAACGGCCGCCGGATCGCGCTCGCGCCGGGAACGCTCTGTCACATTCCCAAAGGAACCCCGCACGACTTCGCCGCCGGAAGAAAAAACGATCTGGTGTTATTTTATTCCCTCATCAAAACACGATAACAAGAAACGGCCTTGAAATTCAAAATTCAACATTCAAAATTCAACATTCTTCTTGCCGCCCTTTTATTGAGCGCCTGCTCCTCGAAGATCGTCGCGGAGCGGCAGTACGTCCCGCCGCAAAGCCTCATGGACATCGTCAAGGACTTCCAGCGCCTGGCGCGCGAGGACGTCTACCGCTTCCCGATCGCCAAGGACGTGACCGGCGTCAACATCATGAAGGCGACGCTCGTCCGCCTCGACGACTACCAGAAAAAAACACCCAACCAATTTATCGACATCATCCAGTACAGCCGGGCCACGGCGTACGAGAGGCTGAGAGAATACGACCAGGCGCTCGCCGACTACCGCAAGGTCGCCGAATTCACCGGCGCCCTGGGCGCCGAAGCGAAAAAAAACGTAGAAGCGCTGGAATCGTTCAAGACGATTATCGACAAACCGCTGTCCGCCGAAGATCCGTTCGAATACATCAAGAGTCTCGACGAAAAAGTGGACGCCTGGAATGAAATGGCGCGGAAGTATCAAGGAACGCCGTACGAATACCTGGCCCGCGTGGAGGAAGAGAAGATCGACCGCGCCAAGGTCGCCTTCGTCGAGATCAACCGCTACCGCCTGACCGACGGCAACCAGCTCACCATCCTGGCCTACAGCCAGCTCGTCACCAAGCACCGCCAGAGCAAAAATTATTACCGTTTCCTGTTGGACTTCGGCGACTTCTATGTCCGCCTGGCGAAGGAATACACGGCCCAGAACGATCCCGAGGGATTGGCGTTCGAGCTCGCCGCGTACGAGCAGCTTGCAAAGTCGGCTTTAAGGTTTTATACGGAAGTGGCGGACGTGGACGGAATCGTTGAAAAAATCGAGGCCCAGGGCAAAGTGGAAGCGCTGCGGGGACAGACCGAAAAAATCAGGAGACTCAGCCGGTGAGCCGCCCCTATAAACCCGCGCTCCTGTGCATCTTGTGTATCTTGGGATCTCTCGCCTTTAGCGGCGGACGACTCGCGGCGCAAGAGAATCAGGACCTCTCCGAGAGAATTCTCAATCCCCTTCCCGAATTCGATCCGTTCGACAAGCCGCCCTCGGCTCCTCAATTTTTCCCCGACGACGTGGACAAGCGCGCGCGCGCCGCGATGATCGACGCGCTGACGAATAAAAGCGAGAACCTGGCGGACCATCTCCGTTTCTTCACCGAGCGCGACGCCGAGATCAAAAAGGAGCGCGGCACGACGACCGGCCTGACGGAAGAGGTCCGCGATCTCTACAACAATACGATTGCCGATCGCGAGCGCTATCTGGAGGCGCAGCGCAAGTCGCTTTCGTTCGTAACTTCCCCCCAGCACAAGCAGCTCATCGAATCGCGCATCAAAAACGACGACCTCACTCAAGCCGCCGAGCAGCTCAAGAAAAGCTCCAACAACAAATGGGGCGGGATCTTGAACCGCGTGCTGGGCTCGGTCGATCTCGCGAACATCGCGACGGGCAACTACATCGGCGCCGGCGTCGATGCCGTGATGCAGCAGTTGGTTTTCCTGGGCTCCTCCGACATGCCGATCGAAGAGCGGCGGGCGCTGGCGCTGCTGGGCGAGCATCTCCGGCGTTACCCCGACGATCCGAAAAATCCGGAAATCCGCAAGCAGATCGAAGCGCTGGAAAAAAAGAAACAACGCTTCCTGGCCGAAAAGCAGATCGAGAAGGCCGAGGAGGCGATCAAGAAAAAAGATTTCTCCAAGGCCGAATTCCATTATGAGGTGGCCGCGGCGATCGAGCCGCTGTCGCGCGCCGCGGAAACGGGCCTCGAAAAACTGAAACAGCGCGGTCAAGTCGAGGAACAAGAGAAAAACAAAGCGCTGGCCGTCGCGCCTTCGCCCCGGCAGAGCGCGAACGAGCCCAACGACCGCGGCATGAGCGATCTCCTCTACGCGCTGACCCTGAGGGACTCGGAAAAGATTCAATCCGAGGCCGCCGCGCTGGAAAAGAAATATCGCGGCAAAGCGGCGGCCGAATCGGCGCGCGACGCCGCCGCCGTCGGGTTGGAAATCAAGGGCCGGCACGAAGAAGCCAAAAAGGTTCTCCAGCAAGTCGCCGACGCCTCCAATGTTCCGCACGAGAGACAGCGCGCGCAGTCGCTGCTCCAGAGCCCGGATTATAACTTGCTCGCTTCCTTCGAGCGGGCGCGCACGCAGCGCAAGCTGGAAACGGTTAAATACGTTCTTCTGGGCGACGATTTCCTCAAAAAGAATCTCCTCATCGCCGCGGCGCCGCTCGCGGTGGCCGGGCCGGCGGGCGCGGGCTCGATCGCCGCGGCCAACGCCATCATCATCGGCACCAATCTCGTTCAGGTGCTCACCAACAATCCCATCTCTCCCCAGAACATGATCGACAAAGGCGTGGACTACATCCGCAATCACCCCGAGACCGCGACCGACGTGTACAGCGTGCTCGCCGGCGTTTACGAAGAAACCGGCATGTACGACAAGGCGATCGCCTACCACGAGCTGTCCGGCAAGGCGCCGGAGAAAAAGATCGCCGACCTGAAAGAGAAAGCCGCCAAAGATCTGCTCCAGGCCGCCGGCAGGAGCAGCGACCGCGGCGCGCAGGAGCAATACTTGAAAGAAATTCTGGACAACTACGCCGACAGCTCCGCCGCGAAAGAGGCGACGCAGCGGCTCGGCCGCATGACCAAGCTGGAAAATCAGGGTCTGCGCATGAGCAAGAAGTTTCTCATGGAGAACCCGGAACTTTACGGCCCCCAGGGACTCGCGCTCAAGCCGTCTCTCTTCGACGGCAATTTGAGCAACATGGAGCTGGCGGACAAGGGCGTGAGCCTGGTCGGCGACAACGAGATCCTGCTCAATTTCCAAACTCCCTGGGGGGTTCGCAGCCAGGTCTACCGCATCAACGACGAGGCCAATAATCAATTCCAGATGGCGGTAAGAAAACGAAACTACGATCTCGCGATGACGGACGTGGACACGAGGGCGAAGGACACCCAGGGCGGAATCAAAAACGTGCCGCGTCAGATCCTCGCGGGCGATCTCGGGAAAAAACCATCGGATCCGGATACGGGCGACGCCAACTTCAGGCTCGTGCGCGAGGTCGGAGGGTCTTCGACCGCCATGTCGCCGGGAGGCCTCGACACCCATCTCCAGACCGAGGTCGAGAAGGACCCCACTTCCGGATACAAGCTGCCCCCCATTCAAGGCAGCATTTCCGCCAGCCACTTCGACATCAGCGGCGGGCTGCCCGCCGGATTATGGGGCGACAAGCTGCTGGTCGGCACCGATCAAGGAGCCCCCTTCGCCGGCGTGCTGCTGCCGATTCCGCTGTTGCAGGGCTTCGTCCCGGTCGATTTCATGCTGCAAGGCCGGCCGGGCCGCTTCTCCATCTTTCCCAAGATCCACCTCACGCAGGACAAGGGCAACGATCAGGAACTCTACCGCTGACCGAGCGAGGGTGCTCTAGTTGATTAGAAAAGACTTGAGCCGCGGAATCCTCTCGATCGTGGTCGGCCTGGTCGTGTGGGAAATTTTAACTCGCCTCTTTCTGGAAAACGAGCTCCTCATTCCGCCGCCGACGAGCGTCGCCCGCTCCTTCTGGAAGCTCGGGCTGAGCGGAGAGCTTAACCGGCACCTCTCCGCGACCCTTTTCGAATTTGTGTGCGGCTTCAGCACCGCCTGCTTCGTCGGCATCCTGCTGGGGTATCTGATGGGCCGGCATCGATGGTTCGACGACCTCATGGATCCCTGGATCGCGATGCTCTACTCCATCCCCGTCATAGCCTTCGTGCCGTTCATCATCATCTGGTTCGGCATTGGGCTTCTCTCCAAGATCATCGTGGTCTTCAAGATCACGGCGGTCGCGATCATGCTGAATACCGCGGCGGGAATCAAAAACATCGATCCGACCTGGCTGGAACTCTCCAAGTCGTTGCGCCTGAATTCTTGGGAAACCACTTTCAAGATCCGCTTGCCCGCGGCCATCCCTTATATCGTTACGGGAATGCGGCTGGGAGTCGGCCGCGCGTTGCTCGGAGTGATCGTCGCGGAGTTGATGGCGGCCAACGCCGGATTGGGCTATATGCTGCGAGACGCCTCGGAAACCTGGGACAGTCCCAAGCTCTTCGTGACGGTGGTCCTCCTCGCCGCCATGGGGATGGGAAGCTTCACGCTGATCAAAAAGGCGGAACAGAAGCTTGCTCCATGGCGCGAGACTGCCGAGTGGTAGGTCAAACTGAGAATTCAAAATGAAAATTGCAAAATGTAAAAGTCAAATTGCTCGGGACGGAACCATTTTGCATTTTTCAATTTGCACTTTGCATTTTGCAATGCAGGACTTTCATAAGAACTCGCCTCGACCATGCTGAAGCCTATCTCGATCTTTGGCGGCCTTGTCCTCTGGCACGTCCTTGCCATTCGCGTCATCAACGACACGAGCCTGCTGATTTCCCCGCTGGTCGTGATCGCCAAAGGCTATGACATGCTGTTCGTCACCGCGGATTTGTATCCGCACCTTTACGCCAGCTCATGGATTTTCCTCCAGGGCATGCTTCTCGCCACCCTGGTCGGGGTTCCGGTCGGTTTTGTGATGGCGCTCAACCCGGCCGTCAGAGATTACGTCAACCCCTGGATGACCGCTCTCTACACCACTCCACGCATCGCTTTCGCGCCCGTCATTCTTCTCTGGTTCGGCATCGATATGGCATCCAAAGTCCTCATCGTATTTCTCGGCTGCGTTTTTCCAATTCTCATTAATTCGTTCTACGGCATGCGGGTGGTGAGCCGGGAGTTCGTGGAGGTGGGCCGTTCTTTCCGGCTCTCCCGTGGGAGACTGTTCCTGAAAATTCTTCTGCCCGCCTCGGTCCCCTTCATCCTGGCCGGACTGAGGCTCGCCGTCGGCCGGGGACTGACCGGAGTGGCGATCGCCGAGTGGTTCGGCGCGACGGAGGGCTTGGGCTACCTGATCTTCTTTGCCGGGCAGACGCTCAATCTTCCCATTTTGTTTGTCGGCGTCGCTGTCTTCGCAATCCTGGGTATTGCGGGCTTTCAGCTGCTCAAAATTATCGAAGACCTCGCCAGCCCCTGGAGAAAGGAGCTTGCAGTAAAATAGCTTATGGCCGGCCCTGTACTCGAGCTCAGAAATCTGACGAAAGAAGTCCCCACCGGCAATCGAGAGCAATTTGTCATTTTCAAGGACATCAATCTCAGCGTCAAAGAGGGCGAGTTTGTCAGCATCGTCGGACCGAGCGGCTGCGGGAAAACAACTCTACTCCGGGTCGTCAACGGTCTTCTGCCTCCTTCTTCAGGGCAGACCTTGATCGATGGAAAGGAGCAGACCGGCGCCGATCACGAACTGGTCATGGGCTTTGTTTTCCAGGGGGCGTCGCTGCTACCATGGCGCACGAGCTTGAAGAATGTCCTTTTAGGCGTGGAAGGAAGAAAACCGCCCAAGGAGGCGGAAGAGATCGCACGGTATTATTTGAACCTTGTCGGGCTTTCCGGTTTCGAAAACCATTATCCGCATCAGCTCTCCGGCGGAATGCAGCAGCGCGTCAATCTGGCCCGCGCCCTGGTCGTCGATCCCAGGATCCTTCTCATGGATGAGCCTTTTGCCGCTCTCGACGCCCAGACGCGCACCTTCATGCAGCTTGAGCTGCTCCGGATCTGGTCTCAAACAAAGAAAACCGTCATTTTCATCACGCACATGATTTCGGAAGCGATTCTCCTTTCGGACCGGGTGATCGTCTTCAGCCATCGCCCGGGGCGCGTGCGGTCCGAGTTTCCGGTTCCGCTTGCGCGCCCGAGAAACCTCGATATAAAATCGGACCATCGCTTCGTCGAGTTGGAGAACGTCGTCTGGAAGCAAATCGAAGAAGAGGTTAAGGCTGCCGTAGGCTTCGCGAAGCTATAAACCAATGGAATGTCGGAGTACTGGAGTGATGGAGTAATGGTTAACGGAGGTTCTATGCGCTATCGCGGGATAATGTTTTTAGTTTTTATCTTTCTGTTGCCTGTTGCCTATTGCCTGTTGCCCTCTTTTCTTCTCGCCGGCGAAGCCGGCCTTCCCACGGTCCGCTTCGTTCAGAGCGGCCGCACGGCGTCGAGCTGGCCGCTGTTTATCGCGGAAGAGAAGAAGCTCTTCCAAAAGAACGGCATCTATCTCGAAGAGATCATCGTGCGCGGCGGCATCAACACGACGCGGACCGTCCTCAGCAACACTATTCCTATCGGACGGATCAACCCGGACTACGTGATCGACGCCATGGAAAAAGGCGCCAAGGTCAAGATCGTCTCCGGCGCGATGGAGAAAATCCCTTACGACGTCGTGGCCCGGCCCGAAATTAGATCGGGCGCGGACTTGAAGGGCAAGACCGTCGGCGTCGATTCGCTCTCCGGCGGGACCACGCTGATGCTGAGAGAAGTTTTCGAGAAGGCATACAAGCTGGGCGAGAACGATTACAAGCTGCTGGTCGTCGGCACTTCGCCGGACCGCTACGCGGCGCTCAAAGGAGGTTCGGTCCAGGTCACTTTCATGGGCCCGCCGTTCAACATCAGGGCGCGGCAGGAGGGCTTCACCAGGCTCACCACGTTTCACGAACATCTGGGTCCGATTCAGTTCGTGGTGCAATTCGCTAACGACGATTATCTCAGGTCCAACCGCGCCGATGTGGTGAAGTTCATAAAGGGAATGGCCGAAGCGACAAAATGGCTTTACGATCCCAAAAACAAGGAGGAGGCGCTGGCCATTTATAGCAAACTCTTGAAGAGCACGCGGGAAGCGGCCGAGGCGGATTACCGCTATCTGATCGAAGAGTTCAAGCCGTTCCCGGTCGAGGGCACGATCAACAAGCAGGCGATTGAAAAAACCTTCGACTTGAGAGAAAAAGCGGGAAGGTACGAGGGCAAGAAGGCGCCGTCGTATCTCGGCTACGTCGACACCACGCTCGTGGAGGACGCCAAAAAACAGTTGGGCTGGAAATAATACTGCGGCAAATTTTCAACGACGAGGGGTGAACTATGAAGCCATTTTTCAAAATCGCGATGTTGAGCGCGCTCGTTCAGCTTGTCACTTTCGGAACGCTCCCGGCCCAGGAGCTTAAAAAAATCAGAATCGGCTATCCCTCCACCAGTTTCAGGCAAGCCAATGTTTGGGCGGCGAAGGAGTACGGGCTATTTAAAAAATACGGCTTGGAAGTGGAGCCGATCTTTCTCCGTGGCGGCCAGGTGGCGACTATGGCCCTAGTCGCCGGCGATCCTCCGATCGTCAACATCGGCACGGTCGTGCAGGCCGACCTGCGAGGCTTCGACCTTGTGTTGATTGCCGCTGTGGAGACCAAGTACGACCAGATCGTTTTCGCCCGTCCCGGGATCACCAAGCTCGAGCAGCTCAAAGGAAAAAAATTCGGCATCAGCGGCTTTGGCTCCGCGACCCATTATGCTTCCGGCATTCTCTTCAAACACTTGAACCTCGATCCCAACAAGGATGTGACGATCCTTACAGCCGGCCCTGACGCGGAGCGGCTGGCCGCTTTAGTCTCTGGGAAAGTCGATGCCACATTCTTCAACTCATCGACCGCTCCTCTAGCAAGGAAGGCGGGGTTGATCGAGCTTCTCCAGATCGCCGATCTCGGCGTCGACGTTCAGGGAAACGGGTTTGCCACGTCCCGCTCTTATATCCAGAGCAATCGAGGCGTGGTCAAAAACGCCTTGAAAGGATTCGTCGAAGCGATCTACTTCATCTACGCCAACAAGAAAGAAGCCCAGAAGGTCTTTGCGAAATACATGCAGACCAGCGACCCCGATGTCCTCGAAGAATCCTACCAGAGCTATATAAAGATGATTCCAAAGAAGCCCTACCCCACGCTCAAAGGAATCCAGTTCATGCTGGACGTGCTCACGCCGACGATGCCCGAGGCGAAGAACGCAAAACCGGAGCGATTCGTCGATCTCAGCTTTCTCCAAGAGCTAGAGAAGGAAGGCTTCTTCAACGAGATGGCGAAGAGATATCCCACAAAGGGTTAAAGGGTTTCAGGTTTCAAGGGTTGAAGGGAGGGCTAAAAGGATGTCAACGAAAGTGATTCAGCCGAAGAGTTTGTCCGATCCGCGGCCGAGATACTCCCAGGGGATTCTCACCGAAGGCGGAAAATTGCTTTTTATCGCCGGACAGACGGCCTCCGACAAAGATGGGAACGTCGTCGGCAAGGGGGACATCGAGGCGCAGACGCATCAGGTCTTCAAAAATTTGATCGCCGTTCTGGAAGAAGCCGGCGGATCGTTCGATAATCTGGTCATGACCACGACGTACATCACCGACAGGAAATACCGCGAGGGCTACAACCGCGTTCGGATGCAGTATTACAAGAACAACTCGCCGACCAGCACGCTCGTCATTATAACGGGGCTCGCGCATCCGGACTACCTGATCGAGATCAACGGCATCGCGGTGCTGTAGCGAAGGAAGGATGTGTCGCTCTTTGCCTTTATCCGTCATTCCCGTGAAAACGGGAATCCAGTCTTTTAAGACCTGGACTCCCGCTTCCACGGGAGTGACGACTTTTTTTCGCCTAAAGCAATGAAAGTCGCGGTACTCGACGACTACCAGCATGCCTTCGACGGCTCGCCGGCGATCGCGCAGCTTCGGCGGAAAGCGCAAGTAGAAATCTTCACCGAGAAATTCGCTTC
>JBGQBP010000143.1:0-9980 GCA_041494945.1 Binatia bacterium | reverse complement strand
TTGCTGCTCAGATCTGACACTTAGACGTCCAGATTCCTGAATCCATGCAAACTTTGTATATGATACCGGAACGGAATTCTGTTCAACATTAGACACATTTTGAAAATGAGTCACTACCGGAAAGACAATTAGGACACTAGCAGGCTGCTGAAAAACTCGGATTCGTACTTCGATCCTTCGACTTCACTCAGGACAGGCTCCCTCGACAACCTTCAGTCCCGAGCTTGTCGAGGGATCAGCACGAACGGAAAATATCAATGATTTCAACCCCTCTTCCGTTCGCCCTGAGGCTCTCGAAGGGTGAACGGGGGTTTTCAGCAACCTGCTAGCTGTTTCTGCTACCGCTGTTGCTACCCAAGCGGGCGATATGGGCGGGAATGGGTGAAGCGCTCAATGTTGGAATCGGCGGAGATTCATAGTAAGTTTTGCTTACTCGTTTATCCTTATTCGGAACACTGACAACTTCGTATCCGAGGGTTGGGGGTTTAAATCCCTCCGGGCGCGCAAATGATTTATAGGATTTCTTTTTGAGGTTGCTGCTCTCAGTGAAGCGATCGCAGGAGGAATTTAGCGGAATCAAAGGGGCCGTGGGTTTTCCCTTCCTCGACTTCCTTAGGGCAGGGTAACTCTTGATTGAGAATAATCTTAGGCGTGAGAGTGATTTCTTTCCCTTAATCTCGGCCTCCAAAAACATCTTCCACGGTCAAGCGCAATGCTACCGATTTTTTCGACGCTCTTCTTTTGCTTTGTTCCGCTGCCTGCGCCTTTCATCATCGGAACTCATAAGGTGCTTGTATTTTTTATTGTGATCGTTGATCTCTTCAACGAAATCGATTCCCTCGATTGAGGGAATTCGAAAAGTCCACCAGGTAAAACCGTTACAATTTGTTATCGCGAAGTCTCCCATGCCGATCACATCCATGCCAATCAACATATCAGCGCCGGCTATCGAACCCTCGCTGACTCTGAGGGCCTTTAAGGCTGCATTATTGGGAAGAAACAGATTAATTAGGTAGGTATTAGTCTCAAATTCGTTGACTTGGCCGTCTGGGCCAACGACTTTCATAATTGCCCGGCCGCTTGGCACAAGTTTCAGGTCGGTAGCAATCTTTTTGCATATTACGGTACCGCTGGCGCCAGTGTCCCAAAGACAAACGAACTGTTTGTGTTGAGGCACGGGACCAGTAATATTGGCCGGATCGTAGGCATCACTGACGCCGACGTCGTTTTTAAGGACATTGGCTCTTCCGTTGGCTTTGGTTGTAAACCCGAGGACGGTACCTGAATGGAATTTCACAAGAGAGACAACGAAGGATTACGGAAAGGCTACCCTGGAGTGGAAAGTCTGGGTGTAACTTTCTTTTCCAGCAAAGCAATGTTGAACAAGAAAAGTCCCTAATTTATAACCTTTTTTCGCCTCACTGTAGGCTTCTAGCTCGGTGTCGTAAGTCTCTACTACTTTTTCGCCTACAATGACAAGAAACTTACCGTTGTATTTCTCAACCAGTTCATTCTGGTGAGTCTTATAAAATTGGAATTCCTTCTCAAGCATAAAAATATTGTCTAGCAACACTGTCCTATAAGTGTATTTTACCATCCTGTCAAGGGAGAAGCCAAGGGGGTACGAATTGAGGCCGTGATGGGCAGGGGTTCAAATCCCTTCGAACGGACGGGAACATTCGGATTTATTTTTAAGCTTCCTGGTCTCTCGGTGAAGCGATCGTAGGAAGGACTTGGCGGAGTTAAAGGGGCC
The DNA here is from genome assembly GCA_041494945.1 of Binatia bacterium. Taxonomy (GTDB): domain Bacteria; phylum Desulfobacterota; class Binatia; order UBA9968; family UBA9968; genus JAJPJQ01. The sequence continues at coordinate 8,227 of JBGQBP010000143.1, read as the reverse complement.
ATAACCTTTACCTTCCCTGAACTCCCGTAAAGAGATCGCAATATCTGCGTCAACCACATTCTTAGGGACAAGAGTGGTTTTCTTCCCGTGAACTTCGGCCTCCAAAAGATCTCCCACGTTCAAATCCGCTTTCTTGCATACTTCGGCGGGCAGAGTAACCTGGTATTTCTCTTTGAGCTTCACTAAAGCCACAGTGGGTCCTCCTGGGGTAGAAAGTAAATATTTTCTCTAAAGCGAGTATAAGGTGAATTTGAGCTTTGTCAAAGTCTACGATTTGGTGATCGCCGGCATCAGCTTCGGGAGCAACTACCGTGCCCAGTTCAGCCGGCTGATCCGCGAGTCATCCTATGAGGGATTGGTCCACCGGATCGCGGAGAAGCTACCGGACAAGAAAGATTGGTCGTCTGCCGCGTCAAGCTTTTTCCGTGATGAAACGGTAAATAAACGTCCCCACCTTGTGGTCGCGCAGCTTGCCTTCGCTTTCGATCTTAATCAGCCTTCGGCCTTCCAGCCCGAGCTCGTTGGCTTTCCTGAGCAGCTTCAAGATCTGCTCGAACTCGAATCGAGGACCGGTGCCGATAATCTCGACGACGATGCCTTCGCCCTCGACGATTTTCTTATCCAAGTCGCTCATGGCAGGCGCCTCCTTCTGATTTGAGCGTTCGATCGTGGCAGAAGCTGACGGCGAAAGTTTTCGCGCTCTGAGCGCGACATCCGAGCAACATCTTAATCTCCCGGTGAGGACCTTGCAATATAGATCGCGAAGAGCGTCGAAAGCCGCCTTATACTCCGGCCGGGATTTCGGACAAAAGAGAAATTGAATTGTGTGTCGAATTGGGGCATGGTTACTCCGCGAAGAGCGATCGAATGAGAAAAGTTCTTGCCACGCTGCTCCTCTCATGGGCATTTTACGCAACCGGCGCGGAGGCGCTGGCGGCCCAGATGCCGCACACCATCGGATATCTGGGCGAGGATTCTTTATCTTCCGCGGATATCGGCGCGCTGCAGAAAATGCTGCGCCAGTTGGGCTACATCGACGGACAGACTGTCGCCATCGAGACTCGGTTCGCAGGCGGGAGAATCGAGCGCCTGGACGACCTTGCGCGCGATCTGATTCAAAAGAACGTCGAGCTGCTTGTCGCGCAAGGTCTGTCCGCGGGACAGGCCGCCAGAAGACAAGATCGGAAGATTCCCATCGTCGTCGCATCGAGAACGGAGCCGATCCGACCCGGAGGAAATATCACGGGCGCGACCAATCTCTCTGTGGAGTTAAGCGCCGCGCGGCTCCAGACTCTCAAAGAGATCCGACCGCAGATTTCCCGCGTGGCGGTCTTCTGGCACGAGGCCAGCCCGATCGCGCCAAATTACCTGAAGAAGATAAAAGAAACCGGACAATCGTCGGGAATGGAAATAGAGTCTCACAAGCTCAGGAGAACGAGCGATTTCGAAGCCGCGTTTCAAGCCGTGGCCGCGGAACACGGCGAGGGAGTCCTGGTGGAACCGCAAGCGCTATTTGCGGCTCATCTGTCCGAGCTCGCGGGCTTCGGCCTCAAGGGGCGGCTTGCGGTCATATCCGGCGTCGCGGAGTTTACCGAAGCCGGTGGTCTCGTGTCCTACGGTCTCAGCGTAGATCAAATGTGGCGCCACACCGCGGTTTTGATCGACAAAATTTTACGGCGCCGCAAGCTCAAGAACGGCCAGTTCGCCGAGCTTCCGGTGGAGCAACCGAACAAGTTCGAGCTGGCGATCAATTTGAAGACCGCCAGGCAAATCGGAATCGCGGTTCCACGGGAGATGCTGGCCCGGGCGGATAAGGTCATCCAGTAGGCCGTCCCGGACGGCGGTGAACCGGGTCCATCGTCATCTCGCTTGCGAGAATTAAAGGGGGCCGCCATGCGCCAGTTCGAGTACCGCATACTTACTACGAGCGATCAGTCGGAATCGGCATTGAACGATCTTGGAAAAGAAGGTTGGGAGCTCATCTGCTCGACGCAGAGTATCATGCATGGAAGCTGTCTGGTCCTGAAGCGGGAGCTCGGGGTGGAGACCGTCCGTTCGGAAAATAAGGACGAGTAAGCGAGGCCGGCACGATGCAAGTAGTGGCGGCGCTCATCGTCCAATCGAATCGTCTTTTGATCTGCCAGAGACGGGAGGGCGGTCCGTTCGCATTGAAGTGGGAATTTCCCGGAGGAAAGGTGGAACCGGGAGAAGATCTCAGGCAGGCGCTGTGGAGAGAGCTGCGGGAAGAACTGGAGATCGAGGTCCCGTCGGCAAGGGAAATTTTTCGGCACAACCATACCTACCGGGACGAAGTGCAAGTGGAGTTGATTTTTTTTCGCGTTGATGAATATCGCGGAAAGATCGCCAATAAAGTGTTCCACGACGTTCGCTGTGCCGGACTGGAGGAACTGAAACAATTCGATTTTCTCGACGGCGATCTTCCATTGATCGAGATGCTGGTCGGCAACGGACTGCCGCAATAAATCGCTGGAGACGAGCGATGAAAAAAATATGGCCGGTTTTGGCATTCGCACTTTTGGGTTTGTGCTGGAGCCCGGCGATTCAAGCCACGGAGATTCTCGTTTCGGCGGCGGCGAGTCTTACCGACGCCCTGACGGAAATAGGAAAAGCATACGAATCGAACAATAAGAATCGGGTCCGCTTCAACTTCGGCTCTTCGAGCGAGCTGGCGCGGCAGATCGACGAGGGCGCGCCGACGGATATTTTCTTTTCGGCAGACTTGGAGAAAATGGGCGGGTTGGAGAAGAAAGGCCTCATAGATCCCGCCGGCCGCAAAAATCTGCTTTCCAACCAGTTGGTCCTGGTGCTCCCCAACGACTCCAAGATGGCGCTTCGCGCGCCGAAAGATCTTTTGCTGCCGGAAGTAAAGCGCATCGCGCTGGCGCAGCCGAAGACGGTTCCCGTCGGGATTTACTCGAAGAAGTATCTTGAGTCGGAGGGCCTCTGGGAGGGAGTGGCGCCGAAGATCATTCCGGTCTCGGACGTCCGGGCGACGTTGATCTCGGTCGAGTCCGGCAACGTGGATGCCGGGTTCGTGTACAAGACGGACGCCGCGATATCGAAAAGGGTCAAGGTAGCTTACGAAGTTCCACTGGATAAGGGACCGAAAATCATCTATCCGGTAGCCGCGACCAAAGAATCCAAGAACAAAGAAGCCGCGGACGATTTTTTGAAGTTCGTTTCGAGTCAGGCAGGGAAGACCGTTTTCAGAAACTACGGCTTTGTCGTTCTGGAATGATATCCGACTTCGGGGTTTCTTTTGTCCGCCGAGATTTGGCACATAACCGTCTTTTCACTCGCCGTCGCATTGGCGAGCACTATTCTCATTCTCCCGTCGGCCATCGTTGTGTCATGGCTTTTGGCGCGAAAAAATTGGCCGCTCAAGATGATCGTCGAAACGTTTGTGATGCTTCCTTTGGTCATGCCGCCCGTGGCGACCGGGCTCATCCTGCTAAAAATCTTCGGCCGCAGGAATCCGGTCGGCCGATGGCTCTACGACCATGGGGTGGAAGTTCTCTTTAACTGGAAGGGCGTGCTCCTCGCTATGGCCGCGATGTCCTTCCCGCTGCTGGTGAGATCGGCGCGAACGGCCTTTGCCGAAGTCGATCCTCGGCTCGAGCAGATCGCCGCGACTCTCGGCGCCGGCAGGTCCCGGATTTTTTTTGCCGTCACTCTGCCGCTGGCATGGAGAGGCATCGTTTCGGGCTGTCTCCTGGCGTACTCCCGGGCGCTGGGAGAATTCGGCGCTACGATCATGGTCGCGGGAAATATTCCCGGCAAGACGCAGACCTTGTCGCTCGCAATTTTCAGCTTCGTCCAGCTCGGCAAAGACACCGAGGCGTTCGGATTATTGTTGATAACGATCGCTTTGGCTTTCGCCGCGGTCGCTCTGTCGGAGCGTTTGGCCCGGTCCAGGGCGAAAATTTGAGGTCCACGGGCATGCTTCTCCGTTGCCGTCTTCCGTTGGCCAGATTCGCGCTCGACATCGACGTCTCTTTTCAGTCTCGGGTCACCGCCGTCTTCGGTCCTTCCGGAGCAGGGAAGACTTCTTTGCTGGAAGCCATTGCCGGACTCCGGAAGATCGCTCAAGGGGAAATCGAAATCGGCGGCCGCGTCCTGTTCTCGTCGTCGCGGAAGATCGACCGCTCGCCGCGCGACCGCGCGATCGGCTACGTGCCCCAGGAGACCGCGCTCTTCCCACATTTGTCGGTCCGAAAAAATATTCTGTTCGGCGCCGCAAGAAAAACAGGCGGCGACAACGCGGCCGGGTTCCCGCTCGACCACGTCGTCGAGCTGCTTGAGATCGGCCATTTGCTCGACCGCTCCGTAGCGCAGATCTCCGGAGGAGAATCTCAAAGAGTGGCGCTGGCGCGCGCGCTTCTGTCGCATCCGCAGCTGTTGCTGCTGGACGAGCCGCTGGCTTCTCTGGACATCGGCCTGAAAGAACGGATCATTCCGTACCTGCGCCGCGTGCGCGACGAGTTCGGCATCCCGATGATTTATGTCACGCACAACCCCGTCGAGGTCCTGTCGTTGGCGGACTGGGTCGTCATGATAAGAGAAGGGCGGCTGGTGGCGCAGGGGATTCCACGCGAGGTGTTGATGTCGGGCATGGTCGTTTCGCAGTTGGACAAGGATCAGTTGGAAAATGTTTTCGATGCCGTCCTGACCGGCTCCGATATCGGAGGAGGCAGAAGCAGCGTTCGGCTAGAATCCGGACGGGAGCTGTTTATCCCCTATATGCCGGGCGCGGTGAATCGTCCGCTGCAAGTAGGCATCCGCGCCGACGACATCCTGATCGCGACACAAGAACCCGAGGGAATATCGGCGGGAAATGTCATTCGAGGAATCGTCCGCAATATCGAAAGAGCAGGGGGTCAGGCGATTTTGCGAGTGGAGGCCGGAGAAACATTTTATGTCAGGTTGACGTATTCTGCCATCGAAAGGCTCCGCCTAGCGGCAGGCGGAGCCGTGTTTCTAATAATTAAAACGAGGTCTTGCATCGTTCTTTGATCCTTTCAAAGCGGATCGTTTTTTGCTTTACGAACCGTTGAGGACGGTCGAGGAGATTGACAGAAACCGAGTTAATCCGTATTGTACGGCGCTAGCATGTTGTATCTTATTAGAAACGTCGCCATCCCGTCTTTGGTAGTGTCGCTTGTGCTCGCCTTGTCCTTCTTCGGCGAGGCCAAAGCGGGCATGTATCAATGCAACGGCAGCGATGGCGCCGTTCTTTTTACTAACAGCTCCGCCCAGGCGGGTTGCCGGCTTTTGGGAGGCGCTTTTGCCGAGCGATCACCGAACGGATCGCTGTCGTCCGGAGACCCGGCGCGCTTCGACGATTATATTTTCTCGTCGTCCCAGCGCTACGGCGTGGACGCGTCTCTGGTGCGCGCCGTCGTAAAAGTGGAGTCCGATTTCAATGAAGCCGCACGCTCCCACAAGGGCGCCCAGGGCCTGATGCAGCTCATGCCCGACACCGCCCGGCTGCATAACGTCGGCAACGCCTATGACCCGGAAGAAAATATCGAAGGCGGAGTGCGCCATCTCCGGCTGCTTCTCGATCGTTATCAGGGCGACGTTCCATTGACGCTGGCGGCCTATAATGCCGGTATCCAGGCGGTCGAAAAGTACCGCGGCATCCCTCCGTTTTCTGAAACCAAAGAATACGTCCGGCGCGTCCTCAGCTATCTTCAGCGCTACTCTAAAAACGGGCAGATCGTGGCAAGCCAAGACGGCCGCGAACGGCAGTAGTGATCGGCTTCCCGGTGTGGACGCTGCCCAACCTGCTAAGCCTGTTTCGCATCGCCATTATTCCCGCGCTCGTTTATCTTCTCACCCTTACCGATTACCGCGCGGCTCTCTCCGCCGCCTTTTTATTTCTTCTCGGCTCCCTGACGGATTTTTTGGACGGCTATTTAGCCCGCCGGCGCGGCTCGGTTTCCGATCTCGGTAGAATTCTCGACCCGCTGGCCGATAAGCTGCTGATCATCTCGGCGCTCATTATGCTTGCCGGAATGGGCCGCCTCGAAGAGCCCAAAGTGCCCGCGTGGCTGGTGGCGCTCGTCGTCGCGCGGGAGACGGCCGTTATGATTCTGCGCTGCATCGCTCTTACGGAAGGAATCGTCATGGAGGCGGAGAAGCTCGGGAAATACAAGTTCATTCTGCAGAGCTTCGCCGTATTCGCGCTCTTGGTCCACTATGAGTACGCGGGGATCGATTTTTACGTCGCCGGCATGTATTTCCTGGTGATCTCGACGGCGGTCGGGCTCTGGTCCGGAGTCAATTACCACGTTCAATTTTTTCGCCGGTTCCAGCGAAAAACGGTCGCGCGGGGGCCGCAAAATTGACAAAGCACCGATGCTGGGATAAAAAGTTAGTGATGCGGGTGTAGCTCAGTTGGCTAGAGCGTATGCTTGCCAAGCATAAGGTCGGGAGTTCGACCCTCCTCACCCGCTCCATCTTCAAGGCCTCGGGAAACCGGGGCCTTTTTATTTCCGTGAGAGTAGCAAATTCTTCCAGCAAGACGCGCCGCAGCCGCCCGGCCACGAAACACCACAGGCTCCCTTTTCGTACACATTAGTCCTTTTCTTTCCCATTTTGTCACTTCTTTCGCCGGGCCGTAGCAAGTTCTGCAAGGCAGGTTCTCTTTAAAAACCATTGACTTGCATTCTTTCCGAGTTCCGGCACGGCGCTTGCTCGCTCCCGCCTGGTAGGGAAAAAATCTCGGTGAAACAAATCGCCATGACTAGATTTTCTTTTTCGAGCCTTCGCGTTCGCTTACTCTTTCTTGTCCTGCTCGCTCTTGTCCCGGCGTTTGGATTGATCCTTTACACCGCCTGGGAACAACGGCAATCGGCCGCGGGCGACGCCAAAGAAAAAACGCTGACCGTCGCCCGCGACGCCGTCGAACAGCAAAGGCAATTGATCGCCGATACACGCGGAATCCTCATCGCGTTGGCGCGACAGCCGGTAGTGATGTCGGGCCAACAGGGCGCTTGCCCGTTATTTCTTACCGGGCAGCTCAAACAGCACGCAACTTATAGCAACCTCGGCGTGATCGACCTGGATGGCAACCTGAGATGTAGCGCCCGGCCTTATGAAGGCGCCATTAACCTCCGCGATCGGATTTACTTCCAGAAATCTATCGAGACGCGCGATTTCTCCGTGAGCGATTACCAGATCGGCCGCGTCACGGGTAAAGCGACGGTCGCATTCGGTTATCCTATCTTCGATAACCGCGGCAAGTTGCGGGGTGTCGTTTTTGCCGCGTTGGATTTGGAATGGCTCAACCGCCTGATCGCGCAGTCGCGATTATCTCCGGGTTCCGCGCTCTTCGTCGTCGATCGGAAGGGGACGATCCTGGCTCACTCTTCCGAGCCGGGAAAATGGGTCGGCAAGTCTTTGCCGCAGGTCCCTATCGTCAGCACCATTCTAAAAGAACAACATGAGAGTACGATCGAGGCTGCCGGCGTAGATGGAGTGAATCGTCTATACGCTTTTACCTCGCTGCGGGTTTCGCGAGACAGCAGAACCTACGTAGCGGTCGGCATCCCCACGCGCGTTGCGTTTGCGGACGCGAACCGTATTCTTTTCCGCAATCTGCTGTTTCTAGGCTTGGTCTCGGCACTGGCTCTTGTCGGCGCATGGTTCGGCGGCGATCTGTTCGTCCTGCGTCAGGTAAATGCGTTGGTTGACGCCACCAGGCGGCTTGCCTTCGGAGACCTGGGCGCGCGCGCCGGACTGGTTTATACAAGCGGCGAATTAGGCCAATTGGCAGAGAGTTTTGACGCGATGGGCGATGCGCTCCAAACGCGGGAGGCGGAGCTACGTAGCTCCAAAGAAGAAATCCAACGTCATTTGAAGCGAATTGGGGCGCTGCATGAGATCAATCTGGCCATTAACTCTACACTGGATCTACGTAGCGTTGCGGATGTTTTGCTCGAGAAAGTTGACTGCTTCCTATCGTATCCGACTGCCGCCACTCTTCGTCTGGTGAACAAAACGAGCGGCGAAATCGAGCCCTTCGCCTGCCGGAATATGGACGAATCCGCTTGGAAAGCGCAGCAAGGAAGGTTCGGCCGCGGTTTAACGAATGAGGTCGCGGAGACTAGGGCCCATTTGGCCGTCGAAGAGATCGATGCAGATCCTCGAACGCAAGAGGCGGAGTTTTTCCGCGAGAATAATCTTGTGTCCTACCTAGGAG
>JBGQBP010000142.1:0-10006 GCA_041494945.1 Binatia bacterium | reverse complement strand
TTTAATCTGTTCGGGTCAATTCCCCGCAGCTTGCTGCGTAATGGCGATTCCAAGTCTTCTCAAGGTCTGTCATTCCCGCATGCTTTTAGCGGGAATCCAGGCGAAACTCGGACTGGACCCCCGATAAAAACATTCGGGGGTGACAACTTTGGGGAAAATTATCATAAAGTTTTTCGATATCCCGCAGCTTGCTGCGGGGTAGTTCATTATTTTTTTCGCCATGTGGCGGCGGTAGACAGTTATGGATGAAACAACCGAACAGATGGAGGTGCGGCGGCAGAAGCTCGAAAAGCTCAAGGAGTCGGGACATCCGCCGTATCCCAACGACTTCAAGCCCAGCCATCCGACTTCCGAGATCGTCGCCGAGTACGGCGCATTATCGGAAGAACAACTCAGCGGTTTGCAAAACGAGTTTTCGGTCGCCGGGCGCATCATGGGCATCCGCTCGTTCGGCAAAGCGTCCTTCTTTCACGTTCAGGACCGAAAGGGAAAGCTGCAGATTTACGTGCGGCGCGATCGTCTGGGAGACGAAGGCTACGGTCTTTTCGAGCAACTCGACCTGGGCGACATCGTGGGCGTGTGGGGCCGCCTGTTCCGCACCAAGACCAAAGAGCTGACGATCGAGGCCAAGGGGCTGCGATTACTATCGAAGTGCCTGCGTCCGATGCCGGAAAAATGGCACGGCCTGGCGGACGTGGAGGCGCGCTACCGCCAGCGCTACGTGGACCTTATGGTCAACCGCGAGGTGAAGGAGCTGTTTCAGAAGCGCTCGCGGATCATCCGGATCATCCGCAAGTTTTTTGAAGAGAAAGATTTCCTCGAGGTCGAAACGCCGATGATGCAGTCTATTCCCGGCGGCGCGGCGGCGCGGCCGTTCATCACGCATCACAACGCGCTCAACATGGATCTCTACCTCAGGGTCGCGCCGGAGCTGTTTCTCAAGCGGCTCCTCGTCGGCGGGCTGGAGCGCGTGTTCGAGCTCAACCGGAATTTTCGCAACGAAGGCATCTCGGTCCGCCACAATCCGGAATTCACCATGCTCGAGTTCTATCAGGCCTATGCGACCTACGACGAGCTGATGGAGCTTACGGAAAGCCTGTTTATGACGATCGCGAAAGAAACCTCCGGATCGCTCAAAATCAGCTATGGCGATCATGAAATCGACTTGCAGACGCCGTGGCGCCGGTTGTCGCTCACGGACTCGGTCGCCGAGCATGGCGGAGTCGAACGGCGGCAGCTCGACGACTCGGAGGGGCTGCGCGCGCTGGCGCAGGCGAAAGGCTTGAAGCTGGAGCCGGGCCTCCCTTACGGCAAACTTCTGGTCGAGGTGTTCGAGAAGCTTGTCGAGCCGCAGTTGATCCAGCCGACTTTCATCACGGGCTATCCGCTCGAGGTCTCTCCTCTGGCGCGCAAGAACGAGAAGAATCCGGCGCTGGTCGACCGCTTCGAGCTTTATATCGGCGGCCGGGAGCTGGCCAATGCTTTTTCCGAGCTGAACGATCCGGTCGATCAGCGCGAGCGCTTCGAAAAGCAGGCGGCGGCAAGAAAAGCGGGGGATGAGGAGGCGCACCCCTTCGATGAAGACTACGTGCGCGCGCTGGAGTACGGCATGCCGCCGGCGGCGGGCGAGGGGATCGGCATCGACCGTCTGGTGATGCTCTTCACCGCCTCGGCTTCGATTCGCGACGTCATTCTATTTCCCTTGCTCCGGCCCGAACGCTGAGAGGTGATGGCTTCCCATGAAATATGAGCTCTTCATCGGCCTGCGCTATTTGCGCGGGCGGCGGCGCGAAACTTTTATCTCTCTCATCACGGTCATATCGATATTGGGAGTGATGATCGGAGTGATGACTCTGGTCGTGGTGATGGCGGTGATGACCGGCTTCGAGGAGACACTGCGCGACCGGCTGCTCGGCATCAACGCGCACGTCGCCGTGGTGAATCCGCTCGATCGCATAACCGGCTACGAAGCGCTGGTGCAAAAAATCGCGCGCGAGCCGGGCGTCGTGGCCGCGGCGCCTTCGATCTTGGGTCAAGTGATGATCACCTCCGGGAATCGCGTCTCCGGCGTCGTAGTGCGCGGAGTCGATCCCGATCTGGCCGGAAAAGTGGTCGATATCGAGCAGTCGATCGAGCAGGGAAAACTGCAAGATCTCAAAAAGCCGCGTCCGATAGAAGTCGAAGGCCGGGCGATATCGCTCCCGGGCGTGATCCTCGGTTATCGTCTGGCCGGTCAGTTGGGAGTGTTAGCGGGCGATCCGATTCAGGTGATTTCGCCGCTGGGCTCGCCGTCGGTCATGGGCATGATACCGAAAATCCGGCGCTTCATCGTCGTCGGTCTGTTCAGGTCCGGGATGCAGGAATACGACGCGACCCTGATGTACATGAATCTCGCCGATGCCCAGCAGTTCTTCGAGCTGGGGAACTCCGTGACCGGCATCGACGTTCGCGTGCGCAACGTTTACGAGGCCAAGGAGGTCGCTCTAAGAATCCAGGAGAGCCTCGGACTTCCTTACCGCGCCGAGGATTGGACCCAGCGCTGGCCCGGCCTTTTCTCCGCGCTGCGCCTGGAAAAGACCGTCTATTTTCTGGTCCTGCTGCTCATGATTCTGGTCGGCGCCTTCAATATCGTATCCACGCTCATCATGGTCGTGATGGAGAAGCGGCGGGACATCGCCATCTTGCAGTCGATGGGCGCCACCAGGCGAAGCGTGCGCAATATATTCCTCCTCAAGGGCTGCGTGATCGGCGGCATGGGCACGTCGCTCGGCATCGTGCTGGGGTACGTCATCTGTCTGTTGATCGAGCGCTACCACTTTATCGAGCTGCCGGACGTCTTTCTCATGACCACGGTTCCGGTGCGCATTTATCTCGGCAATTTCATCCTGATCGCCGCGGCGTCGCTCGTGATCTGTTTGCTGGCGAGCCTCTACCCGGCGCGGCAGGCGGCGAAATTGGACCCGGTCGAGATCATCCGGTATGAGTAATCTTCTCCAGGCGCGGAATTTGTGCAAAACGTTTCAAGACACGATCGCGGAGGTTCGCGTTCTGAGCGGGCTCGACCTCGACCTGGACGAAGGGGAACGGCTGGCGATCGTCGGCGAGTCGGGCGTGGGCAAGAGCACGCTGCTGCACATCCTTGGCACGCTCGATCGGCCGACCAGCGGCCAGGTGCTTTACCGCGGGAAAGATATGTCGGTCTTGGACGACGATGCATTGTCCGAGTTTCGTAACCGGGACGTGGGCTTCGTCTTCCAGTTCCATTATCTGCTGCCCGACTTTAACGCGCTGGAAAACGTCATGCTGCCGGCTTTGATCCAGGGCTGGGAATGGGAAAAGGGGCGGACCGCGGCGCTGCGGCTTTTGGAGAAGGTGGGCCTTAAAGACCGGATAGATCACAGGCCGGGAAAGCTGTCGGGCGGGGAGCAGCAGCGGGTGGCCGTTGCGAGATCGGTCATCCTCGAGCCGAAATTGGTTCTTGCGGACGAGCCGACCGGAGATCTGGACGCGCGAACCGGCGCAGACGTCCAGGATCTGCTTTTCCGGCTGAACGAGGAAGCCGGAATAGCCCTCATCGTAGCTACCCACAACCGTGGGTTTGCGGAGAAGATCGGGAGGCAGATGGAGCTGCGCGAGGGGCGCCTTTTTCCGGTATGAGAAAATCCACATATTTAGCTTTACAAAAGTTGCCGGATTTGTTAGAAAAAGGCCGGTTTGGCGATGCTCTTCCGGAAGGAGACCAGCCGATGAGTCTAAGCGCGCGACCTACAAATTTGCATATCGGGATATTCATTGCCGTTTCCCTTCTTCTATTTTTCCACCCGCAGTTGCACGCTCAGGAGTCGGTCACTCTGAAAGAGGTCAAAATCCAGGGTAATTTGCGCGTCGAAGAAGAGGGAATACGGCTGCATCTACAGGCGCGCGCCGGAGAGAAGTTCGACTCCGCGGTCGTGGAAAAAGACGTGAAGTCGATCTATCGGATGGGTTTCTTCGACGATGTGCAGGCCGAGCTGTCTCCCGAAGCGGTTCTCACTTACGAGGTCAAGGAGAAGCCTTACATCAAGGAAGTAAAAATTCAGGGCAACTCCCAATTATCGAAGGACAAGATCGAGACCGCCTTCGGCGTCGCCCAGCGGACTATTCTAGATCGTGACAAGGTCGGAGAAGGGATCGAAAAGGTCAAGAAGCTCTACGGCGAGCAGGGTTATGTCAACGCGCGGGTCGATTACACCGTTTCCAACGCGGAAAATAACCAGGCCGTTGTTTTTGTCGATATCGACGAAGGGAGCCGCCTTTTGGTGAAGCGGGTCTCCTTCCAAGGAAATCGCGCCTTTTCTGAAAACGAGCTCAAAGGCTTGATGGGAACCAAGGAGGAGTGGTTCCTCTCGTTCGTCACCAACCGCGGAGTACTGGATCACGACGCGCTCACCAACGATCTCGCCATTCTTGCCTCGCATTATTACGATCACGGCTACATCAATCACAAAATTTCCGAGCCGGTGGTTCTGCGCAATAAGCAAGGGATCGATATCGTGATCCGGATCGACGAGGGGGAGCAGTATCGCGTCGGCAAGGTCGAGATCGGCGGCGACATGGTAGAAGACCCCAAGCTCTTGCTCAAAAAGATGCAGTTGACTCAGGGGCAGATCTTTCGCAGCAGCCGGCTGCGCGACGACATTTCGAATCTTTCCGATGTCTATGCCGACAAGGGCTTCGCCTTCGCTCAGGTCGAGCCGGTGACGAAGGTGAATCCCAAGGAAAAGAACGTCGACATCGCGCTGGTAATCACCAAAGGCCCGCCGGTTTACTTCAATCGAGTGCTGGTTTCTGGAAATAACAAGACCCGCGACAAAGTGGTGCGCAGAGCGGTCATTCCCGCCGAGCAGGAGCTTTATTCCTCCAACAAGGTCAAGCAAAGCAAGAACGCGCTTCAGCGGACCGGCTACTTCGAGGATGTGCAGTTGTCCACGAAGAAGACCGATCAGCCCGATGCCATCGACCTGTTGGTCGATGTGAAAGAAGGGCCGACCGGAAGCTTCAACGTGGGCGCCGGGTACAGCAGCGGCAACTCGTTCGTATTTAACGCGGGGATATCGGAAAAAAACCTTTTTGGCCGAGGCCAGGGCGTGAATCTGCAGGCGGACCTGGGGTCGAAACGGCAAGATTTCGTCGCTGGCTTCACCGAGCCGTACCTTTTCGATACGCCGGTGAGCCTTGGCTTCAACGCTTTCAATAGCCAGCGATCCTATACTGATTTTTCCATACGCAGGACCGGCTTCGATGTTAACACCGGCTACCCGCTCAACCGCCTGGACCTTCCATTTTTCGGACTTGCGCGGCGCCAGGCGAACGATTTGAGCTACGACCAGCCGCAGTCGTTTGTGGACTATACGAACGTCGGTCTCGGTTATGAGTTGGTTCGCGGCCAGCTCGGAAGTTTCAATACCATCGGCCAAATCGACGACGGACGACTGGTAACTGAAAACGGCAAACAATTTATCGCCCACGATCCCTTTGCCTTCGCCAAGGCGGCGACCTGGACCAGCAGCATCGGCCCGACGATGACCTCTGACAGCAGAGACCACTTCTTCCACCCGACCGAGGGAGTGATCTCCAACGTGGGATTGAAATTTGCCGGGATCGGTGGGGACAATCGCTACATCAAAAACGATATCAGCGGAAAGTATTATTACCCCTTGCTGAAGAGTCCGACCTGGGGCAACTTTGTGCTGTCCGTCGGCGGGACCTTAGGATACGGCATCGGCCTCGGCGGCGCCAGCGCCCATGATCTTCCGCTCTTCGACAGGTATTTCGCCGGTGGCATCAACTCGGTGCGGGGATTTACCGATCGCAGCCTGGCGACCCGCGACCAACGGGTCGTCTGTAGAAAAGTAAAAGGGGGAGCCAGCGGCGACGGAAAAAGTCCCGGCGACGACGGCTGCGCCATCGGTTTTGATGCCCATTCTCAATCCGTTTTAATCGGCAGTAACAAGCAGGTGGTAGGAAATTTCGAGACCACGTTCCCGGTCATGGAGCAGTACGGCCTGCGCGGAGTGGCCTTTTTCGACATGGGGAACGCCTTCGATACGTTCCGATTCAGCGATCTCCGCAGGTCGATCGGGGCCGGTGCCCGCTGGCTTTCTCCGTTCGGCCCTCTGCGTGTGGAGCTGGGGTTCCCGCTGAACAAGCAGAAAGGCGACGATACCTCGGTGATTGGTTTCGCGCTGGGCAGTCAATAGTCAAGCAAACAGTCTGCAATTCTCTCGATCCGGAGGCTTTCGTGTACAAAGCGTTTGCGGTAGTTTTTTTTCTTCTTTTTGCCATGCCCGCCTGGGCGCAGCAGATCAAGATCGGCTTGATCGATATCCAGAAAGCCATCAGCGACTCCCAGCAGGGTAAAAAGGCCCGGGAGAAGTTTCAGGCTCAGGTAAAAAAAGTCGAGGCCGACCTGATTCGGCAGAAGCAGGAACTCGAAAAAATGAAAGCCGATATCGACAAAAAGGGGCCGCTCCTCAAGGAGGACGATCGCCGCAGGATCGAAGGCGACATGCAAAAAAAATACGTAATCTACCAGCGCGACATGCGCGATTCCCAGGAAGAGTTGCAGCAGAAAGAGCGGGAGATAACCGCCGACATCCTGAAGGAGCTGGAAGGGGTCGTCGTCGAAGTCGGAAAAAGCGAGAAGTTCACTTTGATCCTGGAGCGCTCGCAGCTCCTTTACAGCGATCAGGCGATCGACATTACAAACAAAGTGGTCGAGCTGTATAACGGCCGGGCCGGCGGCGCTGCCGCCGTAAAACCCCCCGCCAAGGGCAAGTGACTACGGTTCGATTGATTGCGCCCGTCTCGAAACATGCAAGGCTGCTAAGCTGGTCATCGAAAGCGCCCCTTGTCCTGCTGCCCTATTCGATCTTCGTAAGACGTCACGTTCTTCACGGCACCGGTGTGTTTCGCCGCCGGTAGCTCGCGTAGTCAAAGCCATGGCTCGCTTCGCGCATACCCGAATCATGCAACGTCATGATAGTTTTAGCCGATAGCGGCGCTTGAGCGCAGCGCAAAAATGGAATCCAAAACCATGCTCGACGTCAGAGAGATTTTTAAGCGGATACCCCACCGCTATCCTTTTCTTTTGGTGGATCGGATCGTCGAAGTCGAGGGCGACCAGAGAATCGTCGGCATCAAGAACGTCACGGTAAACGAGGGATTTTTTCAGGGCCACTTTCCCAATCACCCGGTCATGCCCGGCGTGTTGATCTGCGAGGCGATGGCCCAGGTTGCGGCGATCCTCGCCTACGTTTCCCGGGGCGGAGGCGACGGGGAGAAGATTTTCGTATTAACCGGGCTGGACCGGGTGAAATTCAAGCGGCCGGTCGAACCCGGCGATCAACTCCGTCTGGAATTGACCTGTCTCAAGCGTCGCGGCTCTTTCTGGAAGATGAAAGGCGTGGCGACGGTGGACGGGAAAACCGCGGCGCAGGCGGAGATTTCTGCTATGGAAGTTCCACTCGACTGAGAACGGCTTCTTTGCAATGGGCGGCAGAATGACCAAGATCCATCCAACAGCCCTGGTGGATCCGCGCGCAGAGCTGGATCACGACGTCGAGGTGGGCCCATACAGCATCGTCGGTCCCGGCGTCAAAATCGGCAAGGGAACGCGCATCAAATCTCACGCGGTGATCGAAGGCAGCACCAGCATCGGCGAGGGCAACCTGATCTTTCAGTTCGCCACGGTGGGCTCCGTTCCGCAGGACCTCAAATATCGCGGAGAAGACAGCCGGCTCGTCATCGGAGACCGCAACACGATCCGGGAATTCGTCTCGCTCAACCCCGGCACCATGGGCGGCGGGATGATGACCCGCGTCGGCAGCCACAACCTGCTCATGATGTATTGCCACATCGCGCACGATTGCCTGCTCGGCGATCGTAACATCATCGCCAACGGAGCGACCCTTGGAGGCCACGTCGTGGTCGAAGATTACGTGATCGTCGGCGGCCTGGTCGGCATCCATCAATTTGTGAAAGTCGGAACCAGCGCGCTCCTCGGAGCGGGATCGATGGTCTCGAAGGATGTTCCTCCCTATTGTAACGCCACGGGAGATCGCGCCCGGCTCAAGGGGTTGAATCTCGAAGGACTGAAACGCAGGGGTTTCAGCAGAGAACAGATCGACGCGATCAAAAAAGCTTATCGCATTCTCTTTCAATCCGGCATGACGGCCAAGGCGTCGGTCAAGAAAGTCAGGAAAGAGATTCCGGGATCTGTCGAAGTAGAGCGTCTGGCTGCTTTTGTCGAGAACTCACGGCGAGGGATATGCCGGTGAAAGGCAGGACTGGGTAGGGGCGGGTTTAAAACCCGCCCCTACAAAATAGCTGTGTCGTGCGCAAACTGGGTCTCATCGCGGGCAACGGAAAATTTCCGCTGATCTTCGCCGAGCAGGCGAAGCGGGAAGGCGTTTCGTTGGTGACGGTCGCCCATCGGGGAGAAACGCTGCCGGATATCGAGAAGGCCGCCGGCAGCGTGACGTGGGTTTACGTCGGCCAACTGGGAAAAATCATCCGCACGTTTCAGAAGGCAGGCGTCAAAGAGGCGGTGATGGCCGGAGGGATCAAGAAGGTCAAGCTGCTTTCCAATTTTCGGCCCGATTTACGGGGCGCGGCGTTTTTGGCGCGCGTTCGCAGCCGCGAAGACGACCGGTTGCTCAGGGGCGTCGCGGACGAGCTTGAAAAGGACGGCATCAAGATCGTGGAGTCCACGCTCTTCCTCTCTCAGATCATTCCGGGCGAAGGGGTGCTCTCCCGTCGCTCTCCCAGCCCGGAACAATGGGAGGATATTCGGCTCGGTTTCGAAACGGCCAAGGAAACCGGCCGATTGGGAATCGGGCAATGTGTCGTCGTCAAGCATCGCGTGGTCTTGGCCGTCGAGGCCGCCGAGGGAACCGATGCCGCTATCCGTCGAGGGGGCGAGCTGGGAAAGGAAGGCATCGTCGTCGTTAAAGTCAGCAAGCCACAACAGGATCTCCGCTTCGATGTTCCCGCGGTCGGACTGGACACGATCCGGCCGCTCCGCGAATTGAAGGGCGCCGTCTTGGCCGTCGAGGCCGGGAAGACTATTCTGTTGGAGAAGGATGAACTGATAATGGAAGCGGACCGCGCGGGGATCGTAGTCGTGGCCGTGAGCGAAAAGATGCTCGAAGAAAAAGTAAAAAGACAAAGACAAAAAGACAAATCTTTTTATATTGTATGAATGGGGATTCAAGAATTCCGGTCGGCGTAGTGGGCGTCGGCTATGCCGGCAAACGTCACGCGGAAAAATATGCGCTCTCGCCGAAGGCGAAACTTATAGGAGTGGCGGATGTCGACGCGGACCGCGCGCGGGAAATCGGCGCGCAGTTCGGGGTCGCGTCGATGACCGACTACCGCGAGCTTTTCGGCCGGGTTCGCGGCGTGAGCATTGCCGTGCCGACTCGGCTGCACTACGAAGTGGCTCGTGACTTTCTGGACGCAGGCATCGACGTGCTGGTGGAGAAACCGATGACGGCCACTTTGGAGGAAGGCCGGCGGCTCGTCGATTTGGCCAGAGAAAAACGTCTCGTGCTCCAGGTGGGGCACCTGGAGAGATTTAATCCCGCCATTCGCGCCCTGGAGGGCGTTATCCAAGAGCCGAAGTTCGTCGAATGCCATCGGCTCGCGCCGTTCGTGGAGCGCGGCACCGACGTGGATGTGGTCCTGGATCTGATGATCCACGATATCGACGTGATCGCGAGTCTCGTGCGTTCTAAGGTCGAGCGCGTCGAGGCCGTCGGCGTTGCGGTGCTCACCAACGAGCCGGATATCGCCAACGCGAGAATAACTTTTGCCAACGGCTGTGTCGCCAACGTGACCGCAAGCCGGGTGTCGGTAAAGCGCGAAAGAAAGATCCGCTTCTTTCAACCGGACGCTTACATTTCGATCGACTACGGAGAGAAGCGCGCGCAGATTTATCGCCGGCCCCAGAAGGGCGCCTCCTGGA
>JBGQBP010000141.1:0-10108 GCA_041494945.1 Binatia bacterium | reverse complement strand
ATTCCCACGATGCCCGCCACGTTTTCAGTCCCGCCTCGCCGCCCACGCTCCTGATGTCCGCCGATCATGAAAGGCCTGAACGTGATGCCTCTTCGCACATAAAGCGCGCCGACGCCCTTAGGCCCGTGGAATTTATGCGCCGATATCGTTAGCAGATCGACCGGGCTTTGACGGAGATTAAGCGGAATCTTTCCCGCCACCTGAACGGCATCGACGTGAAACGGGATTCCTCTGGCCTTTACGATCTCGCCGATGGGCTCGATTGGAAAGACAACGCCCGTTTCATTGTTGGCGTACATGATCGAGACCAGGGCGGTGTCGTCGCTGAGCGAAGCTTTCAACTCCTCCAGGTCGAGCATCCCGTCCGCATCGACCCGGAGCCACGTTACCCGATAGCCTTTTTTCTCCAGATGCTGACAAAGGCTCAGCACCGCCGGGTGCTCGACTTGAGTCGTCACGATGTGGCGCTTTTGCGGCTGCGACTCCAGAATCCCTCGAATCGCGGCGTTATCGCCCTCGGTGCCGCAGCTCGTGATTACGATCTCGATCGGATCGGCTGCGCCGAGCAAGGCAGCAACCTGCTCTCGCGCCTCCTGGATCTTGCGCGACACCTGGCTGCCAAACCCATGGATGCTGGAGGGATTGCCGTAAAGCTCGGTGAGATAGGGTTGCATCGCCTCGAGCGCTTCGGGCGCCAGCCGCGTGGTCGCGTTATTATCGAAATAGATGACGGAGTCCATGTTTGCCTTAGCCGACGCTGCCCTCGAGATTTACGCCCAGAAGCTTTTGCGCTTCGACCGCGAACTCCATCGGCAGCTCGCGGAACACTTGCTTGCAGAAGCCGGAGACGATCAGCGTCACCGCGTCTTCGCTCGAGATGCCGCGCTGCCTGCAATAGAAGAACTGGTCTTCGCTGATCTTGGACGTCGACGCCTCGTGCTCAATCTTGGAGGAGGCGTTCATCACTTCCTGGTAGGGGAAGGTGTGCGCACCGCATTTATCGCCCAGGAGCAGCGAGTCGCACTGCGAATAGTTGCGCGAACCCGTCGCCCCTTTCATGATTTTCACCAGTCCTCGGTAAGTGTTCTGCCCGTGGCCCGCCGAGATGCCTTTCGAGATGATCGTGCTCTTGGTGTTCTTCCCGATGTGAATCATCTTGGTGCCGGTGTCGGCTTGCTGGTAATTGTTGGTCAGCGCCACCGAATAAAACTCTCCCACCGAGTTGTCGCCTTGCAGAATACAGCTCGGGTACTTCCAGGTGATCGCCGAGCCGGTCTCCACCTGGGTCCAGGAAATCTTGGAATCTTTTCCCAGACACTTGCCCCGCTTGGTGACGAAGTTGTAGATGCCGCCCTTGCCTTCTTTATCGCCGGGGTACCAGTTCTGGACCGTCGAGTATTTGATCTGGGCTTTATCGTGTGTGATGAGCTCGACGACCGCCGCGTGTAATTGATTGGTGTCGCGCATCGGCGCAGTGCAGCCTTCCAGATAACTCACGTAGCTGCCCTCGTCGGCGATGATCAGCGTCCGCTCGAATTGCCCGGTCTCCGCGGCGTTGATGCGGAAGTACGTCGACAACTCCATCGGACAACGCACCCCTTTCGGAATGTAGCAGAACGAGCCGTCTGTGAAGACCGCGGAGTTGAGCGTAGCGAAAAAATTGTCCGTATACGGCACAACGGAGCCGAGATACTTTTGCACCAGATCTGGATGGGCCTGCACCGCCTCGGAAAAAGAGCAAAAGAGGATGCCCATCTCGCCCAATTTCTCTTTAAAAGTTGTCGCCACCGAAACGCTGTCGAAGACCGCATCGACGGCCACGCCCGCGAGCTTCTCCCGCTCGCGCAGCGGAATACCGAGTTTTTCATAGGTCGCCAATATCTCGGGATCGACTTCGTCCAGACTCTTGGGCCGCGACTTGGGCGCCGAGAAGTAAATGATGTTCTGGTAATCGATCGGCGGATAGTGGATGTTCGCCCACTTCGGCTCGGCCTGTGAGCGCTCGAGCTTTGTCCAGTAATGATAGGCCTTGAGCCGCCACTCCAGTAACCACGCGGGCTCGTTCTTCTTGGCTGAAATCGTCCGGACTACTTCCTCGCTTAGCCCACGCGGTACGGTATCTACCTCGACGTCGGTGACAAAACCGTACTTGTAGTCCCGGTCGGCAAGGATCTCGACGGTATTTGCTGCTTTAGCCATTTCATTTACCCTTCTAATTCAACGCTTCGCGGCACTAAACCGTGAACGAAGTGCCACAGCCGCAAGAGCGCTTCACGTTGGGATTCTGAAACACGAATCCGGATTGCATCAGCTCTTCCTTGTAATCGAGCTCGGTGCCGTTGAGATACAAAAGGCTTTTCATATCCACCAAAACTTTGGCGCCATCTTTTTCAAAGATGCGGTCGCCGGGTTTCTGCAAGTCCAGGTCCATCTTGTATTGCAGACCTGAGCAGCCGCCGCCGACGACTTTCAGGCGCAATCCCTGGCTATCTTTGTTTTCCGCCGCCTGGAGCTGCTTGATTTTCTCCGCGGCGCGCTCTGTAATGCTAACCATTCTAATCCTCCAAGAGCCCGACGGATTCAGGAAGCCTGCCGGGCTTTGAGATCCCTCTCTTCACGTCTTCGAACGTCCCGCTTCGCCGCTTCGTAGAACGGTGAAAGCTTGCGCAGCCTCGATACTTCCTGCGCCACTCGATCGACCGTATAATCGATTTCCTCCGTTGTATTGAACCGGCCAAGTCCAAAGCGGATTGAAGCATGCACCATGTCGTCCGGCAGCCTCAATGCGCGCAGCACATGGGAAGGCTCGAGGCTGGCCGATGTGCAAGCCGAGCCGGCGGAGAGCGCTATGTCTTTGAGCGCCATCAATAGCGACTCGCCTTCTACATAAGCGAAACCGATGTTCAAATTCCCCGGCAAACGCCGGACCGGATCGCCGTTCAGGTAGACCTCATCCAGGCGGCTCAAGATGCCGTGCTTGAGTCTTTCTCTTAAGTCGATAAGACGGTCCGCTTCCCGCGGCAACTCAAGCCCCGCAATTTCGCACGCCTTGCCAAACCCCACGATGCCGGGGACGTTCAGCGTGCCCGAGCGCAAACCTTGCTCATGACCGCCGCCATCGATGATCGGGCTGAGGCGAACCTTGGGCCGCTTGGAGCGAACGTACAACGCGCCGACTCCTTTGGGCCCGTACATTTTGTGCGCCGAAATAGAGAGAAGATCGATTCCCATTTCTTCGACGTTCACGGGAATTTTTCCTACCGCCTGCGCGCCGTCGCAATGAAAAAGGACTCCTCTCTCTTTGGCAATTTGCCCGATCTCTCTCACCGGATGAATCACGCCGATCTCGTTGTTGGCCGCCATCAGGGAAATGAGTATTGTTTTCTCCGTTATCGCGGCGGATAGCTTTTCAAAGTTCAAAGTGCCGTCGCTGTTTACCGGCAGATAAGTGACGCTGGAGGCGCGCCGCTCCAGGGACTTGCAACTGTCCAGCACGGCACGGTGCTCGGTGACGCACGAGACGATGTGGTTTCCTTTCTCCTTGTAAGCCTCGGCTGCCCCCTTGATCGCCAGATTATCCGATTCGGTCGCTCCGCTCGTGAATATGATTTCTTTAGGCGAAGACGCGCCGATCAAGCGCGCGATTTGAGCGCGCGCCTGGTCGACCGCCGCTTCCGCCTCCCATCCAAAACTATGATTGCGGCTGGCGGCGTTCCCGAACACGTCCCTAAAATAGGGCAGCATAACGTCCAAAACGCGCTGGTCCACCTGCGTTGTCGAATGGTTGTCTAAATAAATCGGAATCTTCATTGCCGGCCTTGAATAATTAGCCCCAGAGCGATCTCAGACCTTTTAGGTCTGATTTAACAATAACCGAGCCGGTTGTTCGTGTCAACCTGCGAGTAAGTTAATGATTCTTTTCAGAATTTAAAGAGGCGCGAAAGAAAATACCGCGTCGCCGGAACGGCAAACCCGGCCTTCTCCAGCGCATCAAAACCGTAGAACGCTCTTCAGGTATTGCCCGGTGTAAGATTTCTCTACCAGAGCGATTTCCTCGGGAGTGCCGAAAGCCACGACCTCTCCACCACCCTTCCCTCCCTCCGGGCCCAGGTCCAACACGAAATCGGCCGTCTTGATCACGTCCAGGTTGTGCTCGATAATCACGACGGTATTACCGGCGTCGGTCAAACGGTTGAGCACGTCGAGCAGCTTTCTGACGTCGTCGAAGTGAAGACCCGTGGTCGGCTCGTCGAGGATATATAACGTTCTGCCGGTGGACCGTTTGCTCAATTCGCGCGCCAGCTTGATCCGCTGCGCCTCGCCGCCGGAAAGAGTCGTCGCCGGCTGGCCTAGACGGACATAACCCATGCCCACGTCTCTAAGCGTTTCCAGCTTGCGGCGAATGGCCGGGAAATTACCCAAAAACTCTATCGCCTGATTGACGGTTAAATCCAGAACGTCGGCGATGCTTCGACCGCGATACAAAGCCTCCAAGGTCTCCCGGTTAAACCGACGCCCATGGCAAACTCCGCAGGGAACGAACGTGTCCGGCAGGAAGTGCATCTCGATTCTGACCATGCCGTCGCCGGCGCAGGCTTCGCATCGTCCACCTTTGGCGTTGAAAGAAAATCTGCCGGGTCCGAAGCCGCGCACTCTCGCTTCCGGAAGCTGCGCGAAAAGATCGCGGATATGAGGAAATAGACCCGTGTAGGTCGCGGGATTCGAGCGCGGCGTGCGGCCGATCGGGCTCTGATCGACGCTGATCACGTTATCGAAGTTTTCGTATCCGACGAGTTTGTCGCACAGCCCGGTCCCGGCTTTCACGCCGTGAAGACGTTGATCCATCGCTACGTAGAGCGTGTCGAGGACGAGGCTGCTTTTGCCCGATCCCGAAACGCCGGTCACGCACGTCATCGCGCCTAGCGGGAACTCCGCGGTGATCCCTTTTAGATTGTGCCGGCGCGCGCCTTTCACGATCAGAGCTTTGCCGTTGCTTTTGCGACGGCGAGCGGGGAGTGGAATCTCCAGACGGCCGGAAAGATACTGGCCGGTGAGCGATCCTTCACTTTCCAAAACTTGCTGCGGCGATCCTTGCGCCACTACTGCGCCGCCGTTAAATCCGGCGCCGGGTCCTAGATCGATGACGTGATCCGCCGCCATGATGGCCTCGCGGTCATGCTCGACCACCAGCACCGTGTTGCCCAGATCTCTAAGCTCGCAAAGAAGACCAAGAAGACGCGCGTTGTCCCGCGGATGAAGCCCGATACTCGGCTCATCGAGAATGTAGAGCACCCCCACGAGCCGCGACCCGATCTCCGTCGCCAGCCGGACTCGTTGAATCTCTCCGCCGGAAAGCGTGGCCGAGGGCCGGTCCAGGCTCAAATAATCCAAGCCGACCTGAATCAAAAAACCGAGCCGTGCGGCGATCTCGCGCACCATGCGGTCGGCAATAGACCGATCGCGCTCGGTGAGCTCGAGCTTGGTGAAAAAATCTAGAGCCTCTGCGACCGGGGCGCCCGACAGATCGGAAATGCTCTTCCCCGCGATCAAAACATGCAGGCTCTCTCTCCTGAGGCGCTTTCCGTTGCAGGTGGGACAGAGCGCCAGGTCGAAGTAATCTGTCGTTTCTTCCGATCCGTTGCCGGCGTCGATCCGCCGGCCCAGACCCGCGCAGTCGGGACAGGCGCCTTCCGGGCTGTTGAATGAAAAAAGTTGCGGCGCAAGCTCGGGGTAAGAAATACCGCAGCGAACGCAGATGGATTTCTGGCTGAAGATCTGCTCGGCGTCATTATTTCCCGCGCCGCCCACAATCTCGACCTTGAGGACGTCGCCGCCATAGCGATAAGCGGTTTCCAGGGAATCGGCCAGCCGCTTTTCAATCCCTTGTCTGAGAACGATTCGGTCGACGATCAGCTCGACGGCATGACCGGAGGATTTTTTAAGCGTGATCTCTTCGCTCAATTCGTAAACTCTGCCGTCGATCTTGACGCGCGCAAAGCCGGCTTTGGCCAATGCATCGAGCTTTTTACGAGCATCGGCAACTCCGGCAACGGCGATCGGCGCCAGAATATTGAGCTGGGTTTGTAGCGGTAACGAGATGAGCCGATCGACGATTTGCTGCACCGTGTGCGCGGTAATCTCACGGCCGCACTTGTAGCAATGCGGTTTGCCTATGCGGGCGAAGAGAAGCTTGAGATAGTCGTAAATCTCGGTAATCGTTCCGACCGTCGAGCGTGGATTCCGGCTCGCGCCGCGCTGCTCGATCGCGATCGCGGGCGACAGCCCCTCGATCGCGTCCACGTCGGGCCGCTCCATCTGCTGCAAGAACTGCCGCGCGTAAGCCGAGAGCGACTCGATGTAGCGGCGCTGACCCTCGGCATAGAGAGTGTTGAAAGCTAACGAGGACTTTCCCGAGCCGGAAACTCCGGTGATGACGACGAAGCGATCGCGGGGAATCTCGAGGTCGATGTTCTTTAGATTGTGTTGCCGCGCCCCTCGGATGACGATCTTGCCGGCCATTCGCCTTCTAGCTGCTCCTGAGCTCTTTCAGCTTGGCCTCGACGATCCTCCGGTACTCGGCAAGCTTCTCGGCGCTTTGAGCTTCGAAGCGGAGTACGAGCGCGGGCTGCGTGTTGGAGGCGCGAATCAGTCCCCAGCCCTCGGGAAACTGGATGCGCACGCCGTCCACGTCGATGATCGGATAGTGCTGGCGAAAATATTCCTTGGCGCGCTCGGCGATCTGAAATTTTTTGTCGTCGGGACAATCGACGCGGATCTCAGGCGTGGACACGCTCTTGGGCACATCCGAGAGAAGGGCCGACAAAGGCCGGCCTAATCGCGCCACCAGCTCGACCAGGCGGAGCGAGGCGTAAATCGCGTCATCGTAGCCGAAATATCGGTCGGCGAAAAACATATGGCCGCTCATCTCCCCGGCCAGCACCGCCTTGGTTTCTTTCATCTTCGCCTTGAGAAGCGAATGGCCCGTCTTCCACATGATCGGCTTGCCGCCGTGCAAAGCGATCTGATCGTAGAGTCGCTGAGAGCCCTTAACTTCCGAAATGATCGTCGCGCCAGGCTGGCGCTCGAGAATGTCGCGGGAAAATAGAATCAAAAGCTGGTCTCCCCAGAGGATATTGCCTTGTTCATCTACGGCGCCGACGCGGTCGGCATCGCCGTCGTAGGCGATGCCTAAGTCGGCCTTTTCTTTTTTTACTTTGTCGATCAGCAGCTCCAAATTCTCCGGAACCGTTGGGTCCGGATGATGGATGGGAAACGTCCCGTCCATCGTGCACGCGATCTCCCAGACCTCGCAGCCGAGGCGGCGGAAAATCGGCGGCCCGACCGGGCCGCCGACCCCGCTGCCGGCATCGATAACGACTTTGAGGGGGCGAGCGAGAGAGGGTACGTCGCGCCACAGGTGTTCCCAATAAGGCGGAATAATTTCGTACGTTTCGCGTTTTCCCCCGGCGTTTTCCTTGAAATCTTCGCGCTCCACCCGCGCTCGCAAGTCCTGGATCTGCGCGCCGTAAATAGTGTCTTTGCCCAGGCAGACTTTGAAGCCATTGTATTCGGACGGATTGTGGCTCGCGGTAACCATAATCCCGCCGTCCACGTCGAGATGAAAGAGAGAAAAGTACAGGAGCGGCGTAGGACAGACGCCGATGTCATACACGTGCAAACCGGCGGAGAGCATGCCTTGAATCACCGCCTCCGCGTAGGGATCGGACGTGGCGCGGCAATCCCGTCCTACCGTGACGCGACGCCCGCCTCTGTTGTAAACGGCGGTTCCGTGAACTTTGCCGAGAAGATGCGCGAATTCAGAATCGAAATCCTTTTCCGCCAGGCCGCGTATGTCGTACTCGCGAAAGATCTCTGGATTCATGATCTCCTCCGCTGCTTCATCCTTCGCGCTAGACGCGCCGCCAACAAGATGGCTTCTCTCATGCTGGTCGCATCGGCCTTGTTTTTGCCGGCAATGTCGTACGCCGTGCCGTGATCCACGGAAGTTCTGACAAACGGAAGACCCAAGGTCAAGGCCACCCCACCGATAAAATGCAGCAGCTTCACCGGGATCAGCGCCTGATCGTGGTACATGCAGATCACGGCGTCATAGTCTCCCCGCGCTGCCTGATAGAAAAGGCTGTCGGCCGGCAACGGGCCGAAGACTCGGATTCCTCTCCTCTTCGCCTCCCGCGCCGCGGGAAAAATAATTTTTTTCTCCTCGTGGCCGAAGATCTCCTCCTCCCCCGCGTGCGGATTGAGCGCCGCTAACGCCAGTCTGGGTCGAGCGCAACCAAAATATTTCCTGAGCGCGTGATCCGCCATTTCCAGCGTGACGCGAATTTTTCGACTCGTCAACGCTCGGCCAACTTTCATCAACGGCAGATGCACCGTTACCAGGACGACTTTCAATTTGTTGCCCAACAGCATCATCCGGCTCTCGGCCGCGCCGGCCAGCTCGGCGAGCAGCTCCGTGTGACCGGGATATCGGTGTCCGGCCATTTGGAGAACTTTCTTATTGAGCGGCGCCGTGGCTATGGCATCGACCTCTCCCGAGAGCGCCAGCATCGCCGCTTCCGTGACGTAACGATAAACCGCAGCGCCGCAAGCTCGTGAAGGAATTCCCGGTTTACACTGCGCGGGAGAGAGAGAAGACAAAGAATGAACTACAATCGCATTGCTCTTGGGCCAAGGCCGGCCCTGCTCCCATCGAACCAGCTTGCGCTTGGAGGCGCCGGCTTTGAGGCCCCGCAAAAGAATCCCCCAATCCCCTATGACCAGTGGCCGGCAAACCCGCCTTATCGCCGGATGGGCCAGCGCTTTAAGCACAATTTCCGGACCGATTCCGGCCGGATCGCCCATGGTCACAGCCACAATGGGTTTGGCCATTTTACCTTTCGCTCCAAACAGCATACGACCGCCGGGGGCGTCTCGAAGGGCCGATGCGTGGGACCAGGGATATCAAGCGTACACCGGAAATTCTCCCAACTCTCAGGTGAGCGTAACACAGGCGTATCGCATCGGCCTGGAGAGAGACCCTCAGGCCGGCGGATGGTAGATGGGGCCTGTTCACCGGTCCGGTTTATTTTTTAGAGAAGGGATTGAGACTCTGCCAAAAGCCGCCCGATTCTTTCGGCTTCTCAGCGGCGCCTTT
This sequence comes from Binatia bacterium, assembly GCA_041494945.1. Lineage (GTDB taxonomy): Bacteria > Desulfobacterota > Binatia > UBA9968 > UBA9968 > JAJPJQ01. The sequence goes on along the minus strand of JBGQBP010000141.1, from coordinate 954 downwards.
GGGGTTTTCAATCGGGTCGAGGATTTCGTCCGTTGTTTGCCGATCGTCGGCCGATTCCGACCTGAAAAGCGGCGTGCCTAATAGGCTGACCACGTTCTGCCCGGAGTTGGGATTCCGTCCAATTTCCTCATCGTCTTCGATCGGAGTGGCTTTGAACGGATTGAGGAAATCCCAAAAGCTCGAGCTCTGGTTTTTGGTCCGCTTTGTTCCCGAGGCTACGAGGGAGTCCATCGTTCCTTCTTTGGTGTCTTCCGGACGGAAGACGACGCCGGGAATTTTGACGTCGACTTTGTGCTTTTTCCGCAGGTCGCCCCTAAGCCATTTATTGTACCGCTCGTCCAAAGCTTTGGCCATAAGCTCGTTCTGGATTTTTTCTCTTACGTCCGACAGCGCGAGTTGTTTTCCCCCTTCGCGCGCTTCCAACTTGATCAAATGAATCCCGGCGCTGGTGCGCACGGGCTGGCTCACCTCGCCGACGGCGAGTTTACCGAATGCAAGCTCGTCGATTTCTTTCAGCAGGCTTCCGTGGCTAACCCACCCGATATCTCCTCCCTCCGAGGCGCCGGCGCCTTCCGAGTAGCTCTCGGCCAGTTTGGCGAAATCCTCTCCGGCCAGGGCGCGACGGCGAATCTCAGCCGCTTTTTCCATCGTCGCCTTCTGCCCCTCGGGAGTCTCGGGAACCGCAAGCATAATGTGGCGCAGGCGCACTCTTTGGTCGGAAACATATTGTTTCTGGTTCAATTGATAGTAGCGTTCCACGTCTTCGGAAGTGATGTTGATTCTTTTGCGCACTTGGGTGTCAATGATTTCGCCCTTTTCGACTTCGGCCCGGATTGAGGCGCGATACTTTCCCCACGCAACCCCTTCCCGCCTGAGCGCCTCTCTAAGCTGTTCGTCGTTGATTTGGTTCTTCTCCTTGATTTGGTTGATATACTGGTCGACGTCATCGTCGCT